>NZ_JBELQB010000004.1:0-332171 GCF_046000485.1 Flavobacterium rhizophilum
CCTTTTGGAGAAATGCTGGTTGACGAGCATATCAATTCCTTTAACACGCCGTTTAAGTTTAACGGTAAGGAATATGATGAGGAAACTGGGAATTATTACTATGGAGCCAGATACTATGACCCAAAATGGAGTATGTTTATAGGAGTAGATCCATTGGCGGAGAAGTATTCTGACTGGAGTTCTTATGCTTATTGTGCAAATAATCCAATTAGATATATTGATCCTACTGGAATGGAAGGAGAGGATCCGATAGACCCTAAAAAAGGGAAATTAACTGGTAGCGAAAATTTATTAATTTTTACACTTGATAATAAATCTATTGATTATAAAAAAATGAATGAAGAATCTGGAGAATATGATTGGATTGCTGTTTCAAATCCACAAGAGACCGAAGATATACTAAAAAGCATGTATGGTAATAAAAAAGGTGTTATTAAAATTTAGTATGGAGGTCACATGGAACAACAGGTGAAGCGTTTTTAGATAATACATTTAAAGACAGCACGGTTGACCCTAAAGAAAATAAATCATTACAATATATAAGGGGGTTATTAACAGATGATGCTAATATACTTTTTACAGCTTGTTCAATTGTAGGAGATTCTCTACAGCCTGATAGACCTCTTCATGACGAAGGAAAAAATGCATTGGATAAATTTTCTGATTTTTTTGTTGGGAATTCGAATAGAAATTTATTTTTAAATTATACTCTTTCAAGTTCATGTCCTACACTTGAATATAACAGTTTTATTTTTGATCAAGGCTTACATCGTCAAAAATGGGGTGGGTTTTTATGGATGAATAAGCAGGGAGTAAAAAATTATTTTTATGATGTTACAATTAGTAGTAAGGGAGGTATGATTACACAGAACCTTGGAACAAATGATTATTTTGGAAAGCAAAGAATAGAAGGAACTAAAAAGATAAAATTATGATGAAAATGTTAAGTAGTATTATTACATTATTTGTAATAAGTTGTAATTGTCAGGAAAATGAATGTATGGATAAAGAAATTAAATTGACTACTCTATCAGATATTAACAAACTTATCGATAATGCTTATATATGTGATTCAACATTTAATGATTATTCAAAAGATCGTTTGGAAAGATGTAAAGTAATTTTTTCAGATAGAAATTATAAAGTAGTAACAGATTATAATAAAACAAGAATTTTATTTGACAAAAAGTATAAGCTTATTTTTGCAGTAGTCTCCATTTCACCAGATTTTAAAGCTAGAGATTTTGCACCCTATGCTTTATATGTTTTGGATGATAAAATGATGCCAATTTACTCAATATCCATGTTAGGAGGAAAGGAGTTTCATATTTATAAATACACATATAAAGATAAACAAGTACATATTGAAAAAGCAAAAAAAATAAATGAAATGAATATAAATTTGAATTTAAATAATCTGCGTTATTCAGAACTTTTAACATTAATAGATAACATAAAAAATAAATTTGAATATGAGTATATAAATAAAAGTTTAGATCAATACTTTTATGATGTACCCTATTGGACAGAAGGCATTAGATGATATCTTAGATGATTTATCAGATTAGGTGTTTTGATAAAATTACAATGTAACCATTTGAAAAACAGTGTTAAATTAAAAATTTTGATTAAAAAAGAGACGACTAACAGGTCGTCTCTTTTATTTTTAAGGTTTTAAAGAGCCTTAAAAATGTTTTATAATAACTTAATGTATCAAAATAGGTGGTAAAAATCGAATGTAATTTTTGTAATGGAAAATGTATTAAAAATGGATTTCAAATTAATGGAAGTCAACGCTATAAATGCACTATTTGCAGAAAAGGACAACAAAATAAATACAATTACAATGCTTGTAAACCAAGCACAAATAAAAACATTATCATTTTTACCAAAGAAGGTTTGGGAATAAGAAGTACGGCAAGAATATTGAAAATTTCAACTACAACAGTATTGAAAAGAATTGTTTCAATTGCCAGAAATATTCATCAGCCAGTTATTAGTAGAGGGAAAATTTATGAGGTTGACGAAATGTGTACTTACATCAGGCACAAAAGAAATTTTATATGGTTGGTTTATGCTTTAGATAAGAAGTCTAAAACTGTTGTGAGTTTTAATGTTGGAAAACGAACAAATAAAACGCTGAGTCGTGTCGTGGATACTTTAAAATTATCAGAAGCTAAAAAGGTATTTACTGATAAATTAAAGAACTATAGATATTTGATTGATGGGGATTTACATTCTGTAAAACGGTTTGGTACCAATAATATTGAAAGGAAGAATCTAACTTTAAGAACTCATCTTAAGCGATTAAATCGTCGAACAATTTGTTTTAGTAAAAGCTTGTTGGTGTTAATTTCAGTTTTGAAGATTTACTTTTGGATATGAGAATTAAATTATAGGTTTATACTTTAAAACGTTCTTTGGACAACTTTTCAAATTCTTGTAAGTATAACGGCAAGGAACTGCAAGACGAGCTGAGGCTTAACATGTATGCCTACAGTGCTAGGTATTATGATTCTAAATGGAGTATATACATTGGCAGATAAATAACCTGGCTGGAGTTCTTACGTTTATTGTAAAAATAATCCAATTAAGTATGTTGATCCCGGTGGAAGAGATATATCATTACGATGAAGAGTCAGGAAACTTCATTTTGTATAAAACCACTGGGATAAGACTGATATGATTGGTAAGTTTGATTATAATAAAGAAGCAGGCGAATATATTCTCCAGACAAAAATAATGGTAAATCTAAGGCGCTTGTTGATGGTATTGCAAAAAAATATTTTATCTCATGGTTTTAATTTTATAACGAGGAATGGTTATCTATAAGAAACTGTATAAGTGAGAAAACCAGTAAAAATAAGGTTAATTTGTATGGTAAAAAAGGAGACACTTATTTATAGTCAACCATTATGTTGTAATTTTTACCCTCAAAAACAAGACAGAAATGGAAACATTTGGTTTGGTACAAATCCAGTTGGAGTGTGTCATTACGATGGAAAATCATTCGAATGGATTACAGAAGAAGATGAGACAGAGTTTCGCGATGAAGGAGCAAATGGAGTGCGTTCAATTACTGAAGACAAAAATAGCGACTTTTGGTTCAATACCGAAAAACGTTATAGTGTATACGACAGCACAACTTTAAAAAGCAATAAGTTTTATACAAGACATGAAAGCATAGGTAGTTTAGATGGAAAAAATACAATAGGCCTAAATGAGTATCTTTCAACGGTAAGAGACAACGAGAACAATTTGTGGTTTTTAACTTATCGTGATGGAGTTTGGAAATATGACGGAACTAAAATTACACATTATCCAATTCAAGAAAAGTCCAAACAAATTGCTTTATTCAGCATATACAAAGACAACACAACGGGGAACTTTGGCTGGGCACTCACGAAAATGGCGCATATAAATTTAATGGAACAATATTTGAGAAATATATAAAATGGCGAATAAAAAAAGCTACAGCTAACATTGTATAAACGTTAGCAGCAATTTATGGCTGAAGTTTTCTTAAGAGGAAATTCTAGACAGTCTATCAGGTCTGTATTGCCGGTTCCAGGCTACTTGTTCCCGAAAAAGGCTAGTTGAAGTAGAACGTATGCTTCTTGAACTAGCCCCTACCTTTGCTGTCGGCCATCCACAAACCCAGGGAGTCAAAATAGGTCCGCTCGCCAGTAAAAAGCAATACGATCGTATTCAGAGCTATATTACTATAGGACTGAATGAGGGAGCCAAATTACTTTTTGTCGGTCCCGGAAAACCTGAAGGTCTCCATGAGGGATATTATGTTAAGCCCACAATATTTACAGGGGTTAGCAACCGGATGCGAATCGCTCGCGAGGAAATATTCGGACCTGTATTGAGTGTTATAACATATAGCAGCGAACAGGAAGCCATTGCGATAGCCAATGACTCACCTTACGGGCTAATGGCTTATATTAGTACACAAGATTTGTCACATGCCAGGAAAATTGCAGTGCAATTAAATACGGGGCGTGTACTTATTAATATCTTAAAACACGATCCGCTTGCCCCCTTTGGAGGTTACAAGGATTCTGGAATCGGACGGGAGAACGAAACATACGGCCTTGAGGACTTTTTGGAAGTAAAGACAATTATTCAGCAATAAAATACTTAAAAGGCCGGATTAACCGGCCTTTTTAAATCCTGATAAGGATTAATAACGGATTACTTTTCAGCTAAAATGCAACTCCTTGGTTTACCATGGTAATTCACCTTTCTCGCCAAAGAAGCAATCTGTAGGACCATCATTGTCAAGCATAGCGTAACGAGCCAGTATCAGACAGTTTTCTGCAGGTGTCCTGCCACCACTGAACCATTAAATTCTGTAGCCGTCCACCCGGGGTTACACAGTTAATCTTAAAGTTCAAATCTTTATATTCGTACGCCAGGGCCACCGTATAGGCATTTAGTGCAGTTTTAGATGGCCCGTACGATATTGATTTGGCCTTATAAAGTATCCAGTCGGGATCCTTATGGGATGTCAGTGAGGCCAGGTCGCTGGTGACATTTGCAGTTACAGGTAGCGAGGATTCCCTCAAATACGGTAAAAAAGCTTCGGTAATCATAACCGTCCCAAAGAAGTTGGTTTCAAACACTTCCCGTACGTCATCAATATTGAGCGGTTCATCCTGATTTTGCCTCTTTCCCAGTATACCGGCATTATTTATAAGTATATCTAACTTGTTTCCATTATTGTCAAATAATTCAGCGGCACTCCTAACAGACTCCTGGTTCGAGATATCAATCTCCAGCAGCTCACCGTTATGCAATCCTTCTTTTTGCAGGTCGGATAGTGCCTTCTTTCCCTGTTCAATATTACGGCAACCTAGATACACATAATTGCCTTCTCTCATAAGGTGTCTGGCCAATTCATAGCCCAGGCCTTTATTAGCTCCGGTTATCAGAACGTTTCTCATTTTAATAAAAATTATAGGATTAATTACAAAGCTTTGGTGTATCTAAACCTTACCTACAAAATTACGCTTGTAATAAAACCGAGAGTTGGCTGTACGGCTCAAAATCGCTTTGTTGTACAGCTCGGTAAATGAGTAAAATATAACAGTTAATTTAATGCCGGAAAGAGAATGTCATATAGTTCTCAATGGATTTGTTCTGGTCTTAAATTATTCTTATTAGAGGTGAAAACTGACGAGATTACTAAATTATTTAAACAGCTATTTCTCGTATCATTGTTGCGAGAAAAAAATAATATCAATGCAAGTTTTCTTTCTTAACACATCATAACATTATCTTAAAATATAAATACCATTATGCCGGAAGCCTTGCCAACAGTAGCAAATCTTCTATGAAGGTGTTCGAAAATTGTCCGGGAAAGTCCACAAATGCCTTTTGCTGTTTGCAAAAGGCGATTTTTTGTTATTTATATAACAAAATCGAAGCAAACCTGAATACCATATCTCTCTTCAACATCCCAATAACTCAAAAGTAAACCTAAGCTTTAAAACACAAACTATATTAAATTATGATGCATATCATTAAAAGCGTCAACTACAGTTTTACCATATCCTTTAATTATTTCATATTCTTTGGTATCAATTAAAGAAACAATATATGAATTACTAAGCTTCTCAATTTTTATGAAATGTAATTGATTGATATTTAATTTCATATTTTTTTATTTTTAAGTTGTAATATTACTTCTGGTCCTCAAATTTAATTTTGGCCTCTTCAACCTTTCCTCCTCTCCAAATTTTAAGCACAAATACATTCTGGTCAAAGAAATTTGATTTATCTAGATTATCCTCATCCAGATTTTCAAAAGATTCTCTTGTTAATGGAAAACCATTTACAGAAAGGATAATATCACCTCCGGCAATTAATCGCTCTCCGTTGATATCAATATTTTCAAATCCGCCTTTAATTCCCGCAAAATCTGCCGGTGAAAATCTGACTACAGATTCAACAAGTATTCCTCCATTAATGGGCACATTTAAAATCCATGCTAATTTTTCATCTAAAATGAAACCGCTTATTCCTGTCCATCTTCTATTACCGTCTATTACTAATTTTTTGGCCAAATTAGAGGTAGCTGCAAAACCCAAGCCCTGAAAACCTCCTGATTCTGTAATAATATAGCTTGAAATTCCAATGACTTCACCTTGCAAATTAAACATTGGCCCACCGGAATTTCCTCTATTAATAGAGGCATCTGTTTGAAAATGTTCATTAATGACGAATTCGGAAGTTCTTGTCACTTGTTTGCGCTTACCACTAATATAGCCTACAGAAAGAGAGTGCTCTATACCGTAAGGAGCTCCAAGAATAAGAATTTGTTCTCCTACAGATACCTCATCTGAGTTGCCAATTTTAGCCACTTCATACTCTTTAGGCATCCAATACAGTTCCAATAACGCAATATCCGCAACAGGAGCAGACTTAATAACTTTTGCCCGTATTTCTTCTCCATTCATGAATTTAACAGTAATGTTTTCTGCATTATCCACTACATGAGCAGCAGTTAAAATTTCTCCTTTTTTTGAAATCAGAACACCTGAGCCTATACTCTCATCCTTTACTAATTGTTGATTATCATTAAGGATTCTGGATTCTGTTATTATAGTTACAACAGATTTGTTAACCTGTTTGTAAAGTGCTGTTATTTCCTGAGCATTACTTGCAGTTATTGAGCAAAAAAATGCCATACAAAAGATTAGCCTTTTGATTAGAGTAGCTTGTTTGATTTTATTCATTATATTATAATTTAAAATTTATAGGCTAGAGATAGTCCTAAATTAAATGTCAAAATTTTAGGTTTATAATTTGAAGTTGTAACTGTATTATCATTAGTGGTCTCAACATCAGAAATTTTGACAAAACCACTACTAAAAGTAAAGGTTGGAATTAAACAAAGGTTCTTACCTATATCACGTTTAAATCCGATGCCAAATTCATAACCCAATCCAATTCCCATTTTACTCGAACGATTTACTTCTTTATTGATGTTCCCATTAGTTCCGGTTATTGAGAATTTAGGATTGGAAACGAGCATAGGCCCTAATCCAACGCGTGGATAAAAACTGAATTTTTCACTGATATTTACTTTATATGCTACACCTGTTAAAAGATAATAGGTTTGCCAGGAATCTGAACTACCTGTAAAGCTTGTCCCTTGATTGTTTGTTTCCAAATCTTTAAATAGTGCATCAATATCTGTATCGAAAGTTTGATAACGAAAAGTAAATGTTAAAATCACACTTTCATTTAAAACATTTCCGGCATAGATATCTAACTTCTTACCGTTTTCTGCAAAACCTGCATCTGAATTATGGATGTCATCGTCTTTAAAATTCCCTATCGGAAAACTTTTCCCGTAGGAAATTCCAAAATAGTACTTACTTTCCTGGGCAAGAATAACTTTTGTAGTTATTAAAAAAACAACCAAAAAAATATGTTTTTTCATTTTAGATTAGTTTTGAATACTTCATAAAAACAAATTTAAATCTGTAATCATCATTCAACCCGACTCCACTTCAGATTTGCAGATATTAAACGTGCAGTTATCTCAATAAGCAACTTATCTCCTTTTACCTGACATTGAGCGTCTAATAGCCTTCCTCTCTTTTTAGAATATATTTTACCAACCCATTTACCTTCTTTATACTCCAGGTTAAGTACTTCGATTTGTTGATTTCGCTCTCCTTCTGAGTTTATAGGGTTTCCTATGTATTTTCTATCTTTTTTGTAGATTTCAACCTTTATTTCACCTGTATCCCAAACTGCAACAATTTCATCTTGCTTATTTTGAGCGAAGAGATGTGTTGACATTACTAAAAGAATAATTGTGATTAAATGAATGCTATTTTTCATCATTATATAATTTAATTTCGAGGCAAAACTATTTTCATTACAAATCGACAACAAAAAAAATTTACGAAACTTTCATATAAATGAACTGAATTGATATTGAAGTTAACAAAGACTTTTAATTATCAAAATAGAGCATTCATGCTCTTAAATCTTTATTTCATATATTAGATTATGAATCAATTAAATATGATTTTAATTTTGTGTCATGAGTAAAGCATTATCAAAAACAGAGCAATTTCTCAAAGCCGGACCTTACATCTTTTGGTTTGGGATGCATATAGCTATCAGTTTTGTATTGACCTTTCAGAGAAGTTTTGCAGATACTATATACTATTTGATTACTTATGTTTTTTTTGGTTCACTTACTATATGGCTTTTTGGTTATAAGCTCTTTCCTGAATACTTAGCGAAAGAAGGTAAACTAAACCGAAAATTAGAGCTATTAATTGGTATAAATATCATTCTCTTCGGAATCGGGATTTATTCACATACCTTTATGGCTAAAGCCTTGGGATTAACACAAATCAGTAACCAATATGCACCCAAATCAGTTAGAATAGCATTATGGGTATTAATGGTGATACTTGGAGTATTCTTTATGGCCAGTATCCGTATAGCACGTGTCTATTATCATAATGCTGTTCAAAAAATTGAGCAGAAAGCAGAAAAAGCTGAGGCTGAACTGAAATTATTAAAAAGTCAAATTAGTCCACACTTCCTGTTTAATACTCTGAATAATATTTACGGGCTAGCTTACCTGAGAGATGAAAGAGCTGCCCAAATGATTTCAAAATTGTCAAAGTTATTACGCTATTTGCTATATGATTGTAACCAGCACAAAGTACTACTGACTAAGGAGAAAGAACTGGTAGAACATTATTTGAGTATACAATTACTTAAACACGAAGATTCTCAGAATGTGGATTTTTACCATGCAGGAATTACAAACAGTCATATGATTGCGCCTATGATTCTTATAAACTTTATTGAAAACTGCTTTAAACATTCCGACTTAGAAACTAATACAGAAGGTTGGATAAAAATTAGTCTTGAAGTAGACAATAATGAACTTATTTTTAGAACAGAAAATACCTTTAAAGAAGACCTTGAAGGAATTTCAAAGAATCATATGGGAATCGGACTTACAAATTCACTAAAACTTCTAAAAGCTAATTATCCTGAAAAACATGAAGTTGATATAACCAGGGAAAACCATATTTATCAACTTAATTTAAAGATAAAATTATGAAACTAAAATGTCTTATTGTTGATGATGAACCTATTGCCCGAAAAATCCTTGAGGATTATATTGGTAAAGTACCTGAGCTGGAACTGGTGGCTTCCTGTAATTCTGCTCTGCAGGCGCTCAATCATATTAAGCAATATAATATAGATATTTTATTTCTTGATATTCAAATGCCTGACCTGACAGGTCTTGATTTTCTAAAAATTTTACCTAACAGGCCAGCCACTATTCTTACTACTGCATATTCTGAGTATGCTGTACAGAGCTATGAATTGGATGTTATGGATTACTTATTAAAACCAATAGATTTTGAGCGTTTTTATAAAGCTATTACCAAAGTTATTTCTTTAAAAGATTCTAAAATAAATGATTCCTCTAAAACTTTACCTTCTCAAACTACAGATAAACTTTTTATTAAGGCTGATAGTAAAATCATCAGTATTGCATTTCAAGATATAATTGTAGTAAATGGTCAGGGACCTTATGTGAAAATTATTTCCGTTCAGGGAAAAAAAATTATGTCATTGCAGTCTATGAGCAAATTAGAAGAGTTGCTTCCCTCCAATTTTTATAGAATTCATCGTTCTCACATTGTCAATATTAATCATATAGACAGCATTGAAGGTAATATAATTAAATTAAAAAATCATACAGCCATAATAAGCAAAAATAAACGGGAAGAATTTCTTAAGTTAATTGATCAACTCAATTTGTTAAGCGATTAATATTTAATATTTTCTTAAAAATGTGCAACTTCAATACATCCTAAGATTCTTTAGGCTGATTCAAGCTTTTGAAACCTAAACCATAGAACGACGGAAGTTATACTATGCCCTCCTTAGCACTAATTTTATTATAAAAGAAAAGCATCTAAATCCTTCATGAAAAAGTTCGATAATTGTCCCATCTTCTCCACAAGTTAAAAAATCTTTGTTTAGAATCAGAGTTTTTTTAAAAGCCTTGATCTTTAATCTTTTTTCTGAAATTATTTGCGTAGTTAAATAGCTACATATATATTTGTAGTCAAATAACTACGCAATGAATTTAAGACGTGACGTTTTTCAGGCAATAGCCGACCCTACAAGAAGGTCGATTCTTATGCTGGTGGCTACACAGGCAATGACCGCAGGTACTATAGCCTCAAATTTTGATACCGCAAGACCTACTGTTTCAAAACACTTACAGATACTTACCGAATGCCAGTTGTTAAGGCCTGAGCAAAACGGGAGGGAGATATACTATCACCTAAACCCCGAAAAGATGAAAGAGATTGCTGAGTTTATTGAACCGTTTCGTAAAATGTGGGATGAAAGGTTTAACAGGCTTGAGGATGTAATGAAGAATTATCAATCAAAAAACGAACAATAATGGAATTAAAAACAAAAATTCATGCCGAAGACAACCGGCAGGAGCTTGTAATTACCCGAAAGTTTGATTTACCGGTAGAACTTCTTTTCAAAGCTTATGAAGATGCCGGTTTATTTGCAGAGTGGATGGGAACAAACATAGTAAAGCTGGAAGCTAAAAAACATGGCAGTTACAGGTTTGAAACTACCAGTCCCGAAGGCCATGTGGTATTTAGTGCTAATGGTACCTTTCATGAGTTTGAACCAAATAAAAAGATAGTACGCACCTTCGAAATGGAAAACACTCCTTTTGAGGTGCAGTTGGAGTTTTTGGAGTTTGAAAAACTGACTAATGATACCAGTCAGCTTACTATGCATATCGTGTACAGGTCGGTAGCAATGCGAAACCAAATGCTTCAGCTTCCGTTTGCACAGGGGCTTAATATGGCACATAACCGACTACAGGAAATAACAGAAAAACTAAAATAGGGGAGTTATGACTAAACGTAATCAAATCATTTACTGGATTGCTACCATTTGGCTGGCTTTAGGCATGCTTTCTACAGGGATAGTGCAGCTATTGAAAATAAAAGATGAAGTAGCTAAGATAACCCAGTTAGGCTATCCGGTTTATATTCTCACAATTTTAGGGATATGGAAAATTTTAGGAGTAGTGGTAGTACTCCTTCCTAAAATGCCTGTTGTTAAGGAATGGGCTTATGCGGGGTTCTTTTTTGCCATGACGGGGGCAGTTGTGTCTCATTTTGTATCAGGCAGTCCGGCGGGAGAACTGTTTGGTCCGGTATTATTGATAGTGCTTACCGTGTTATCATGGTATTTCAGGCCTGAATCAAGAAAAACAAACCAACTAAAAACGATAAGTAATGAGCAGTAAAAATCAATTATCACAAGATCAGTCGCAGGAATTATTAAAGGTACTCAAAACCCGTTTTGAGAAAAATATGGCGAGGCATAAGGGTATAAGCTGGGATAAGGTGCAGGAAAAGCTGGAGGCCAATCCTAATAAACTATGGTCGCTAGACGCTATGGAAGAAACTGGAGGCGAGCCTGATGTTGTAGAGTTTGATGCCAAAACAGGCGAGTATGTTTTTTACGATTGTTCTCCCGAAAGCCCAAAACGCAGGAGCCTTTGTTACGACCGTGCCGCACTTGAGTCAAGAAAAGAACATAAGCCTAAAGACAGTGCTCTTGATGTTGCAGCGGCTATGGGCGTAGAGATTTTAACCGAAGAACAGTACAGGGAGTTGCAAACACTGGGTAAGTTTGACACCAAAACATCGAGTTGGGTTAAAACGCCCGATAGTATAAGGCAACTGGGCGGAGCCGTGTTTTGCGACCGTCGTTACGATACGGTTTTTATGTATCATAATGGTGCCGAATCGTATTATGCTGCCAGGGGCTTTAGGGCTTTGTTAAGGGTTTAATAGTTTAGCGTTGGCTTTATACCGTTTTTTTACCGAATTTTGATGCCGGATAATTAACTATTCCGCCAAAAGAAATAATATGCCTACAGATAAAAGCAAACAGCAGAAATCAGAATTACATCCCTGCAATAAAAACAGGGAGCGATATGATTTGGATGCGCTTAAAGTCTGTACCCCTGAACTGGCAGGTTATATTAAACCGAATAAGTTTGGCGATGAATCGGTTGACTTCTCCAATCCAAAAGCGGTAAAGCTATTAAACAAAGCCCTGCTTAACCATTATTATGGTATTGAGTATTGGGACTTTCCTGATGAAAACCTGTGCCCTCCCATACCCGGGAGGGCAGATTATATTCATTATCTGGCCGATTTGCTTGCAGAAGGGAATAACGGTAAAATCCCTGTGGGGGATACTGTTACCTGCCTTGATGTAGGGGTTGGCGCGAGCTGTATTTATCCTATACTTGGGGTAGCCGAATATGGCTGGAAGTTTATAGCCTGTGATGTTAGTGCGGAATCTATAGCATCTTCAAAAAAGATAACCGAATCTAATGATAAACTGAAGGGAAATATAGAGTTTAGGCAACAGCAAAACCCTAAACATATTTTTACAGGTATAATAAACAGCACCGACAGGATAGATGCAACTCTTTGTAACCCTCCTTTTCATGCTTCGGCAGAGGATGCCCAAAAGGGAACCCTAAGGAAACTTAAAAACCTACAGGGAAAAAAAGTAAAGTCAGCGCAACTTAACTTTGCAGGTATAAGCAACGAACTTATTTATGACGGAGGGGAGTATAAGTTTATTGCCACCATGATTGTCGAAAGTAAAAAAGCAGCCAAAAACTGTCGATGGTTTACCACGCTTGTTTCAAAAGAAGCTAATCTAAAAGGGATTTATAAGGCGTTAAGCAATATAGGGGTAACCCAAACCAAAACCATTGCTATGGGTACAGGTAATAAAACTACACGTATTGTAGCCTGGACATTTTTGAGTGAAAGTGAACTGAAAAATTGGTAAAAACTTAACTGGCTTTAGCTTCCTCACTCAAAAACACTTCTTCTTCAGGAGGGAAAATAGATTCGCCTTCAGAGAAGTCTAGTATCTCGGCGGTAATCACATATTTAATAATTTCGTCAATCCCTTTTTGCAGCATTAAAGGGGTAGAATACTTACGGCTGGTAGCCAGTACGAGTCCGCCAATAGAGAGCCTGAAAAAATGTTTGCCCGACGGTGTAGCGTTTTTCCTGAAAGTAAACTTATGGACATCTTCTGTTATGGCTTCTATTATCCTTTGGCAATCAGATTTTTGCTTACAGCCTATGCTGGTAAAAATCGTTTTTCCCTTTCTGGATGTGAAAACAAATTTATAATCTCCGTTGTTTCGTTTACTTATCACGAACATCCCCATATTTCCTGCAATAATTTTTTTCTTAGACTTGTTTTTACGTGGCTCTTAATAGTACAAATCTAACTAAAATAAGGGGTGGTTAAAAGGTGTGTTAACTAATATTTATCAAGAAAATGAGGTGTGAAAACCTAAACAATGGCTAAATATTTTTTAATCAGCAGGGTTATGAAACTAAAAAATCCGCCAATACTATACAGTATAAAGCGGATTTTCCGTTGGACGAAAGTTGTTGTTTTAAAACTATAGTCTTATAATTCCTGTGACGTAAGGAGCTCCTCCGTTAAGAGGTTGGAAAATTTCAACGATAGCTTCCCATACTACCTCTGCAGGTGGCATAGAGGCTGTACATTTAAAACGGTAGTTTGTACCGGCGACAACCTGTGTAGATACGCTTTGTGGAGTGTATTTTACACCTACAAAACCGTGCATTGCTTTGTCAAATACTGCCTGATCTTGTGCAGTTAGCGGATGAAAAGGAGTCCATCCTCCTACTAATGTTGCTTCTACTGAATTTTGAGTTGACATAATTTTAATAATTTTTTAGTTGGTTTTCTTACTCGTTAGGCTTTTCAGAAATAAATACCGCCCGTTTATTTAAGTGGTTATCTGTTCCACGTTTTGTTTTGTAAATCAATTGATTAGCTATGCTAAGTTAGTAAGGTAAAAACATATATATCTGCGTAAAAATTACGGTTTTAAAAAATCCCGTACTTTTACTTAAATATGTTAAAAAGGAAAGGAGTTCTCTAAATCCTTTTTTAACTGCCTAATTTTTAGTATAATTATTAGCCTAAACAGTAATTATGGAAAACTTAACCGCTGTAAGGCACTATTTGCATCAAAATCCTGAAATTTCACAACAGGAATACAATACTCAAAAATACATACTCAGTTTACTGGAGCCCTTAAAGCCCGACAGGCTTGAAAAGATTGCCAATACGGGTATTATTGCCTGTTTTTACGGTACTGCGCCCGGTAAGAATATTTTACTGAGAGCCGATACTGATGCACTGCCCATACTGGAAACCAATACCGATTTATCGTATAACTCCAAAACTGCAGGGGTATCCCACAAATGCGGACACGACGGACATACTACTATAATGTATGGTGTTGCGGGTCATTATGCCAAACAACGCCCTGAGGCAGGCAATGTATACCTGTTATTTCAGCCTGCGGAAGAAAACGGCTGGGGCGCGCGTAATGTAGCCGATGATCCTTTTTTTAAGTCGCTGGATGTTGATATGGTATTTGCCTTACATAACCTTCCGGGGTTCAAAAAGCATAAAATAGTATGTAAAACAGAAAGCTTTACTTCTAGTGTAGTAAGTATTGCAGCCTACTTTAAAGGGTATACCGCACATGCTGCCGAACCGTGGAATGGTAAAAACCCTGCCGCTGCCATGAGTAGCTTTATGCTGCAAACCCTTCAGCTTAATATGGAAAACAAACCCGAATATATAACCATCACTCCGGTATATATGGAAATGGGAGAGAAAGCTTATGGTGTTTCGGCAGGAGAAGGATCTGTACATTTAACCATACGTGCCGATAATAACCAAAGGCTTAACGATACCATTGCCAAAGCCAAAACAATAGCTTCCGGTCTTGCCCGGCAGGAAGGGTTACAGGTAAATTTTGAAATGATTGAGCCGTTTGAATCTAATCAAAACCATCCTGATGCAGTCGCAATAATCCATAAAGCTGCAGATGAGAACCAACTGGAATATGAAAATCTCAATGAAGGTTTCCGTTTTGGTGAAGACTTTGGGGTGTTTACCAACCTGTTTCCGGGGGCAATGTTTGGTGTTGGGTCGGGCGAGAATTGTAAACCACTTCATCATCCCGAATACGATTATCCGGATGAGATAACCCAAACGGGAATTAAAATGTTTATTGAAATACAGAGAAAAGCACAATAATTATGATGAAATCCACCCATGTTAAACTAAGCAAAGATGCTTTAAAGAGTAATTGGGATTTTTTAAGGGAATATTTTAAAGATAAAAAATTAAGTGCCGTTGTAAAGGGTAATGCTTATGGCCACGGAATTGAAGAGTATGTAACTATGGCTGAGCAGTGTGGTGTAAACCATTTTTCGGTATTTAATGCCGAAGAGGCTTTTAGGGTACAACAATCATCAGCTAAAAATACTACCATTATGATAATGGGGGCTATAGAAGATGAAGATCTTGCATGGGCTATTGAGAACGATATACAGTTTTATGTTTTTAATATGGAGCGGCTGCATGCAGCCATAAAAGCAGCGGCTAATACAGATAAAAAGGCTTTGGTACACATTGAGATCGAAACGGGTATGTACCGCACCGGGTTTGAGCAGGCTATGATTCCCGAATTGGCAGATACGTTTAAGAATAATACCGATACACTGGTTTTTCAGGGGCTGTGTATGCATTTTGCAGGAGCTGAGAGTATTACCAACTACTTCCGTGTAAAAAAACAGAAAATCAGTTTCAAAAGAGCTGTAAAGCAGTTTAAAAATTTAGGTCTCGAGCCTAATATGATTCATACCTGTTGCAGTGCTGCGGCCGTTCGCCTGCCCGATATGCATTATGATATGCTACGTATAGGTATTATGCAGTATGGCTTTTGGCCCAGTCCGGAAATTTTAATAGAATACCTTAATAAATATAAAACGGTACAGTCTCCGTTAAGGCGTATTATCAGTTGGGAAAGTAAGATAATGAGTTTAAAGCTCGTGCCTCCGGGAGAGTTTATTGGGTATGGTTCATCTTACTTTGCACATCAGGAAATACATGTGGCTGTGGTACCTGTGGGGTATGCTCATGGTTTTAGCCGAAGCCTCAGCAATACAGGGCATGTACTTATTAATGAAATGAGAGCCCCTGTTGTAGGGACCGTAAACATGAACTGTGTGGTGGTTGATGTAACTAATATCCCCAATGTAAAGATAAACGATAAGGTAACCTTAATAGGTGAACAGGGTGAGCAGGAAATTACAGTAGCCTCGTTTGGGGAATTAAGCAGCCAGTTAAATTATGAGCTGTTAACAAGGCTGCCTATGGATATACCAAGGTTTGTGGTGTAATTTATCTTAGCCAGTTGCTTCCAAAAACAATATAGTAAGCCCATTGTTCATTACCCTTTGCTACGTCTATACCCATACGTAGCTTAAACTTACGGGCAATAAGATAACGAAACCCTGTTCCGTAGCCGTAAGCAAGAGGTTTGTCAAACATCTGGTTATAATTATCAAAGGCACTGCCTAAACCGCCAAAAAGCATAACGCTCCATCGTTTGTAGGCATCCCATCGCAACTCGCCTTCGGTGACTAAAGTGTTCTCGGCCTGATAACGGCCTTTTGCAGTACCTCTTAAATCAACAGAAGGTTTCAGGAAAAAAGCAGGACTGCCAAAAACGTTAGTTCCTTCAATACGTATACCTCCTATCAGTTTTTTGGTTATGGGTTTATAGCCAATAGCAGAATAGTTTATGCGCCATGATTCAAAATCACTACCAATAATATTATCTGACCAGAAAAAGCTGCCTTGTAATCTAACGCCTTTATCAGGAGTAAAGATATTGTCACGGTCATCATACTGAATGATTCCGCCAAGCTGACTGGTTATGCTGTTTATCTCTTTGTTTCGTATAAATTGAGGAAGATTTTCTCCCGGTAGTGATAATTCTGTTTTAAGAAAGAAATATTTTCCGCCCACACTCCATTTGGGATTATTAAGAATTTTAAGGGCCTGAAGATAAACCGGGATAGTGTTGAAATGAAATTTAAATTCCCGTTCACCAAATCCGGGTAGCGTTTCATATAAAGAGATATTAAGGCTCCCATATCCTGCCATTGCCCTGTAGGTGATTCCCTGTTTAGCAAAAGTACCGCTCCTAAAGGCCATTGTCATCCAGCTGTCATTTGCAGTATACATTCCCATTGCTCCGGTTATTTCCGGTCGCACAGGAGTTATCCTCCCGGTTTTAGGATTTACATAAGGTTTTTTTTTATTGATAAAAACGGGTACAAGTGCGCCCCCGAAACTACCTAAGGCAGGCTCGGTAATAATAGTGGGTACGGCAATAAAGCCGTGCGCATATATGAGGTAATCGCTCATGTCAAACGCTCCATCCAGGGAATCGCGCATGCTTACCTTCACTTTTTCTTTTTTGTCCTGAGCATAAATAGCTGCTGAAAGGAGTAATAGTATATAAAGTAAATATCTTTTCATCATAGGCCAAATCTGTAATTAGCGGATAGTAAAATAGATTGTCGACCACCAAAGAAACCAGCCTCAAAGCGAAACTGAAAATTATGGTTAAGCTGGTATTGTCCTCCAACAGACATACTCCAGTGAGAAGTGGCTTCCTTGTTTAGGGAATAATTTATAGAAGTGTCTGATACATCTGCATTTTCCAGCTTGTCTTTTATTTTTTGCGTCAGCTGGTTGACTACTACTTTTTGTGCCGGACTCAGGTTTTGGTACCAATCCGTATTTTCAACATCAAAGTCGATAGGATTACCGCCTATATTAAGATCATTTAAGTTTATAGATCCTTCGGTAGTACGGTTTATAAATAAACCCTGGGCTCCCAGCCATAAGCCCAAATTTCGTTCAGGGTGCCTTTTAGACTGAAAAATATAGCCAAAGCGGGGTGTTACCATGTGAGAGTGTATTGGTCCGTCAATTTCGTCAAAGCTGGTCCAGGTATTGTTATAATCAACAGTTCCAAAAACGTGTTTGTATCCGCCACCCACAGTTATACCTGCTCCAAACATACGGCCGTTAAAATCGACTTCAGTCTTAAAGCGAATAGGGTAAACCAGCTCAACTGAAGTATTGGCCCATGTTTTTCCAAAAATTCCGTAAAAGTTAACAAAGGGGAGTGCCCATACATCTATACGTGTATTAATACTTTGTACTTTTGCCTGTACTTCGCCAAATTTTATGAAGTCAAGCGGTACTTTTTCCAAATCGTTAATGCCTACCTGCAAATCAGATATCTCTACCTTTTGTGAGGCGTTAATGTAGTTTACCATTACTCCAAACGGATATGGAATATCTATTCCTTTTTTGGTTATACGCTGTGCCCATGCGGGTAGTTTATAAGGCCACTGGGAGTTCGCAATACTATCGGTGTACGTTTGCCTGTTGTCCTGAGCGGCAATATGACAGGTAAATAGTAATACGAGCAGGTATAAGTAGTAAGGTTGTCTCATAGGCTACTTTGTTTCGTTATTACCGGTTATAGGGATTCCCACACCAAAATGAAAATACTGGTTCACACCTGTAAAGGGTACATTACTTTTGTAAATGTTGGTTAAGCCTGAACAGAATCTTAAATTGAGGTGTATGCCATTTCCCTCCTTAAGTACATACTGGATATCGGCAGCAAAACCGGCATCAAACCTGTGCAGATAGTCTTTGGTTTTATATTCCACAGTTTCCGTAGACCCGTCATCGCGTTCGTCTATATAAAAGTCCTTTGCACCTATCCGTACTCCAAACTGTGGGCCTAATGCCACACTGAATGATGGTGTAAACTTATACCGTAAAAGCGGGACTATTTCAAAATATACCAGTTTGCGGTGTATGGTAGCATTTGGCGAATAAATTCCGTTAGGGATTATCTCATAGTTTAGCGGAATTTCTTTTAACCCTTTAGGCGACTTGAAAGACATAAAATTGCTTATCATCCAGTTACCTTTAAGCTTAATGTCGGTATAGGCACCAATAGCAAGACCATTTGCATTTTTGCTGTTATTGGTATTGGTTATATATGATGACTGTCCGGCAAAGTATAATCCTACCGATACTTTGTCATTCGATATTTTATCTCCAAAGAAAAGTGCTATTACGGCTTGTCCTGAAGCAAAGTAGGGGCAGGCGATAAATAGTAAAACGAACAGGAACCGACGGGCAGGTTGTAACTTCTGCATAATTATTGGCTGGTTTAGGTTAACCGGTTCTTTGGGGTTAAGGGCTTGTTATTGTTAAAGTTACGTCTTTTTTTTGTTTTAGGGATTATTTATTTACTTATAAGTGATTTACGTTTAGTTAATAATGTTAACATTGATTTATTGTTATAGTCATCTTGACATAATGTAGAGCTAACGCCTACGTTAAATGTGACTTTTAGTTTTGCGCCCAACAAACACAAAGATTAAATCAATGAAACAACTATTACTATTAATCACGGCTTTTGTGCTGAGTGTATCTGCTTATGCCCAAAAGAACGGGGTAATCTCGGGAAAGATTACCGATCAGGATGAAAATTTCTCACTTCCCGGTGCAACAGTTAGACTTAGCGAAGGAAATAAATACACAGTATCTGACCAGATAGGTGATTTTGAATTTCTTAATGTACCTGCTGGTACTTATACTGTAGAGGTATTATATTTAGGATACCAAACCCAGTCACAACAGGTTGTTGTGGAAGAGGGTAAAAATGCAACTGTAAATTTTGTATTAGTTAGCGGATCTGAAACACTTGATGAAATTGTTGTTGTGGGTGACGCTCTAAGAGGTCAGGCAAGAGCAATCAATCAGCAGAAAAACAACAGTAATATTACTAATGTTATTTCAAGTGACCAGGTAGGTCGTTTTCCAGATTCAAACATTGGTGATGCTTTAAAGCGTGTACCTGGTATTACTATGCAAAATGACCAGGGTGAGGCACGAAACATTATTATCCGTGGTTTGGCTCCGTCACTTAACTCGGTAACACTTAACGGTGACAGGATTCCTTCTGCCGAAGGTGATAATCGTAATGTACAGATGGACCTTATACCGTCTGATATGATTTCTACCATTCAGGTAAATAAAACCCTTACGCCCGATATGGATGCCGATGCGATTGGTGGTTCCGTAAACCTTGTTACGCGTGCTACGCCAAATGGTGAAAGAATCTCTGCTACACTTGCAGGTGGTTATGGTCCAATTAGAGATAAAGGTATTTATACTGCCGGACTTGTTTATGGTAACCGTTATTTTGATAACAAACTTGGTGTTGTTCTTAGCGGATCGTACAACAATAATGATTTTGGTAGTGACAACATTGAGGCCGACTGGACTCAGGATGATTTTGGAAACGTATATGTAAAAGAGCAACAAATAAGAAAGTATGATGTACAACGTATACGTCGTAGCGGATCGTTTGCAATAGACTATAAGTTTGACGACTACAATACTATTTTTGCCAGTGGTATTTACAACTGGAGAGATGACCGTGAAAACCGTTTCAGGACCACTTATGATGATATCGATCCGTTATACAACGGTGAGCAAATTGTAGGTTATACAGGGGTGGTTAAAAGAGAAACCAAAGGTGGTATAGACAACAACCGTAACAAAAACAGAAGACTTGAAGACCAGCGTGTGCAAAACTACTCTTTAAGAGGTGAGCACCTTTTAAGTCCTAAGCTTGATTTAGACTGGGGTGTAAACTATGCAACAGCAAAAGAGTTCCGTCCTAACGAGCGTTACATTGAGTTTGAGCAGGAAGATCTTCCTTTTGGTGTAGACCTTTCAAACATGAAAAAACCTTATGTAACAACTACGGGTGAAGATCCTTCACTAATGGAGTTTAGTGAACTTACAGAAAACCGTGACTATACTAAAGAAAGCGAGTTTGGCGCTAAAGTGAACATCCGTTTTCCGTTCTCTGTTATCGAGGGGCAAAAAGGACGTTTAAGAACAGGTTTACGTTTACGTTTAAAAGATAAAACAAGAGAGAATAACTTTTATGCGTACGAGCCACAAGGTGACCTAACTCTTGCAGATGTTCCTACAAGCTACTGGGGTGGTGACGGATTCAATCCGGGGAGCCAGTATGTGCCGGGTATATATGCTTCTGCAGCATATCTTGGTGGGTTAGACCTAAACAATCCTGCACTTTACGACAGCGAGTCAGATCCTTCTGAATTCCTTGCTGTAAACTACGAAGCAAAAGAGAATATTTTTGCAGGTTATGTAAGATGGGATCAGGACTTCAACAACAAACTATCTATGATAATTGGTGCCCGTATCGAAAATACACATATTGACTATACCGGTAACAGGGTGCTTGACGAAGAAGAACTTGAAGGTAAAATAGAGAATACAAACTCTTATACTAACATACTTCCAAGTGTTACATTTAAATATAACGCTACCGAGGATTTTGTAATCAGGGCTGCATTCACTACAGCTTTAGCAAGACCTAATTACTATGCACTTGCGCCATATATTAACAACATCGCTTCAGACACTGAAATCATAGCAGGGAACCCTGATCTTGATGCTACTTACTCGTACAACTTCGACTTAATGGCAGAGAATTACTTTAAATCTGTTGGTTTAATATCAGGAGGTGTTTTCTACAAAAACCTTCAGGATTTCATTTACACGTATAGCAACAACCAGTATACTTCGGTAGATTTTGCTAATGACTTCCCTAATCAGGCAGACAACCCTGTACCTGTGGGAGAACAGTGGACATTTATCCAGTCAAGAAACGGTGATAATGTAGATGTATACGGTTTTGAGGTGGCTTTCCAGAGGCAGCTTGACTTCCTTCCGGGCTTCCTTAGATACTTTGGTGTGTATGTTAACTATACTTACACTGATTCTAAAGCTAAAGGTATTGCTGATGAGGATGGTAACGAAAGAACAGATGTTACACTACCGGGTACTGCACCACACATGTTTAACGGATCGCTTTCATGGGAAAACAGCAGGTTCTCTGCAAGAGCTTCTGCAAACTTCACTTCTGATTATCTTGACGAACTGGGTGCAGATGAGTTTAATGACAGCTACTACGACAAACAGTTCTTCCTTGATATCAACGCTTCATACAAGATTACCAAAAACCTTCGCATCTTTGCTGAGGCTAAAAATCTTACCAATCAGCCGTTACGTTACTACCAAGGCGTATCAAACAGGGTGAAACAGTTAGAGTACTACGAAGGTCGTTACAACCTTGGTCTTAAATTTGACTTCTAATAAAAAATATAATTTTAATGAGCCGGCATTAATTTGCCGGCTCATTAAGACAATGCTTATGAAAAAAATAGTTTTACTTATTGCGTGTTTTGCTTTCCTTAATGCGGGCGCACAGGGATATTTAAAAGAAACCGAATCAGGTTATCAGGGAAAATTTATCCCAAAGCTGCAACAGGAAGATGATGCGCTTCACTTTTTAGTGCTGGGAGATTTTGGCCGCCACGGACAATACCATCAAAAGCCGGTAGCCGAACAAATGGGGGCTGCTGCCATAACGCTGGATATAGATTTTACCATTTCTGTAGGTGATAATTTCTACCCTAACGGAATAGAGAGTACACAGGATTCTCAGCTTCAAAATTCGTTTGAGGATATCTATACCAATACAAAGCTTTATGAAAACTGGTATGTGGCTCTGGGTAACCATGATTACAACGGTAACATCCAGGCACAGATAGATTACACAAAAGTGAGCCGTCGCTGGCAAATGCCCGATACGTATTACAGTGAGACATTCAAACTAAAGGATGGCAGCAAACTGCTTATGGTGGTTATGGATACCAATCCGTTTATAGACGGTTACTATAAAAAGGATAATGATATGTATGAAAATATCATTAAGCAGGATACCACAGCCCAAAGAAAGTGGCTGGCTGAGACACTGGAAAAAACCGATGCCAAATGGAAAATAGTTGTAGGACATCATCCGTTATATAGCGGAGGGAAAAGAAAAAACAGTGACGATACCAAAGCCTTTGAGAAAAAGTTTGCTTCTTTTTTTGATAAGTATAAAGTAGATGCTTACCTGTGCGGGCATGAGCACGACCTGCAGGTTGTAAAACCAAAGGGGCGTTATACTACTCAGTTCCTTTCGGGGGCAGGTAGTGAGGTAAGGCCAAGTGGGGAGCGTGAAGGAACCCTTTTTGCCGACAATCAGGCAGGGTTTATGTGCTTTTCTGTAACTGGTAAAAAATTACTGGTACAGTTAGTTAATGAGCACGGAGATATTATTTACACAACAGAAATGATTAAAAAATGATAAAGAATATAACACTTGCAGCAGCTATCGGATTTACGCTTGTTTCCTGCGGAGATAAGTTGGCCCCGGTAAGGGAAGATGCGGTTAAGCCTGCTGTAGTAACACAACCTACACCACACGATACTGACGATCCTTCTATATGGGTTAATCCGGAAGATGCTTCTAAAAGCTATATAGTAGGTACGGATAAGGATACCGATGGCGGACTGTATATGTATGACCTTGAAGGGAAAATCGTGAAAAAGTCGGTTACCCTTAAAAGACCTAACAATGTTGACATCGCTTACGGACTTATGGTGGCAGGTAAAAAAACAGATGTTGCCGTAACGACCGAAAGGGAGACGAATAAGATAAGGATATTTAGCCTGCCGGAACTTGAACCTATTGATAATGGCGGTATCGAAGTTTTTGTAGGTGAAACAGAACGTGCCTCAATGGGAATTTCGCTTTATACACAAACGAAAGACAGTGTAACGGCTATTTATGCAATAGTTGGCAGAAAAAGCGGTCCTTCGGGAAGTTACCTGTGGCAGTATCAACTGAATGGTAACGATAACGGCACTGTAACGGCAAACGTTGTTAGGAAATTTGGTAACTATAGCGGAAACAAAGAGATTGAAGCTATAGCTGTAGATAACGAACTTGGAGTAGTTTATTACAGTGACGAAGGAAAAGGTATAAGGAAATATAATGCCGGTCCTGATGGCGGAAATGAGGAGCTTGCCTTTTTTGGACAGGAAGGCTTTAAGGAGGATCACGAAGGTATTGCAATATACAAGGCTACCGATTCTACAGGATATATACTTATATCTAATCAGCAGGCAAATACTTTTATGGTGTACCCGCGTGAAGGCGTTAACGGTAATCCTAACGAATACAAACTACTGGCAGAGGTGCCCACCTCAACCATAGAATGTGACGGAGCCGATGCTACCAGTGTTAACCTGGGAGGTAAATTCCCTAAAGGGATGCTGGTTGCCATGAGTAACGGTATGACTTTCCACTATTACGACTGGAACACTATTCAAAAAGTAATAGATGAAAATAAAAAACAGTAAGACAGATAAAATGTGAGACTATCTGAATCTTTCTAAACAAAAAGGCCCATTGTGAGAGGGCCTTTTTTTGTGCCCTGAAGTGAGGGACTGAAAAAACAAATTCTAAGTGAAAGGGCAGGAATACTAAGTCAGCCGTTGGGTTTACTATTCCTTGCTCTTTTCTCATTATGTGGTTTGGTAATTTAGCCTTGTAAGAAGAAAATTATTACAATCTGCAATATGAAAAACAGAAAGATATTAATCATTTCAGGTGTTATTTTACTGGTGCTGGCTGCGGCCTATTACTTCTATTTTGGTTTTTTGTACAAAGAGGCAAGAGATATAACCGCCGAAGCACCAGCTTATACCTTAACAGCCCCCGATATTGTGGATGAGTACCAAACAAATGCTGCCAAGGCAAACTCAATGTACCTTAATAAAACCATTATGGTTATAGGAAACGTAAATGATAGTGATAGCATTTCGGTTTCCCTTGAGCCTGGTGTGTACTGCAGTTTTGATATGCCTGCTAAGAACATCAAGCAAGGCGAAAATATTAAGGTAAAGGGGCGATGTATAGGCTTTGACGAACTTTTTGGTGAGGTAAAGCTGGATCAGTGTACAATTAATCAATAATACAAATGAAGAATTTTTTAGGCTTGCTATTTTGCCTTACAGTAGCGTCTTCTGTTTCAGCACAGGATGATTTACTGGCCGAGATAGACTCGGTTTCCACGCAGGATTATGTCACACCTGCTTTTAAGGGATTACAGATTGTAACCCTACAGTCAACAAAAATACCTGCCGCACAGGAATTTTATTTTGTGGTGTCCCACAGGTTTGGTTCGGTTAAAGGCGGTATTTCCGAATTTTTCGGGATGGATATGGCTACCACAAAAATAGGAGGTGCCTATGGTATTAACGAGTGGCTTTCGGTTAGTGCTTCACGCCATACACTTTTAAAAGTGTATGAGACTGCCGTAAAGTACAGGCTTGCCAATCAGGCAACCGGAGCTCCCGTAACCGTTATTGGCTACAATACTGTAGACATCAATACCTTTTTGGAAAAGGAAGATTATCCTAAAATCGAATTTGGCGACAGGTTAACTTATATAAGCCAGTTGCTGGTTTCACGAAAAATATCCGACAGGCTTTCTCTGGAAATGGTACCTATGTATATCCATAAAAACCTGTACAATCCTGATGTGGAGAACGACGACCAGTTTTCACTTGGAGCAGGGGGAAGGCTTAAGTTAACCAAAAGGTTTTCGCTTAATATGGAATATGTACACAATTTTGATAAGCCTGATTTTTATCAGAATCCATTATCGGTTGGGTTGGATCTGGAAACAGGCGGACACATTTTCCAGTTGTTGTTTACCAACTCGCAGGCCATGACCGAAGGTGGTTATGTAACCACTGCGGCAGGCGATTGGGGTAAGGGAGATTTTTTCTTTGGGTTTAATTTATACAGGGTTTTTTAATATGAAGAATACAATTTTATATACAGGTTTGTTAGCGTTGTTTTTTGTTTCGTGTGATTCCAATACTTATGAGGATATAAGCGAAGAGCAAAACATGGTAGGAACTGTTACCTATACGGCTAATGTGAAAACGATTATAGATAATAACTGTTTATCCTGCCATGCTCCGGGCGGAGTGGCTTCTTTCAGGCCGCTGCTTACCTATGCACAGGTTAAGGATGCGGTACAGAATCACAATTTGCTGGGGCGTATACAGCTACAAAACGGACAGCAGCAACTAATGCCGCAAACCGGTAGGATGCCACAGGCAAATATCGATGTGATACTGCAATGGAATACCGACGGTTTAATGGAAAATTAAAATAATATGAAAATCAGAAATTTACATTTCGTCCTGTTTTTTGTGGCAGCCATGATGCCATTTGTTTCTCATGCGCAAAAGTTTACCACTAAAACAGGAGATATAAAGTTTGAGGCTTCGGTTCCTTCGTTTGAGGAGGTAGCAGCCGAAAACAAAAATGTGTCGGCGATACTTAATACCGATAACGGTGAGCTTGCGGCACTGGCACTTATGAAAGGTTTCCGTTTTAAGGTGGCCCTTATGGAAGAGCATTTTAATGAAAACTATGCCGAAACGGCAAAATACCCTAAGGCGGTTTTTAAAGGAAAGCTGGAAGGGTTTTCGCTGAAAGCACTTTCGGAAAAACCGAAACAGTTTACCTTAACAGGTGAACTTACCCTGCATGGTAAAACCAAAAAAATTAATGATGTTGCCATGGTATTAATTAAAGGGAATGCCATTACTATAAACGGTAATTTTATGGTAAAGCCTGCCGACTTTGACATTGATGTTCCCAAAGTGGTTAGCAAAAAAATAGCCGATGAGGTACAGGTTACTTATACATTCCTATTGGAGCAGTAACCTTTAGCTTTCGGTTAACTGTTTTTAAGAACTGTTTAATTGTTAAAAACCATATCTTTATGCCCTAAAACGATCTTCATGAAAGTATTAGGGCTTTTTTTATGTCTGTTATGTATTGCTCCCGATAAAGAATTGGCTACGGTTAGGCAACAGTATATTGATGCTGCTGTTTCTGCCGAAAGTGCCCTTGCGTTCCATGCTTCGTTTGAAGATTTGGATAACAGTCATCAAAATACGACACTTTTGGCATATAAGGCGGCTTCTATAGTTTTGATGGCTAAATATGAAAAAGGCCTTTTTGCCAAAACCCGTTACTTTAATAAAGGGACTGACTTACTGGAGGAGGTAATTGAAAAGGATGCCAAAAACTATGAGGCACGACTACTACGCTTAAATATTCAGGATAATGTACCGTGGATTACGGGATACACCGGAGATATTAAAAAAGATAAAGCTTTCCTGATTGCTAATTATGCCGCACAGCCTAAAGATCTCAAAGTTTTTACCAAAAACTATGTGGTACAGTGCGATGCTTTTTCTGATAAGGAAAAGGCAGCCTTCAATTAAAAATAAGCCCTTAGCTGTACATTACCCGTATGGATGGCTTTACTGGTTTCGCTTTTACGTCCCTGATAGTTTATGTTTACATCCAGAAACTGTGTAAGGTTTTTTTGCAGCAGCAATCGCCATGTAATATTCTTTCCGGCCTGTAAACCTTCCAGCATTTGGTAGGCTGCTGGTGTAAGTTCGTTACCGGTAAAATCGTTATCATAAAGAGAGAATTCACCGTTTATGGAAAACTGCCTGTCTGAAGCATAGGTAAACGATGTTCCCACACGCTGTTGGTAAAGGGTTTCCATTTCGCCTATTTTATTCTCTTTGCTTCGATATTCATAAAAAAGATCCCAACTGGCATTTTTGGAAAATATGTACGATACTTTAGGTAATAATGCAAATCCGCCTATTTTGTAGTTTCTGCTGCCATAATTTTCAGAATAGGTGTCAGATTGCAGGGTTTGTGCCGAAAAGCCTAATAACCATAGTTTTTGTATTAAATGAGCATACTGTAACTGATGTGAACTGTTTTTACTTTCCTGAGAACCGGCATTAAGCAGAGTGCGAGCCCTGTTTTTTAAATAAGTATAGGTGACTGAGTGATGCTGTTTCCCCCGGTTATAAAACAAACTATTCCTAAAGCTGGAGTTAAGCCCCAGTAGTCCATCTTCACTATTGTCAAAAGGGTTAAGGTCAAAGGCACCCGGCTTGCGTTCTATTTTACGGTCAATTAAAAACGAGGTTTGGTTGTAAAAATAGGAAAGCAGTTTTTTAAATCTCTTTTCGTTTTGCCACTGGTTCGCATTCAGGGTAACCGATTGTGAGAACTTATTTTGATGGGTGCGTATGTATACTTGGTTGGGCAGGTATACCCTAACATATTTCGCCTGATCGGGGAAAGGGGCAATCTCAAACTCTTCCAGTTGTTGTATACCATCGTTATTATAATCATTCCAGGTGTATGTACCCTGCCCGGGTTCAACTTCAAGATAAGTGAATTCCTGTTGTGGTATGGTACCCGATGTGGTTTCATAAGCAGTGGTAACCTGTATTAACTGGTCAAAATACCTGTCGTTATACAAAAGCCTTGAGTTAAGCGACTGCTCATTTTTAATGTCAGGGTCAGTAAACTTAAGGTTCCTGTAATTTACAAAAAGACTCAGGTCGCTTTTTTCGGTTTTCATCAGTCTCGACTTCATATAGTAGGAACGGGAAGTGTTTACCTTGTTCAGAATGCCGTTTACAACACTGTCGTTAGCCCTTTGCAGGTAGCCCAGTTCCACATACACCTTAGTGCTGTCACCACGCCCTACAAAAGCTCCTAGCTCATTAAAACGCTGACTTAATGCTGATAACTGACCTGTTTCCTTAAGACGCTCCCTGTTATCTTCTATCCTCACGGTTCCGCCTACCCAGTTTTTGCCAAAATGATATTTGGCAAGGGCTTCGTTTCGTATAAATTCTGAAGCTGCATAGTCGCTGTCACTGTCCAGCCAGCTGCCCTGATTTTGTATCAGGAAATTATTAAAGATAAAACGCCCGTTAACCACATGGCGTGTTCCGGTAAAACTACCCGAAAAATCCAGTTGTTCCAGTTGGTAGTTAAGCTGCCCCTTTTGCGGTAGCCTGAATGTAGTTCCGGTTGTAAGGTAGCTTTGGTTGCCATCGGTAGTAGTGATGCCGTTAAGGTTCCAGTCGCGGTTAAACTCTATATTGAACAAACGCTCTATGGTACGGAAGTCTTTTTGGATAAATTGATAGTTGGCAAAAGCATCCAGTTCCCACTTACCTGTGTACAGGCGCTGATTGGCATCTATTTTTGCAGCATAACCATTGTTGTCGTCATTATCAAGCGACGAATACATATTGAGGTCGTTATTGCTCATACCGGCCTCAAAATCGATAAGCGTTTTTTCGCTTGGGTTGTATTTACCCAATACGGTAGCAATTTGTATTTTTTGTGGAGCCGTAAGCCGGATAACGGGCTCGTAGTCTCCCTGCGGTATACCGTTAATAGGAGGCACATACTCAAAAATTCGTCCCACAGCTGCCGAACTTGCCAGTATGTAATTACCCATATTGGTACCAAGGTAGCTGAAGCGAACATTGTACAGTTCGTCGTCAGGGTTGTTGGAATATTCAAAAACCTCAACACCGTTAATCAGCGTTTTGCGGTACAATATCTTGTTTTCGGAATAGGTGTCTACATAAGCCGAAGGAGCAATCATCTGGTCGGTATTGTCTCCTGCCTGCTTAAGGATTTCTACCTGTTCTTCGGTAAGGTTTTGTTGCAGGGGTTGGTTTTTAATATCGTTTTCAGAATACACAAAACCGCCTATGCTCCATTTTTCCTCCTCGTGGGTAATACCACCATAGGTAAGTAATCTGGTATAGCTTTGCACGGTATACTGGTATTCCACATTAATACGCATCTCACTGGTGATGGGGAATAGTGAAGTGAATATTATTTCTCCGGCATTATAATCTATAATGTAATCGTTGTTTTCGCCACGTTCCAGTAGGATTCCGTTTACAAAAACCCTTTCCGATCCCGATATTACCAGTATATACAATTCATCGTTAGGTCCTCGTAGTTTATACGGACCCTGATTGCCTTCCTGTCCGGTAAAAGTACTTCGCGCATATTGCCCCCTTACCAGTGCGGCTGCAGCAAAAACGGTAGTTTTTGAATCGTCATCTCCAAAAGAGAAGTTGGTAGATATACCCTGAACCTTTTTATTAAAGTTAAGGAAGCGGGACTGCCTGTTTTCAAGGAAAAGATCCCCGGCACGTATGCTCCAGTTATCACTGAAGAGTTCTATAAAAATCTGGTCAAACTCATCCAGTTTTTGTGAGTAACCGCCTTCCTGTAGCGGGATGTTACTGTCCTGTATGGAAGCGCGCAGGCTTACTTTATTAGATAGTTTTCCTGTAATCTGTAAATCAAGGTTGGAGTTTACCACCGCATTCTGGTTATTACCTACGGTTATACCACGGGTTATACTACCCGATGTGGTGAGTCCGTCAAACGGTTTAAAGGTATTGAGCGGGTCGCGTGTTACACGGTACAGGTTTTGGGTTCCGGTGGCATTATTGTCTACCACACGGGAATCGTCATAAATGCTGTATTTTTTGGTAAGGTATTCCGGGTAGCTCAGGTAGCGCATAAACAGGGTGTCCTGCGGTGTGTACCCATTTTTAAAAACCAGTGTGCTGTGTTTAAAGTCGACACGGTATAAGGTGGTATCTATGTCTTTCCCATTCCTGTCTTTCAGAGTAAAAAAAGCATTGTTGATGCTAACGCTGTCTATCTGTATGGTATCGGTTACGGGAGCTATTTTTCGGTTTTTAAACAGGCCGTTTGTTTCCTGACCGTAAACCGCGGAAACCAAACACAATAACGCCATTAAAAACCTATATCTCAGCATCACAAGAGTATAACTCTAAAAAAGCAAAAGTAGTGTATTTACAGGGAAGATTTAAGTATTGGTTTACAGCTTAAATTTTGTAGGTTTGACAATTACTAAACCATCACCAATATTACAATGAAAAAAGCTGAAATCATTTTAGCAGTATTGACCTTAGTAGGGATTTTATTATCTGTTCTACATATTCCGGGAGGGAATATACTAGCCGTTTTAACGATGACCATTTTAAGTATGGTTTACTTTTGTTTAAGCTTTGCCCTGCTTAACGGCTTAGGCTTTAGGGATATGATTAAAAATGACAATTATAAAGAAATCAGCGCGTTGCGTATGGTAGGTGCTGTATTGTCGGGGATTGTCTTTTCAACAGCAATAATAGGTATACTGTTCAGGTGGATGATGTGGCCGGGAGCTGGTGCAATGCTTCTTGTTAGTATCCCCGGATTTCTGATAATGCTCATAATTGTACTTATAAAGTACTTTACAAAAAAAGAATTGTTTTACAGGAATATGCTAATTCGAATTGTGATTATCGGTATTCCGTTACTTGTATTGTTTGATAATTCCTCCCTTGTCAGAAATATTAGATATAGTGATAATCCTGAACTTTTACGAGCTATAGAGGAAGCAGAACAAAATCCGGAGGACGAATCGCTTTGGAGAAAAGTTGACAGTATTAAAGGTGTTAGAGATAGGACATATCAGGAAAATAGAGAAGAGTAAATATTAAATTTTCCTAAAACTTTGACAATGTTAAAGCTGTAAGTTTTATCTTTAAAGTAAAACTTACAAATTATGACTTCAGGTAAACGAATACTATACACCGGCACTGTTTTCATAGTAGGTATTTATTTTTTAACCGCAGGGCTTATTAAAGCCAAACCCCTGCTGGCTCCCTTGCTTACGGCTGTTATACTGGCACTGCTAATGTTGCCCGTTGCCCGGAAACTGGAATCGTGGAAAATAAACCGTATGCTGTCATCGCTTATCAATACCATTTTGTTGTTTTTGGTAAGTGTGGGGTTTGTAGCGCTTATATCGATACAGATACAAAGTTTTGTGGCCGACTGGGATAAAGCAAGACAAAAAATAATGCCGCAGATTGAAAAACTAGAAGACTACATTTATGAAAAAACACCCATTAGCCCCGAGGATATTGCTAAACAGCAAAACGAAGCCACAGGGAATATGGGTAAACAGGTCATCAGTTTTATAAACGGTTTGTACTCCTTTAGCGGTGATTACCTGCTTACGTTTATTTATGTTTTCTTTTTGCTGAACTACCGCAAAAAGTTCAGGCAGTTTTTTGTAAAGCTCTTTAAAAAGAAAAACAAGGATGATGTGGATGATGTACTTACTCAGGCGGTAAAAATTACCCAGGGATATCTGTATGGTAAATTTATACTCATGATATTTTTAACCATAATATATGCTTTAGGTATGGCTGTCTTCGGGGTTAGTAACTTTATCATAATAAGTGTATTGGCAGCATTATTGTCTATAATTCCTTATATCGGGAATATTATTGGTTTCCTTATTGCTATTGGGTTAGGTTATGTGGCAGACGGTGATACAACAGCCCTTATAGGTATTGTGGTAACCTTTTCAGTTGCGCAGTTTGTAGAGTCATACCTGTTTGAACCTTATGTGGTAGGTGATAATGTAAATCTTGATCCCTTTATTACAATTATTGCAGTTGTGGTAGGGAGTATGATATGGGGAATAATCGGGATGATACTTTCCATACCCATACTGGGAATCATAAATGTTGTATTTATGCATGTAGAACCATTAAAGCCCTATAGTTTTTTACTGGGCAACGGAGATGACAGGCGGAAAAGTAAAATTATAAAGGAGCATAAATAAACTATCCGTAAACTTTTGCATCTTTGTATAAATAACCCGTTAATACTATGCGAATAATCTGTCTTTATCTGTTATTGTTTTTTACTCTTCCATTACTGGCACAAACTAATGAAACAGATAAGGCTGCTGTGCAATCGGATAGCCTGCTAACTCCCGATCCGTTATACAGGGAAGATCAGTTTTATGCTTCCGTTTCCTATAACCTTATTCACGGTAAAGCCGAGCAGTATTCGCAAAACTCATTCTCTACAGGACTTACATTAGGTTTTTTAAGGGATATTCCGCTTAATGAGGCAAGAAACAGGGCGGTGTCCATTGGTTTGGGATACTCCTACACCAATATAAAGCATAACCTGAAAGTGTCTGAAGTTACAGAAAGGGAAATTACCGGTAGAGCATATGAGGTTGTGTCTGATAGTGATTTTTCAAAAAACAAATTGGTACTCCATTACTTAGAGTTGCCTATTGAACTACGATGGAGAAACTCTACAATGACCAGTCATAAATTCTGGAGAATTTATACAGGGTTCAAAGTAAGCTATCTGTTAAACGACCGCTCCCAGTTTGAAAGCAATGAAGGCACAATAAAAATACAGCATAACCCGGATGTTAACAAATGGATTTCTACAGCGTATGTTTCGGCAGGATGGAATACATGGAACTTTTATGCAGCTTATTCCTTTACCCCGATTTATAAAAATGCCTATACCAAACAGGGAGAAGAATTAAAGCTGAGTTCTTTTAATATCGGGCTAATGTTCTATATATTGTAAACATGAAAGAGGTTTTAAGAAAACATATCGAGGAGATAGTTCCTTTAACAGACGATCAGTTTGATATTGTGTTTTCTTATTTTAAACCTAAAAAACTCAAAAAGAAAGACTTTTTGGTAAAGCAGGGTGATAGTGTAAACTGCGAGTATTTTGTGGTAAACGGACTCGTAAAGGCTTTTTATACTGACGATGAGGGTAAAGACCATATTATGCAGTTTGCTATGGAAAACTGGTGGGTAACCGATTATCAGGCATTGCTCCATAAAACTCCGGCACAATTGGATATTGACTGCCTGGAGGATACCAAATTGCTTTGTATTACCCTTGAGGATAAGGATAAACTTTGCGCTTCACTTCATAAAATGGAATACTTTTTCAGAAAGAAATCAAACTCCGGCTATGTGGCTTTACAAAGGCGTATCCTTTCGTTGCTTAATAATGATGCTAAAGAGCGTTATGAGCAGTTTATGAGTTTATACCCGTCGCTGTATCAAAGAGTGTCTAAAACACTTATAGCGGCTTATTTGGGTGTTACGCGCGAAACTTTAAGCAGACTGGCATAATTCTTTTAGCTATAAAAATGTGATGTATGTCCTGTGTATTGCAAATACGGGACTGTAAATTTGCAGTGTTAATTAATTAAATATCACTATGAAAAAAGTACTTTTTAAAGCCGCTTTTCTGGTTTTAGCACTTTCGTTTGCTTCCTGTAAGGAAACAGAGAAAAAAGAGGAGACAGATACTCAGCCGCAGGAAGAAATCAAAACAACAGAGAAAAAGATTTTGTTTGTTGTGACAAGTCATGACAAAAAAGGGGATACCGGTAAACCTACCGGATATTACCTTGCAGAGGTAGCGCATCCGTGGGAGGTACTGCATGAAGCAGGTTATACTATTGATTTTGTTAGTCCGAAAGGAGGAAACCCTCCGGTAGATGGTTTTGATCTTAATGATGAGGTGAATAAGAAGTTTTGGGAGGATGAGGAATATCATGCCAAAATTGAAAATACAATGACACCGTCTCAAGTAAACCCAAAAGACTATGAGGCTATTTATTATGCGGGTGGTCACGGTGCAATGTGGGATTTGCCTGACAACGAAGAACTGGCTAAAATAGCTGCGCAGGTATATGAAGATGGCGGAATTGTAGGCGCTGTATGTCATGGTCCTGCCGGACTGGTAAATATAAAACTGTCAGACGGATCGTATCTGGTAAGCGGTAAAAAAGTAAATGGATTTACTAATGAGGAGGAAAAAGCGGTAGAGCTTGAAAATGTAGTTCCGTTCCTGCTGGAAAGCAAGTTAATTGAACGTGGCGGACAGTTTGAAAAATCAGGAATGTGGGAACCTCATGTAACTGTAGATGGCAGACTTATTACAGGTCAAAATCCTCAATCGGCAAAAGGAGTAGGGGAAGCGATACTAAAAAAGCTGAACTAAATTATATAAAACTGGTTATTCTATAAGGCGGACTAAGGTCCGCTTTTTTTTACAGCCACCAATGCCATAGCGCTACCTGAGGTACAATGCCTATAAGTAAGCCCTGTAATAGTTCATTTGGTGTGTGTGCTTTTAGATACAGCCTTGAAGAGGCTGTAAAGCCGGTGCATAGTATAAAGAAAGCAATAGTATAATTAAGTCTAAGGTGAAAATGTAGGGATAGACTTATAAGGAAAACGGTAAGCGCGCTAACACCCATCATGTGTAGGCTGGATTTTTGGTTAAACAGCACCATTACTATTGCCAGTGCCGTACTGATGAGGTAACCTGCAAAATAATAATACAGTTCGGGGATGGTAGTGTTACCAAATCCCTGATAGAGCATTATGCCTAATAGTAATGCCTGTATAATAAGGGGAATTTTACGCTCCTTCCTGTCCAGCTTCATGGTAGAGTGTACCAGTCCCAGTGAGTGAAGGAGGTAATATATGGATATAGGTAAGAGTACGGTAAGTATAAGTACCTGTACACTTACCAGTATAATTTCATAACTGTAAAAATATTGATGGGCAAATAAAAAATATAGCAGCGCAGCATATACCGATACAAACAACGGGTGGAATATATAGGAGAAAGCCGGCAGTATTTTCTTCATATTAAATCCTCTTTCTCATTCTTGCTACCGGGATATCCAGTTGCTCCCTGTATTTTGCAATAGTCCTTCGGGCTATAGGGTAGCCTTTTTCTTTTAGTATTTCGGCAAGTTTATCGTCCGGTAACGGTTTTCTCTTGTCTTCTTCGTCTATAACGTTTTGAAGTATTTTCTTGATTTCAATGGTAGACACATCTTCTCCCTGATCATTTTTCATAGCTTCAGAGAAGAATTCCTTAATCAGCTTGGTGCCATAAGGTGTTTCTACATACTTACTGTTTGCTACACGGGATACGGTAGAGATGTCCAGTCCTACCATATCGGCAATATCCTTAAGGATCATCGGTTTCAATTTGGTTTCATCACCGTCAAGAAAATATTCTTCCTGATAATGCATAATGGCATTCATGGTGACAAAAAGGGTTTCCTGACGCTGTTTTATAGCGTCTATAAACCATTTTGCCGAATCCAGTTTCTGTTTAATAAACTGTACTGCATCTTTTTGCTGATTGGATCTGTCTTTAGACTCTTTGTAGCTTTGCAGCATTTCCTGATAATCTTTCGATACGTGTAATTCAGGAGCATTTCTTCCGTTAAGGGAAAGTTCCAGCTCGCCGTCTACAATCCTTATGGAAAAATCAGGAACAACATGTTCCACAACTTTTGAGTTGCTGTCGTAAGCTCCCCCCGGTTTTGGGTTTAGCTTTTCTATCTCGTCTATAGCTTTTCTAAGCTGATCCTGACTGATGTCATACTTCTGCAACAGTTTGTCGTAATGCTTTTTGGTAAAGGCATCAAACTGATTTTCCAGTATATCAATAGCCAGGTCAATAGACTCGGTAGGGGTTTTATGTTTTAGCTGTAACAGCAGGCACTCCTGTAGGTCGCGTGCGCCAACTCCTGCCGGTTCCAGCTGGTGTATAATGTGTAGTATGTTTTCTACAGTTTGGCCGTCTGTGTAAATACCCTGTGTAAAGGCCATATCGTCCACAATGTCGTCCACACTTCTGCGGATGTATCCTGTATCGTCAATACTGCCCACTAAAAACTCAGCAATATCCCTCTCATTATCACTTAGTATAAAAGTGTTAAGCTGGTCAATAAGATTTTGATGGAAACTAACAGGCGCGGCATAAGGCATGGTACGCTCTTCGTCGTCGTCACTGTAGTTGTTTGCCTGCAATTTATAATTGGGTATTTCGTCGTCGCTAAGGTATTCGTCAATGTTAATATCATCGGCTTCTATCCTATCATTATCATAGTCGTCATAATCATCGTAATCGTCATTGCCAAACTCATCAGTTTCGTAGTCATCCTCTTTGCCTGTTTCCAATGCAGGGTTTTCCACCATTTCTTCTTTAAGGCGTTGCTCAAATGCCTGCGTTGGCAATTGTATCAGCTTCATCAGCTGAATTTGCTGCGGCGATAATTTCTGTGATAATTTTAATTGTAAATTCTGTTTGAGCATAGTAAAAACATAGAGTTTTATGAATTATAAAAGTACAAAAAAGCCCTTTTAAAACGCTATATTTTTAGAAAAAATTATAATTGAAATAAAAAAAGGTATAATTTTTGATATGGAAGTATATGTCTTACATATCTTATTAATACAATGTATTAAAAAAGCCCTGCATTTTTTGCAGGGCTTTTTCTATAATCTAATATCTCAATTCTCGATACTAATTTCTGGAAATTAAAACTCAGCGTTTTGCGGAGTCCTTGGGAAAGGAATCACGTCACGGATATTGCTCATACCGGTAACAAACAGTACCAAACGCTCAAAACCAAGTCCGAAACCACTGTGTACAGCAGTACCGAAACGGCGTGTGTCAAGATACCACCATAGTTCTTCCTCATCGATGCCAAGTTCGGCAATTTTTTGCTGAAGTACGTCAAGACGCTCTTCCCTTTGTGAACCACCCACAATTTCTCCAATACCAGGGAAAAGGATATCCATAGCGCGAACGGTTTTGTTGTCGTCGTTAAGGCGCATATAGAATGCTTTAATCTTAGCAGGGTAATCAAACAGTATTACCGGAGATTTAAAGTGTTTCTCTACAAGGTAACGCTCGTGCTCACTTTGCAGGTCGGCACCCCATTCCTCAATAATATAGTTGAACTTTTTGTTCTTGTTAGGTTTAGAGTTTTTAAGAATGTCGATAGCTTCTGTGTAGCTAACACGCTTAAAGTTGTTCTCCAGTACAAACTGAAGTTTCTCTAAAAGTCCCATGCCGCTACGCTCATTTTGTGGCTTTTGTTTCTCTTCGGCAGCAAGGCGCTCGTCCAGGAATTTAAGGTCATCCTCACATCTTTCCATAGCATATTTAATAACATACTGGATAAAATCCTCGGCAAGATCCATGTTAGCATCAAGATCGTTAAATGCAACCTCTGGTTCAACCATCCAGAACTCGGCAAGGTGGCGTGATGTGTTAGAGTTTTCAGCACGGAAAGTAGGGCCAAATGTATATACCTGTCCTAAAGACATAGCATAGGTTTCTGCCTCAAGCTGACCTGATACGGTAAGGTTTGTTTCTTTACCAAAGAAATCTTCTTTATAGTCTACTTTGCCCTCCTCTGTACGTGGTGTGTTATCAAACGGTAATGCTGTTACTTTGAACATTTCACCTGCACCCTCGGCATCACTACCGGTAATGATAGGTGTGTTTACATACACAAATCCTTTTTCCTGAAAATACTGGTGGATGGCAAATGATAATACCGAACGTACCCTCATGATAGCTCCAAAAAGGTTAGTGCGTGTTCTAAGGTGAGCGTTTTCCCTTAAAAACTCAAGAGAGTGTTTTTTAGGCTGCATAGGGAATTTCTCAGCGTCGCTGTCTCCTAAAATTTCAACCTGCGAAACTTTTATCTCATATTTCTGTCCTTTACCCTGGCTTTCCACAAGGCTACCCTTAATGGCTACTGCTGCTCCGGTTGTGATACGTTTTAAGGTTTCTTCCGGAGTATTTTCAAAGTCAACAACGCATTGGATATTATGTATAACCGAACCATCGTTCAGTGCTATAAACTGATTATTTCTAAAAGTTCTTACCCATCCTTTTACTGATACTTCATCAATCGTGTTGGTGCTATTCAACAGGTCTTTAACTTTTGTGTGTTTCATTTTTATAATAAATTAAATAGAATAAACTGGAAATCAGCTGTGTTTTGATGTTTTTCAAAATACAAATGCCTGCAAATGTAGTAAAAACAACAAAAAGGTGTAAATATTAAAACCATAATTTGGAAAACTTTACCTTGTCTTAAAGTAGTATCTTTGCCTTTGTTTAAACAATAGTGCCATGAACTGGATTTTACTTGTTATAGCAGGGCTTTTTGAAGTGGGCTTTGCGTCCTGCCTTGGTAAGGCTAAAGAGACTACCGGAACAACCTCTCAATTATGGATGGGTGGTTTTTTTGTATGCCTTGCCATTAGTATGTTTTTATTGTATAAGGCTACCCAAACACTGCCTATTGGTACTGCCTATGCTGTATGGACAGGAGTAGGAGCAGTAGGTACGGTTTTAGTTGGGATTGTTGTGTTTAAGGAGCCGGCAGATTTCTGGAGGCTTTTTTTTATTACTACACTTATTGCCTCTATTATAGGACTAAAATTTGTTTCGCACTAAAACAGGCTAAATACAAAAGACAGCTTAATAGATATGTTACGGTCAAACTCAGGTAAATGATAGGGCCCGTAACGGTAAAAAGCAGTTAACCCTAGTCCTTTAAATATTTCATTAAGTTCCACACCACTTTCATAGAAACCCTTTTCCAGTGTGTTGTATGGCTGTCCTATGTGTTTTTCCGGACTTTCCATATTACCCCAAACGCCACGGGTTACCAGTACCGGACTAAGTTTGATGTCGCCAAAAAGATTTAGCCTCCTAAAGGCGTGCTTTACCTGAAACATGGCATACTGACTGGAGAAAAACTCGTTAAAGTACATGGTTTCAAAACTGTTTTTACCTGCAAAGGTAATACGGGCTATAACGCCATCTTTGTCCAGGTTGTTTGGAGAAGTGCTGTACAGGTGGGTAATAGGGGTGTCGCCCATGGCTAAACCTCCCTGTATAACGAGCGATGTTTTTTGTCCGCTTATATATTTTTTTTCGTATTCTGTTCTGAAATCGAGTTTTCCAAAAGTAAAATCACTTTCAAATAAGCCTGTAACCGCCTGAGTGTACTGGAATGTGAATTTAGGGAATCGCTTTTCTACCTCTATACGCCCTGCGGGAGTCTGCATGAAATCGCTAAATGGGTTCCATTGCAGGGCTGCCTCAAAGGTACTGAGGTTGTATTTTGTGTATAACTGTCCGTTGGTATTAAAAGCATAATCAAAGCGTGGCTCTACACTGGTGCGGCTAAAACCCCATCGGCTTTCGGTTTTCGGGATTATTTTGGTTTCAATATAACCGTGCCATTTACGGTACTTATAAAAAGTGGAAACGTTTATAGGGCGGGGGTCGTATATTTTAAATACCCGTTTATCTGTGGCGAAATTGGTACTACCAATTTCCTGTACATCTTCGGTAAAGGAACCTCCAATCCATGAGTCGGAAAAACGACCAAGTCGTACAGCTCCGCCAAGGTTGTATTTAAACTGTCCGTCTTTAGTACCATAAGCGCCATAAGTGCTAATACGAAATACTTCAGAGAATTTATTGTTGGTTATTCCACCTACACCAAACCTTACACCTTCGTAGTTGTTGTATTTTACAATCTGCCTCAGGTCAAAATCAAAAAAGCCTACAGGCAGGTATCCGGTAATAACCCTTTTACCTAAGTTGATAAACTGTTCTATTCTCTCCTTGGTAAGGATGCTGTCCAGTGCCGGGTAGGTTTTAATACTGCGTTCGTCCAGCGTGTCGGCTCTGTGTTGTGTCCAGTAGCTTTCAGGGCGGGTTATGGCTTCTTCATTTATCTCTATAGCAATTGCCGGTCTTTTAATTGTTAACGGGATGTTGAATTCCTTGTCGGAATTAATGGATTCAGAATATACATACACGAAGTCGGATGGTTCCTTATCCCTGTCGGAATTCGTACTGTTTATAGCATCAAATTTAATGGTCTCACCCAGTATGTTTATGTCTTCGCGGTTGTTTCCCTTTACTATTTTAAGGGTTTTCCTGTCGGGAAACCAAATGCCCTGTTCTTCCTCAAACTTAAACAGGTGGGTAGAGGTTATATCCAGTACGTTTTTTACCCTAAATACGGCTTTTGCTACGCCAAATGTATTGCTGTCTATGTATACAAGGCCGTCTAGCCTTTTTTTCTTGTTAGCTCGTTTTGGGGTAAAATAGATCATGAACGTTTTGCGGTTGTCTATATATACCGTGTCGAGTATTCTGTATTTGTACTCTAAAAGTGCGTTGTATGATAAAGGTCCCCTGTACTTGGTTTCCAATAAATCTACATCATTATAAACTGAGTAAGATTGCAGGCTAAGGCCTATAAACTCGTATACTGGTTGTTTGAACCCGGCCATACGTGCAGCAAGTATATTTTCTTTAAGCCCGTCTTTTTTTGTATAGCTGAACTCTGATATCTTTTCGGTTTGATACAGGTGTTGTTTTTCAATCAGCTTTTTAAATTTATAGTCGGTGGAGTCTATTTTTAATATCCTTCGCCCTGTTTTTTCGTACAGGTAAATTGAATCCAGTTTTGAGCTTATGGAATCGGGATTAGCCGTAACAATAAGTTTGTTGTAGGTTTTGTATCTAAAATTGTTTAGTTTTTGTTGCGGGTCATTATTCTCCTTAATACGAATGGCATGTTTTATTATAGTTGTAGCCTTGTTGGCTTGGTTAATAACCAGTTCTTCAAGTTCGTTTGGTTTGGATTTAAGTACTACGGTGTAAAATTTTTTTGTACTGTGTGTTTTAACAGTTTTGGCTTCATAACCGGTATAGGTAATGGTTATGCTTTGTTGTTTGGTTTTGCTTTCTATTATGAATTTACCGTCAAGGTCGCCAATAATGGTATTGCCTTCCTGTGTTTTTATAGTAGCAAAAGGCAGAGGTGAGTTAGTACTGCCGTCCTTAACTATCCCGGTTATTGTAAACTGGGCGTTGGCAGCCATGCTGAACAAAAAAAGCAGGACGGTAATAACTCTCATAGGGGTTTTTAAAGCTAAACGCGCAATACGTAAAATTGTTACAAAGATAGTATAAACAAAGAGTCCGCTGTTACCAGCGGACCTTAAAACTTATACTTTCATGATCTCGGCTTCTTTGTGAGCCAACAAATCATCTATTTTCTTAATGTAAGCATTGGTAAGCTCCTGTATATCGTCTTCTGCTTTTTTACAAACATCTTCAGATGTACCTTCTTTTTCAAGTTTCTTGATTTCAGTGTTAGCGTCCTTACGGGCATTTCTTACGCCAATTTTAGCATCTTCTGCTTCCGCTTTAGCCTGTTTTACAAGGTCTCTTCTTCTTTCCTCTGTTAATGCCGGAATGTTAATGATAATATTCTCACCATTGTTCATTGGGTTAAAACCAAGGTTAGCAATCATTATTGCTTTTTCAATAGGCTGTAGCATAGCCTTTTCCCAAGGAGTAACCGTTAAGGTTCTTGCATCGGGAGTGTTAACATTTGCAACCTGAGAAAGAGGTGTTTGAGAACCGTAGTAATCTACTTTTACACTACCAAGCATGGCAGGGCTTGCTTTACCCGCACGGATGTTAAGGAATTCTTTTTCAAGGTGGCTAAGAGATCCTTTCATTGACTCCTCGCTGCTATCTAAAATAAAATCTATTTCTTCCATAATGCTGTTTCTTTTCAGTTTTTAGTTAAACGCTTACTGTAGTTCCTACAGTATCACCTTCGCATACTTTTACCAGATTGCCTGCCTTGTTCATATCAAACACTATAATAGGTAGTTCGTTTTCCTGGCTAAGTGTAAAGGCAGTTGTGTCCATTACATTAAGTCCTTTTTGAAGTACATCTTCAAAAGTAAGCGTGTCATATTTAGTGGCAGTAGCGTCTTTTTCAGGGTCGGCAGTATAAATACCGTCAACACGTGTACCTTTTAATATAACATCGGCATGAACTTCCACACCTCTTAGTACTGCAGCTGTATCGGTAGTAAAGTATGGGTTACCTGTACCGGCTCCAAAAATTACAATTCGTCCTTTTTCAAGGTGGCGCACAGCACGTCTTTTAATATAAGGTTCTGCAATAGCCTCAATTTTAAGGGCTGTTTGCAGTCTGGTTTGCATGCCGGCATCTTCAAGGGCCCCCTGTAATGCCATACCGTTAATTACGGTAGCTAGCATTCCCATATAATCTCCCTGAACCCTGTCCATACCGTTGCTGGCTCCGGAAACACCTCTAAAAATGTTACCGCCTCCAATAACGATTGCTATTTCAACACCTTTATCGTGTATTTGTTTTATTTCGTGGGCATATTCGGCAAGTCTCTTAGGATCAATGCCATACTGCCTGTCGCCCATAAGGGCTTCGCCGCTTAGCTTTAACAGGATTCTTTTGTATTTCATAGGGTAATATTTGACTGGTGCAAATATAGTAATTATTGTTTTTCTTAAAACAGAATTTTAACCCCTGCTTATGATAGGTATTTACGCAATGAGGTCCTCATAGGATTTTTTTGCTGATTCGTACCCAATATTGAAAATCTCCTCCATTTTTTGCTTATTGGTTTCAAAGGTACTGTACAGTGCAAGCTCGTCCGGACTGATAACCCAGTCGCATAGAGTAAACTTTTGCATGTTACTGTTTGCTGAAAGTAAATCGTAAGCGCGTGTTGTCACTGATTTGATGGATTTCAGATCATCGGCTCCTATTTTTTGTATAGGGCTTACGTATATTCCAATAAGTGTTTCACAGCGTCCCTGTAATACATCGGTAGGGAAGTGGTTTATAATACCACCATCGCTGTATATTTTACCGTCTATCTCATAAGGTGATATAATACCCGGAAAGGCAGATGACGCCAGTACGGCATCGGCAATTTTTGTTTCAGGACCGAAGATTTTAAGCTTGCCCGAAACCAAATCAGTTGCGGTAATGTGCATGCGGTATTTCATTTCCCCGATAAGGGTTTCGCCAAAGGCCGAATGAAAATAACTTTTAAAAGCTTCCGAATCTATAAAACCTGCCTTACGGAAGGTAAAGTGTTTCCAGTGGAAAAAGTATATGGATTTAAAAAATTCCAATATCTCTTCGGGCGATTTGCCATGAGCATAGAGGGATGACACAATAGCACCCGAACTGGTGCCTGCCAAGTGGGATGGTTTTATCCCTATTTCATCAAAAAATTTAAGTACCCCTGCATGGGCTATACCTTTTGAGCCTCCCCCCGAAAAAATAAGGCCTATAGTGCTGTTGTCAAATTTCATGGTGTGATTAGAATTACCTGACTAAATTACAGTTTTTTATTAGATGGCTTCTTTTTTGCTATTGCAAAAAGTAATTTACTTTTGCACAAATTTATACTATGAGTACACTAATAGAAAAAAGTCTGGATAACAGTTATTCTTATTCAGAGTACCGAAACCATATGGGGTTGCTTCTTCAGGACGGACTGTCTACAGGGGCAACACAATCAGAAGATTTAACCAATTACAGTTCGCTTAATGAAGTAAGGATGAATCGTCTTGATAAAACCATAAAGCTGACAGATGATATTAAGGAAAGACTGAGCAAGCTTAAAAAACAGCATATATTACTTGTAATTTCTGAAGGCTGGTGTGGCGATGCGGCACAGATAGTGCCTGTTATAAACAAGATGGCTAATGAGACCGATAAGCTGGAGCTGGAAATAGTGCTTCGTGATGATAACGACGAACTAATGAACGAATATTTAACTAACGGGGCGAGGTCTATACCAAAGCTGGTATTAGTGGAGAAAGATACCCATATTGCCCGCGGAAGCTGGGGCCCAAGACCTCACGATGCAGCAAAGCTGATAAGGGATTACAAGGAACAGCACGGTGTTATTGACCAGGAGGCTAAAACCCAACTGCAAAAATGGTATTTGCATGATAAAGGTGAAAGCACCATGAAAGAAATAACACTACTGCTTGAAAACGCAGAGAATATGTAAAACAAAGTCCGCTCATTGAGCGGACTTTGTTTTACATCCTTACGGCAGGAAGAATCTCTTATTGCTTTTCCAGTATTTCACCTATTTGCTCATAACTTTGGTTGATTCCTATAATTTTGCCATTAGGGTCAAGAAAAATTTTATGAGGAATAGCTGTAATTCCATAATGTTTTTTTATTTCTGTTTTTAGGTCGCCTGCAATATAGTTGTTCCATATCAGTCCGTCTTTTTCAATAGCTTTTTTCCATTTCTCGTTATTATCATCCAGGGAAATATTTATTATTTCCAGCTTATCTCCATATTTTTTAGCCAGTTCAGGGAGTTCTCTGTTTTCCAGCCTGCATTCGCTACACCATGATGCCCAAAAATCTATTATGGTGAATTTGTTATTTGGGTTATAAAAGTTTTCGATGTTACCTTCGGTGTCTTTAAGGGCGAAATTTTTTACAGTAGTCCCGTTTTGCACGCTTAATTTTGATTTTATAGCCATGTTAATTTCTCTAAGGCTCTCTTTAAAAATAGTAGTTGTATCAATGCTGTTTTTTATTTCCTGGAGTTGGGCAGCATTCAGAAGGTCTTTAATGGCCTGTAAAATTCTCCCGTTCATAGGAGAGTTAGGGAACGAATCTATATTGTTTTTAAGGTTTTGTAATACTAGCTCTGAGTAGTTTTCTTTTTCATGATTTTCCTCCCAGAAAGAACGGTAATTATCCCATGTTTTATGGTTAAAGGAACCTTCTACTTTTCTTGTAAAAAGAAACTTTTCAGGTATAGGTCCTTTACTTTCAATATGTTCAAAGTCTATTTTGATGTCTCCGTTATCTAAGTAAATACGCGGTTCATTACCAAAGGGCTTTATTCTAAAACGACCGCACATTTCTTCAATATTGTCAATTGTGCCCTCAAGTTTAAATGTATTGTTTTTTACTATGGCATAGTCCTTTTTATCACCATGGAGAAAAAATACAGTGTCGTTGTACGGAGTTAGAAAGTTACCTGTTATGGTAAAGTTTTTAGTTTCAGTTTTTTCCTCTTTTTTATTGCAGCTTGTTAGTATTGTAGCGCTTGTAAATAATAGTGCTAAAATTGTTTTTAAGGTGTGTTTCATTATGGCTTTTGATTTGGTTTCTATCTTATAACGCAGAAATCACCTTAATCTTGTTAGAAGTTGATATTCCACCCGGATTACATCCCGGTAACCCTTCGGGTATATCGGCATTAATGCTTTTGTAGTATTCTACCCAGGCAGGGAAATAATCGTTTGTGCCGGGTTCTTTGTAGGTCATGGGTTGTAATTCAAAAAACGGAGTTCCGTTGTTGGCAAACTTAAAGGCATCATAAATGAGTTCGCTGCAATAGTAGGCGCCGTTGTCATATATATACTCATCGTCATAGGGGATACCAATCTGATTAAGGGAGAAGTCAATAGCCTTTGTGATAAGCTTACGGTATTTCCTTTTTAGCCTTCCTACATACATAGGTTTTGAAGTGTTTTTTGAAAATTTTTCCAGTGGAGTAAGCCTAACAGCACTTCCGGCAGCTTCAATAATATAAATGGTATCGTTGCGGTGGTATACCATACCCATGTGGCTAAAGTCATTTCCGTTATAACCTTCGGTTACTGCTTCAATAGCATCACATAACGGACCGCAATCCATATCCTGAAAAATAAGATCGCCGTCTTTTAGTTTTATATTTTGTGCAAAAAGGGAATTTGCAGCTAAGAGTAAAAAGAATATTGCTTTTTTCATGCTGCAAAGATATCTAAAGCTATTCGTTATTCAGCTCTTTAACCATAGTTTCAAAAGCATCGGGTAAAATGGCATCTTCTACTGAGAACTCGCCTATTTTGGTGCGGCGTAGTGCCGTTAGATGCGAACCGCTTTGCATGGCTGCTCCAAAATCGTTAGCGATAGAACGGATATAAGTCCCTTTGCTGCAAACAATCCTGAAATCAACTTCGGGTAATGCTACGCGGGTAATTTCAAACTCATGTACGGTAACCTTGCGTGAGGCAATTTCTACCTCTTCGCCTTTACGGGCGTGTTCATACAGGCGTTTGCCGTCTTTTTTGATAGCCGAAAATACAGGTGGCTTCTGGTCTATCTCACCGGTGAACTGTTTAGTGGTTTCCAGTATCAGTTCTTCAGTTATATGTTCGGTTGGGAAAGTAGCGTTTGCTTCCGTTTCCAAATCATACGAAGGGGTGGTGGCTCCAATATGGAAAGTTCCGGTGTACTCCTTTACCATCCCCTGTAGTTCGGGGATACGTTTGGTGAATTTTCCGGTGCATATAATAAGCAGTCCGGTAGCCAATGGGTCAAGAGTCCCGGCATGGCCTACTTTTATCTTTTTTAAACCTAAGTTTTTTTTAAGGGCCCACTTCACTTTGTTTACTGCCTGAAACGAACTCCATTGCAGTGGTTTATCTATCAATACTACCTGTCCTTCCTGAAAACTTTCTGCCGTCATTAAATAATAGTAAGTGGGTGAATAAAGTAATGTATTATAATTACTGCCAGTCCGGCAATTATCCTATAGTAGCCAAACACTTTAAAACCATGTCGGCTAAGGTAATTAATAAAGGTTTTTATGGCCAGTGTGCCTACAATAAAGGCAACTATATTACCAATGATAAGCAGGTTTACCTGATCTCCGGTAAGTTCAAATCCGGCTTTATAGTAATCAAATGATTTTTTTGCTGTCGCGCCAAACATGGTAGGTACTGCTAGGAAAAAAGAGAATTCGGCAGCTGCCTTACGCGAAAGCTTTTGCGACATACCTCCTACAATACTGGCACCACTTCTGGATACTCCCGGTATCATGGCAATACACTGAAAGAATCCTATTTTTAATGCGGTAGCATAACTGATTTCGGTGTTTTCTGAATCGCCAAAATAGTCGTCAACCTTTAAAAGGATAACCCCGCCTATAACCAGAGATATGGCTACCGTAAGCGGACTTTCCAGCAGGCTGTCTATAAAATCGCTCAACAGCAATCCCAATACTACGGCTGGCATAAAGGCTACAAGCAGTTTTAGGTAAAAATCTACCGTTTGGAAAAAGCGTTTAAAATAAAGTACAATTACCGAAAGTATAGCGCCAAGCTGTATAACTATGGTAAACAGTTTGGTGAAATCGTCGCCTGCAATCCCGAAAAAGGATGAAGCGATAATCATGTGTCCGGTAGATGAAACAGGTAAATACTCGGTTAAGCCTTCAATGATGGCTATAATAATGGCCTGTAAGTAATCCATTAGGGGTAATTATTTTTTGAAGTTTTTAATTTCGGCGTCTTCCGGGAAACTGCTGTCTTTTTTAGCGTTTGGGTTTTTAAGTATAGCATAAATGGTAATACCAAAACCAATAAGTACCACAGTAGGTGCAAGCCTTATTCTCCTAAAGTTGAAAATAGCATCGCTAAAAACTTTAGGATCATCGCTACCGCCACCGGCCATAAGTATAAAGCCCAGTAAAATAACGCCAAGGCCTATTAAAAGTATTTTATAGTTTACCTTTTCAAAAAGGAAATGTGTTTTTATCTCGTTACCCATAATGATTATTTCAGGTTTAAAGTTTCAGGTTTAGTAGTTTACTTAATATAAATCGTCTGTCCTTAGGTTAAGGAAGCGCTGCGTAGCAAAGAACGTACTTATGGCTGCGATTATTATACCAAATCCCAGTACACCGCCCATTACAATGGCTGTAGGAACCCAGTCTTTCCAAATACCAAGGAACGGAAGTTTGCCGTCTACATAGTTAACCAGCCACAATAAGGCTCCTATAGCAAGTAATGCTCCTATAAGTCCCAGCTTGATGCCTCTCCATACAAAAGGCCTCCTGATGAATGATTTTGTTGCACCTACCATCTGCATGGTTTTGATAGTGAAACGGTGTGAGTATATGGATAGCCTTAGCGAGCTGTTTATAAGCAGCATGGCCACAAAGGTAAGTCCGCCACTAATAACCAGTATCCAAAATGTTATTTTCTTAATGTTTTCGTTTGCCATTTCCACTACTACGGCGTCATAGCTTACATCGGCAACCATTTCGTTTTTCCTGAACCTCTCATCAATTTTTTTGATGCTGTCCGGCTGTACATAAGCACTTTTAAGGTGAATGTCGTAAGAATCAAATAACGGATTTTCAATAAGGCTTTCAAAGTCGCCTAGTATATCCTTATTCTTTTCGGCTGCTTCTTTTTTGGAAACGTAGTGAAAGTTTTTAATGTAGTCTGCCGTTTCAAGCTCTTTACCAAAAGCCTTGATGTTTTCGTCTTTGGCCTCCCTCTTAAAATAAATCGTAAGCGGAATATTCTCCTTAACATAGCCCGACAGCTTTTCTGTATTGATAACAAAAAGCCCTAATGCACCCAGAAGGGTAAGTACTATGAAAATGATTAATATAACCGAGAAATATGAAGAAATCAACCGCCTTTTTTGAAATTGTTCAAAAGATGATGCCATACACACATTAATTTTAGGTGTAAAAATAAATAAAGTATTTGTTTATACATAGTTTATAACGGGCAAAGTTTTGACTTTCGTACAATAAGCGTAAATTTGCGTTCCTTAAAGACTTTCAAACTTTTGACTTTAGACTGATACAATGAAATACAATCCTAACGAAATTGAAGCCAGATGGCAAAAGTACTGGGCAGAGAACGGTACTTTTATGGCAGAAGATGTTTCTGATAAGCCGAAATACTATGTGCTTGATATGTTTCCTTACCCATCGGGGGCAGGATTACATGTAGGGCATCCACTGGGTTATATCGCTTCAGATATTTATGCACGTTACAAACGCCATAAAGGTTTTAATGTACTGCATCCACAGGGATATGACAGCTTTGGTCTTCCGGCAGAACAGTATGCTATCCAAACGGGTCAGCACCCTGCTGTAACTACCGAAACCAATATTGCACGTTACAGGGAGCAGCTGGATAAAATAGGCTTTTCTTTTGACTGGGACAGGGAGGTGAGAACATCTAACCCTGAGTATTACAAATGGACACAATGGATATTTATCCAACTGTTCAATTCGTGGTTTAATATAGATGCTAACAAGGCAGAGGATATTCATACCCTTATTGCCGAGTTTGAAGCAAACGGTAATACAAAAGTAAATGCGGTTTGTGATGATAACATCCCGGCGTTTACTGCTGCCGACTGGAAAGGTTATAGCGGACAAGAGCAACAAAAAATATTATTAAAATACCGTCTTACCTATCTTGCTGAGACCGAAGTTAACTGGTGTCCTGCTTTGGGTACTGTGTTGGCAAACGACGAAATTGTGAACGGTGTTTCCGAAAGGGGAGGACACCCTGTAGTGCGTAAAAAAATGACGCAGTGGAGTATGAGAATTTCCGCTTATGCCGAAAGATTACTACAAGGGCTTGATACCATTGACTGGACCGATTCGCTAAAAGACAGTCAGCGTAACTGGATTGGGAAATCTGTTGGTGCTGCTGTTACTTTTAAAGTAAAAGACAATCATAATAAATTCCTTCACCTGCTAACAGGAGATGATACGGGGGAGTTTGCGATAGATGTGTTTACTACGCGCCCTGATACTATTTTTGGGGTTAGTTTTATGACGCTTGCGCCAGAACACGAACTTGTAGCAAAAATCACTACTCCGGAGCAGAAGGAAGCAGTTGAGGCATACATCGAAGCTACTTCAAGAAAGAGTGAGCGCGAGCGTATGGCTGATGTAAAAACCATATCAGGGGTGTTTACAGGTGCGTATGCCGAGCATCCTTTCACTAAGGAGCCTATTCCGGTTTGGATTGGTGACTATGTGCTTGCAGGTTATGGTACGGGGGCTGTTATGGCGGTACCTGCCGGAGACCAGCGTGATTATGATTTTGCGAAGCACTTTAATATCCCGATTAAAAATATTTTTGACGGAGTAGATATTTCCGAAGAGGCTTATGGTTCTAAAGACGGCGTGAAGCTAAAGGATTCTGATTTCCTAAACGGACTTGATTATAAAAAAGCGACCAAAACAGCGATTGAGGCGCTTGAAGATATTGGGCAGGGTAAGGGTAAAACCAATTACCGTCTTCGTGATGCGGTATTCTCTCGCCAGCGTTACTGGGGTGAGCCGTTCCCGGTTTATTATGTAAACGGGTTGCCGCAAATGATAGAAGATAAGTACTTGCCAATAAGCCTTCCGGAAGTAGAGAAATACCTTCCAACCGAAGACGGACAGCCACCGTTAGGGAACTCTAAAGAATGGGCGTGGAGCGTTGCAGAGCACAAAGTGGTTAGCAACGACCTTATTGATAATGTGTCGGTATTCCCGCTTGAACTAAACACTATGCCGGGTTGGGCAGGTAGTTCATGGTACTGGTTAAGGTATATGGACCCGCACAATGATGAGGAATTCGTATCTAAAAAAGCACAGGAATACTGGGAAAGTGTAGATTTATACATTGGCGGTAGCGAGCACGCTACAGGTCACTTACTATACAGTCGTTTTTGGAACAAGTTTTTAAAAGACCGCGGGTTTATTGCTCAGGAAGAGCCGTTTAAAAAGCTGATTAATCAGGGAATGATTTTAGGTACTTCGGCTTTTGCATTCTTGAAAAGAGAAGCTGGTAAACTTACTTTTGTAAGTAAGGAAGAGTTTAAAAAACATGCTGAGACTGAAAATACAGATGGAGCTACATATCAGGCACTTCATGTCGATGTATCGCTTGTAAATGCTTCTGATGAATTAGATATCGAAGGATTTAAAGCCCATCCGTTAAGTCAGGATTATAAGAATGCCGAATTTATTTTAAATGAAAACGGTAAGTATATTGTTGGTCGCGAAGTAGAAAAAATGTCCAAGTCAAAATACAATGTGGTTAACCCGGATGATATTTGTGAGCAGTATGGTGCCGATACTTTAAGGCTGTATGAAATGTTCCTTGGTCCGTTAGAGCAGGCCAAACCGTGGAATACTGCCGGTATAACAGGAGTTTCGGGCTTCCTTAAAAAACTATGGAAACTGTATTTTGATGATAACGGACTTATAGTTAATACCAATCAGCCAAGTAAGGAGGCTTACAAAATACTTCATAAAACCATTAAAAAGGTACAGGAAGATATTGAGAACTTCTCATTCAATACATCGGTAAGTTCATTCATGATTGCCGTTAACGAGCTTTCGGCTATCAAATGTCATGAGCGTACCATATTGGAGCCATTTACAATACTTATCTCGCCTTATGCGCCACACATTGCCGAAGAGCTTTGGCACAGGTTAGGACATCAGGGAAGTATCGCTAAAGTGCCTTTCCCTAAATTCAATCCCGAACACCTTGTGGAAAGTAGTAAGGAATATCCGGTATCATTTAACGGAAAAATGCGCTTTAAGATAGAACTGCCTATGGATATGCCTGTCCCTGAAATAGAGAAAACTATTTTAGCCGACGAGCGTACTGTACAGCAACTTGACGGACGTGCACCTAAAAAGGTAATTGTTGTTCCGGGTAAGATTATTAATATCGTAGGATAATTTTTTTGCAGGGTTTTGTAATCCTGTAAGTATAAATTTATAAAAAACCGCAGCTCTCGCTGCGGTTTTTTATTTTCCATTTCGAGCGAAACATCGTGGAGTCGAGAAATCTCTAAAAAAACTGATCCTTCCTATCGTCAGTATGGGACTAATATGTACTAGGGGCTGCTTTATCATTCTGAACGTAACGAAGTGTAGTGAAGAATCTTTAAGGTATAACAACCTGTGCTAAAAAGCAGTACTTTAGTGTTAACAGGAATTTTGGCACATGGTTTGGTAGTGCTAAAATCAAATAACCAAATAAACAATCATGCTATGAAAAAAGCCTTACTATTTGCAGCTCTTTGCTGCTTTGGAGTTCAATCGTCAATCTTTGCTCAGGAAACTCAGCCTGAAACAACTACAACGGAAAAAGAAAAGCCCGTTTACCTGTATTTTGCATTAGGTGCAAATATTAACAGTGGATTTAAACTTAACGACAAGCTTGCTAATGCCGGTTTCCGCGAAATTGATGAAGCAACTCCAGAATTTGCCCTTGGGTTCCGCATTAACATTCCCGACTCAAAAATGTATACCGATGTTGAGATTTCCGGTAGTTTTTATGACAGGAACGATGGTGGTTTCAGGACACAGTCTATTGGTACAAGCAGTAGGTTAAGGGTGCATTACACGATTTGGGAAAACAAGGATTTTATGTTTTCTGCAGGAGGAGATGTATCATACACCTCTTACTATGTTAACCTGTTTTCTAGAAACAATTATGTCGACCTTGATGATCTTCCTAACACAATGAACAACTCCCATGTTTCACTTAGAAGCGGTTTGTTGAATGTTGGTCCGTCTGTAGCCTTTGGTTTCCTTAGGGATACCAATTTCCCGTTAAGGATTAATGCCGGATATGATATTGGGCTAACAAATGGTAAATGGAAGTCAGATTTTGCCTCTGTAGGTAATACGGTAAAAGAAAACGGTTTGGGTACTTTTTATGTCAGATTAGCACTTTGGGCATGGTAAAAGCCTGATATAGCGTCAAAATAGCAGTTAAAGCCAGTCTTGATTAAGATTGGCTTTAATTTTGCTATATGTTTACCATATAAATCAAAAAACGATGTATTTAGAATATTATATTTTATTAGGTATTATTGGTTTAGCTAGTTTTTATATTAGTTCTAAACTGAAAAGTAAGTTTGCTTTTTATTCAAAAGTACACTTAAGAAATGGTATGAGTGGTGCCGAAATCGCCCAGAAAATGTTGCAGGATAATGGTATCTATGATGTAAAGGTAGTATCGGTAGCCGGTAGGTTGACCGATCATTATAACCCGGCAGATAAAACTGTAAACCTAAGTGAGGCCGTATATAATCAACGCAATGCTGCTGCGGCAGCTGTTGCAGCACACGAGGTAGGGCATGCCGTTCAGCATGCTACAGCATACAGCATGCTTACTTTTAGGTCTAAAATGGTACCTGTGGTAAGCGTTTCTTCTAACCTTGCGCCTATGCTTATATTTTTAGGCTTGATTTTAGGTGCTGCCGCTAAAATAGGTATGGGGTATTATATAGCTGTTTTAGGTGTTGCACTTATGGCTATTGCCACACTGTTTAGCTTTGTAACGCTGCCAGTGGAATATGATGCCAGTAACCGTGCCTTAGCATGGTTAAAAAGTAAGAATATGCTTAGTCAGCAGGAATATGCAGGTGCTGAGGATTCATTAAAATGGGCAGCCCGTACATATGTGGTTGCTGCTCTTGGATCGTTAGCTATGCTGTTGTACTGGGCATTGCAGGTATTTGGAGGTTCCAGGCGATAAGCCTGTCTATATATATCTTGATAAACAGCCGGGTCTTTAAGTCCGGCTGTTTTTTTATTTACGGAGTTTGTTTGTATGCTTCTATGTTTAGAGTGTCAATACTGTTTTTTCTTCTAATTATCATGATTAATTCATCATAGTTAGTATTTGTATTAGGGATGGTGTAGCCGCGTTCCGGTTTTTCTCCCGTATATCCTTTTTTCTTTGAGTTTAACTTTTGGGCAATCTCACTTAATGCCTCGTTGGGATTTCCCTTTTTAAAACCTAAAAATAAAATTTCATCATCACTTCCTTTTTGCCCTTTTTCAATAGAATTGGGGAATAAATTACTGTATGTTGAGTCAGAATAATAAGTGACTGCTAATTTTAAATCTATCTGTGTAGAATCTATTATAAGGACTGTTGCACCTGTTATTGTGTATTTGTTTTTTATGTAACTAGGGTTGTTGCAGCTAAATAAAAGACATGTTATTAATGATAAACTGATTATAGTTGTAGTCTTTTTCATAATCTTGCCTGACTTGCTGTTACAACTGTATCTGCCTTTCAATTTGCTGTTCCAGTGATATAAAGGTTTCGGTTCTTGATACTCCGTTAATGGGCTGTATTTTTTTGTTAAGTAGCTGCATTAGATGTTCGTTGTCACGACAAATCATTTTTATTAGTATGGACCAGTTTCCTGTGGTATAATGACATTCCAGTACTTCGGGTATTTTTCTAAGTTCTTTAACTGCTTCAAAGTTACTGGAGGCTTTTTCCAGATAGATCCCCACAAATGCCATTGTACTGTAGCCCAAAACTTTTGTGTTTACTATAAATTTTGATCCGGCTATCACTCCGGCCTGTTCCAGTTTACGCAAGCGCTGGTGAATAGCTGCACCCGATATGCCTATTTTTGCGGCTATCTGTAATATGGGTTTACGCGCATCTTCCATAAGGTAGCGTAGTATTTCTTTATCAATGCCGTCTATTTCAATCTGTAGTGAGTTTATCTTCATAACCTTTCAGTTTAATGTAAATATACGTTTTTTGGTTACAGATAGAAATAAAAAACCTTTCCCGGGGCGGTGGGAAAGGCTGTAAAAAATATTGAGTTAGTAAAGGAGGTCTAGCTCACTACATTATTGGCGTTATAGCCCATGTAGGGAACTTGTTTTTCGTGAAAAACGACCCCAAAATCTTCAAGCTCTTTTAATATTGGCTCGTATACTTCTTTATTTATAGGTATTTGTACCCCCGGTGTGGTAATGTTACCGTTTAATATTTGTAAGGTTGCCATGGCTACAGGTAATCCTACCGTTTTTGCCATTGCAGTGTAGGTTTGGTCTTCCCCTATGCAAACCATCGTAGAGTCAATCTGTTTACGTTCTCCGTTGAGTTCGTATCCAAACTTGTGATACATAACAATCATGTCTTTATCCTCTGGGCTAAGAGTCCACTTATCACTTAGTATTTTTTCCAGTATCTGAGCTGGAGTAGCATCTATAAGTCCCACTTTTTTATTAGGGTTAAAAATGTCCAGCTCTACCAGTTTATCCCACTGTATATCATCCTGGTCAAGTTTAAGGCTGTGTCTTAATTTCAGTTCAACCGAATCACTGGGATGGTAAGGTAAAAACGAATTCACAAATTCCCTGTAGCTCATGTTCTCTGAGTTTTCCATAATATATGAATCATCGGTCATGCCCAGTTGTACAAACATATTCCATGCTTTAGAGAAGCCTACACGTCTAAGAGTTCCCCTATATAGGGTTAAGGCATCATCCAGTCCGTAAACGCTACGGTACTTAAGGGAGTCTCTGTTGGCGTAGCCTTCAAAACGGCCGTAGCCTTTTACCTCCATAAATTCTGTACGACGGAAAAGTTTATTGTAAGGGATGTACTTGTAAGTTCCTTCCTGAATAAATTTGGCTGTTCCTCCCTGTCCTGCAAGCACCACATTACGCGGATTCCAGGTAAACTTATAGTTCCACAGGTTATTATCGCTTTCCGGTGCTACAAGTCCGCCACAAAACGATTCAAATAAAATTACTTTACCGCCCTGGTCTCGTATTTCATTTATAACTTTCATGGCGCTCATGTGGTCTATACCGGGGTCAAGGCCTATCTCGTTCATGAAAACAAGATTGTTTTCCTTAACCAGAGTATCCAGCTCCTGCATGGCAGGGCTAACGTATGATGCGGTTACCAGATGTTTTTTATGTTTAATACAGTCTTTAGCCACCTCATAATGCAAATGTGCAGGAAGCATGGATATTACTATATCGGCTTTGCTTAACTGTGTATCGCGTTGTTCTGCATTAAAAATATCAAAAGCTATAGCTGTGGCGCGAGGATGGCCTGCGGTTTTCTTTTTAGCAAGTTCAAGAGAAAGGTCTGCAATAGTAAGGTGCAGGTTTTCAGTCTCTGATTTGTCTAAAAGGTATTTAATTAATGATGATGCAGAGCGTCCTGCACCAATTATTAATATATTCCTCATTTGAGTTTGGTTATTTTAATTATAACACGAAAGTAGCAATTTGTTATATTTATAAAAATTATTTGTCAAAATAAATGCGTTAAACTTTTTAAATTTACCCTCACAATAATATAATCATGGATAGAAAAACTATAGCTATTGCAGCAATACTGGGTGCTACGGGTATTATGCTTGGTGCTTTTGGAGCACACGGATTAAAAAAACTGATTGAACCAGAACAGATAGCCACTTTTGACACCGGAGTAAAATATCAAATATATCATGCTTTATTCCTGCTTTTTGTAGGTACAACTTCAATGTTAACACAAAAGGCTAAAAAAACAATTTTGATACTCACAACGATAGGGGTATTTTTCTTTTCGGGATCTATCTATTTTTTATCCTGTAACAGCCTTTTTTCGTTCGATTTCAAAACAATAGGTTTTGTAACACCTGTTGGAGGATTATTACTAATTTGTGCCTGGGTAGTATTATTTTTACATATAATGAGGCAAAAACAATAATTTTGTTTTAATTTTTTATTTTGTAAAGTTTAATTTATACTTTTGTCCCCTGAAACAATGCAACTTAATAACAAAACTTATGAGTAATTTTGGCCTTTTTACGAAAACGATTTCGTTAGAGAAAATGGGAATTAAAAATGCTAATGTAAAGTATCAGTTAACTCCGGATGAGTTACATGATATTACGATAGAGAAAGGCCAGGGTGTCGAAAGTTCTACAGGAGCGCTGGCAATTAATACAGGTGAGTTTACCGGAAGATCTCCTCAGGACCGCTTTATAGTTAAAGACAGTATTACTGAAGATAAAGTATGGTGGGGTAATATCAATATTCCTTTTGATAGTGATAAATTTGAAAAACTGTATAATAAAGTAACCCAATACCTTTCGGATAGAGAAGTTTATGTAAGGGATAGCTATGTATGTGCTGATCCTAATTACAGAATGAACGTAAGGGTGGTTACCGAATGTGCATGGTCAAACCTTTTCTGTTATAATATGTTCCTTCGTCCTGAAGATTCTGAACTGGAGAACTTTGATGCAGAATGGCATGTGGTATGTGCGCCGGGCTTTATGGCCGATCCGGCTGTAGACGGTACACGTCAGCACAATTTTGCAATACTTGACTTTACAAGAAAAATTGCTCTTATTGGCGGTACAGGTTATACAGGAGAGATGAAAAAAGGTATTTTCTCTGCGCTTAACTTTATACTTCCTGTCTTTAAAAACACCTTGCCTATGCACTGTAGTGCCAATGTAGGTGAGAAGGGTGATACAGCTATTTTCTTCGGTCTTTCAGGTACAGGTAAAACTACACTTTCTGCCGATCCTGCACGTAAGCTTATTGGTGACGATGAGCATGGATGGACTAAAGAAAATACTATCTTCAACTTTGAGGGAGGTTGTTATGCTAAGGTTATCAACCTAACAGAAGAAAATGAGCCGGATATATTCAGGGCTATTAAAAAAGGAGCTCTTTTAGAGAACGTAATCTTTAAAGAAGGTACTAAAGAGGTTGATTTTGAAGATATTTCAATCACACCTAATACACGTGTTAGTTACCCAATATATCATATAGATAATATTCAGCCGGGATCTATCGGTGAAAACCCTAAAAACATATTTTTCCTTACTGCCGATGCGTTTGGGGTACTGCCTCCGGTTTCTAAATTGACTCCGGGTCAGGCTGCTTACCACTTCATTTCGGGTTATACAGCTAAGGTAGCAGGTACGGAGGCAGGCATCAATGAGCCGGTGCCTAACTTCTCTGCTTGTTTTGGTGCGCCGTTTATGCCGCTTCACCCAACAAAATATGCCGAGATGCTAAGTGCTAAAATGAAAGAAGCCGGCGTTAACGTATGGCTTATTAATACCGGATGGACCGGTGGTGCTTACGGTACGGGTCAGCGTATGAAATTAAAATATACCAGAGCCATGATTACTGCAGCTCTTAACGGAGAGTTGGATAATGTGGATTACAAAACACATAAAGTATTTGGCTTAGCGATACCGCAAACCTGCCCTAATGTTCCTGATGAGGTTTTAAACCCAAGGACTACATGGGAAGATAAGGATGCTTATGATGCAAAAGCACACGAGCTTGCCGAGTCGTTCAGGAAAAACTTTGCCAAATTTGAAGAATTTGCCAATGACGAAATCATGGCAGGTGCACCAGTGGCATAATCAGGAAATTTTAGAATAATGAAAAAGAGCCGTTTTTACGGCTCTTTTTTTTATTTGTATAGAGTTGGTGTTATAAAATATGTATAAACAAAAAGCCGCTTAAAAAGCGGCTTCTGTATATTGTGTGTGTTTGGTGTAATGTAATATTATTTCCCTTTGTTGGCTTCTATAATGTATTTCTCAAGAGCCATTGTCATCGAAGGGGTTCCTGGTGCAGGTGCCATAATATCTATGCGCAGGTTGCGGTCCAGGGCTTCTTTTTGGGTTGTGCTTCCAAATACAGCAATTCTGGTGTCGTTTTGCTTGAAATCAGGGAAGTTTTTAAATAAAGATTTAATTCCTGTAGGACTGAAAAATACCAGTACATCGTAGTAAACATCTTTAAGGTCAGAAAGGTCACTCATCACTGTTTTATAAAAAGTGCCCGCTGTCCAGTTTACCTTAAGGTTGTCCATTGTTTGAGGGACATCGTCGTTAAGCTGATCTGAAGCCGGTAAAAGGAATTTCTCATCCTTATACTTTTTAATAAGCGGAGAAAGATCGGCAAAATCTTTCTGGCCCACATAGATTTTTCTTTTTCTGTACACCACATACTTCTGCAGGTAGAAGGCTACGGCCTCACTCTGGCAAAAGTATTTCATAGTTTCAGGCACTTTATAACGCATTTCTTCCGCTACACGGAAAAAATTATCAACAGAATTCTTGCTGGTAAGGACTATGGCAGTGAAGTTGTTAAGGTCAATTTTTTGAGCCCTAACATCTTTTGCGCTTACACCCTCTACGTGGATAAATGGCCTAAAGTCTACTTTTACTTTTAGTTTGTTCTGGATTTCGAAGTATGGTGAATTTTCTACTTTAGGTTCCGGCTGCGAAACCAAAATTGTTTTCACTTTCATATTTGACATGTTGTTATAACTAACTTTTTGTAAACCAATAATACATGAAATAATAGGGTGCTATTTCAAGAGTGCAAAGATACAAAATAAAATAGAATAATTTACCGAGCATCAAATTTTGATAAGTCTTTAGCGAAACTATGTATGAATAAAGGCTTCCCATAATTATTAGGGCTAAAATTGTATAAACCACAAAAGGGGACGGGTTACTGTTGTAAAACAGTATTGCATTTAACGGAAGTAACACCAGTCCTATGTAGGTTCTGTAATTTACCTTCATAAGATTAAACTGGTCGTTAAACTCCTCTATGTTAAATGAAGTGGCTATTATTTTCTCGGTAAGGTATTTAGATAGGATAAAAAAGCTTAAAAAAGTAAATATCTGTACGAAGGTAATAAGGTTGTATTTGCTACTGCTGCCAAAATAGCTTAGCAGGAATTGTATGAAAAATGAAAATGATACCAGCTGAACAAAAAAGAAGGAGATAGTGAAGCTGCTGGTCATATTACCACTATCCTTGTATATTTTTATGTATTTGTTTGATAGTGCGAGCTTTGAGAACTCGGCAAAGCGTACCCCGAATACAGAGCGGTTTGCAGCAATTAGCACAAAGCAAAAAACAAACAGGATGGTGGCCCAGTCTTTGCTATCAGTTATTCTTTCATGTAAAACGAAGTCGGTCATACACAGCAAAATTAAACATTTTATGTACAGTTATTTTGCAGAATTATAATTTAATTATGGCATGCACGTTAGAAATACATTATTTTTGCATTCAAAATTCATGCGCACATGAGCGAAGGTATAGTAGTAATACCTACTTATAACGAAATTGAGAACATTGAAACCATTGTAAGGGCTGTTTTTTCTTTAGAGACAAGCTTCGATATACTGGTGGTTGATGATAATTCGCCCGATGGAACTGCTGCTAAGGTAAAAGAGCTTCAGGCGGAGTTTCCTGATAACCTTTTTCTGGAAGTTAGGGCTGGTAAAGAGGGATTAGGTACTGCCTATGTGCACGGATTTAAATGGGCCATTGCCAGAAAATACGAATATATTTTTGAGATGGATGCCGATTTTTCACATAATCCTGCCGATTTGGAAAGGTTGCAGGCAAGTTGTAAAAACGGAGCCGATATGGCAATTGGGTCAAGGTACAGTACTGGGGTAAATGTTGTGAACTGGCCGCTTAGCCGCGTGCTTATGTCATATTATGCCTCGGTATACGTGAAAATGATAACGGGAATGAAAATTCACGATGCTACTGCCGGTTTTATATGTTACACACGCAAGGTACTGGAAACTATAAATCTTGATAAAATTAAGTTTGTGGGGTATGCTTTCCAAATTGAAATGAAATACAGGGCCTGGTCTAACGGGTTTATTATAACAGAAGTGCCTATAATATTTACCGACAGGACAAAAGGACAGTCTAAAATGAGTAATGCCATTATTAAGGAAGCAATTTTTGGTGTTATTTCATTACGAATTAAAAAAATGCTTAACAGATTATAACGGATAAAATGAACAGGGTTTTAATTAAGAACGCTAAAATCGTAAACGAAGGGTCTATTTTTGAAGGCGATCTTTTAATTGAGGATAAATATATTAAGGAGATTGCTGATAGTATCAGTGCAAAATCTTCTGATATTAAAATTATTGATGCCGAAGGGAATTACCTTATTCCGGGAGCGATAGATGATCAGGTGCACTTTAGGGAGCCGGGTCTTACTCATAAGGGGAATATTGAAACCGAATCTCGCGCTGCAGTTGCCGGTGGTATCACATCATTCATTGAGCAGCCTAATACCGTGCCAAATGCGGTAACACAGGAGCTTTTGGAGCAGAAGTACCAAAGAGCAGCCGAAACATCGTATGCTAACTATTCGTTTATGATGGGGGGTACTAACGATAACCTTGAGGAGGTTTTAAAAACCAACCCGAGAAATGTGGCCGGCATAAAACTTTTTTTAGGTTCGTCTACAGGTAATATGCTGGTTGATGATGAGCAGGTGTTGGAAAAAATTTTCTCAAGCACATCAATGCTTATTGCTGCACACTGTGAAGATGAGGCTACTATACGTGCCAATTTTGCAAAATATAAAGAGGAGTTTGGTGATGATATCCCAATGAAATACCATCCGCTTATACGAAGTGCAGAGGCTTGTTACATCTCATCGTCAAGAGCAATAGAACTGGCTAAAAAAACAGGGGCGAGGCTGCACGTTTTCCACGTGTCTACAGCTAAGGAAACCGAACTGTTTACCAATAAAATTCCGCTTGAGGAGAAAAAAATTACTGCCGAGGTGTGTATACATCACCTTTGGTTTACCGATGCCGATTATGAGAAGAAAGGGTCGTTTATCAAATGGAACCCTGCTGTAAAAACGGCTGAAGACAGAAAAGCGCTTTGGGAGGCATTGCTTGACGACAGGATAGATGTTATTGCTACCGACCATGCACCTCATACACTGGAGGAGAAACAAAATCCTTACACCAGTGCTCCATCGGGCGGTCCGCTTGTGCAGCATGCTGTAGTGGCTATGTTTGAGGCGTATCATCAGGGTAAAATATCTATAGAGAAGATAGTGGAGAAAATGGCACACAACCCTGCAAAACTATTCAGGGTAGAGAAGCGCGGTTTTATACGTGAAGGTTACTTTGCCGATCTTGCCATTGTAAACGCAGGACTGCCTTGGAACGTGAAAAAAGAAAACATACTATATAAATGTGGTTGGTCTCCGTTTGAGGGTACTAACTTTAAATCAAGAATTACACACACATTTGTTAACGGACAACTGGTATACAATAACTTTAAGGTAAAAGATATCCGTTGTGGTGAGCGTTTACTTTTTAACAGAGAATAATAATAATCATGAAAAGAATTGCAGTTTTATTATCGGCAGTATGTCTCTTTGCCTGTAATGATAAATTACGGGAGCCGGATAATCTTTTAAGTGAAGATAAGATGGAAGATATACTCTATGATGTAGCGCTGTTACAGTCTATAAGTTCTTTTGCTCCGGCTGTGCTTAGTGCTAACGATATTAAGATTGATACTTATATTTATGATAAATACCAAACGGACAGCTTAACTTTTGCTCAAAGCAATGAGTATTATGCAGCCGATTTTGATCGCTATGAATCAATTTTAGAAAAAGTATCTGAAAGGCTTAAAGCTGAAAAAGTTGAAATTGACAGCATAGTTTCTAAGGAGAATAAAAATGTTGTTAAAGATTTTAAGGCAAAGGTTGTTAAAGATAGTGCTGATGTGATTAGGGATGATATAAAAGTACTTAATGATAGTATTTCAATAGAATAAAAGAGCGGGCTAATTAGCCCGCTCTTTTATTGATGATTATTCCTGAATTTTTCTCCAATTTTTGTGAGGTAGCCTTTTACATCCCTAAAGTTGTAGTTAAGGGTTTCTCTTATTTTTGAATTGTCAAAATTTTGATGCTTATGTGCTGATTTTGCCATTGATTTGGTAAAATGCCTTTTCCTGAAAAGTAGTTTTGAGAAAAACCAGTCCAAGCGATAAGCCATATCGGTCATAAACGGAGTGGCATATATAAACGGATGCTTTTTGTGCATACCATCGGCTATAGCGTTAAAAATGTTCTCATAGGTAATGTTTTCGGCTACTACGGTATAACGTTCGCCAGATATGTTAGATTCCGTTAGCCTAATCATTATCTCGACAACATCTTCAACGGCCACGGCACCACAAGTGCCTTTGGTGTAAAAATATTGTCCTTTGTTAACGGCTTTAAATATTTCGCCGCTGCCCTGATTCCAAAAGCCATAACCGAAAATTAGTCCGGGGTTTATAATAGCAACTTCAAGGCCTTCCTGCCAGCCTCTCCAAACTTCGGTTTCTGCACCGTGTTTGCTAATGGCATAATCGGCATGGAATTTCTCCGGGTTCCATTCGGTTTCTTCTGTAATAACGGTCTCGTTGTATTTCAGGTCACCCAAAGCAGCTACCGAGCTTACATGGCACAGTTTGCGAATACCCAGTGCCAGGCAGCAGTTTACCACATTTGCAGTTCCTTCTATGTTTACTTTTCGCAGTAATTTTTCGTCGGCAGGGTCAAAAGAAATACTGGCAGCACAGTGGTATACTTTTTCTACGCCTGCCAGAGCAAGCTCCAGTGACGGAGTTTCCAGTATATCGCCTTCCAGCCATTCTATTTTTTCAAACAGGTTTTGCTTGCCATAATGAGAAAACAGGTGTTTTGTTTTTCTGGTTGTATCGGCGTTGCGGTACAATGCCCTTACGGGCGTTTCGCCTTCGGCCAAACGCAGCAGCAGGTGTGCACCTACCAGTCCTGTTCCTCCTGTAACTAATATCATATAACAAATATAACCATTGATTGGTCTATTTTATATTGACATAATTATAAATATTCACTTTTTTTAAACAACGGGGGTATGTTTTTATCGCCGTACATTGTATTTTTGCACTTCACTAAATTTTTGATATGAAGAACTTTGTAGAAGAGCTAAGATGGAGAGGTATGATACATGATATCATGCCCGGAACCGAAGAACAACTGAGTAAAGAGGTTACAACGGCGTATATTGGCTTTGATCCAACTTCAGATTCACTACACATTGGTAGCTTAGTGCCTATCATTATTTTGGTGCACCTGCACAAATGCGGACATAAGCCTATTGCGCTTGTGGGTGGTGCTACAGGTATGATAGGTGACCCTTCGGGCAAGAGTGACGAGAGGAACCTGCTTGATGAGGAATCGCTAAACAAAAATGTGGAAGGAATTAAAAGAGTGCTTTCCCGTTTTCTTGACTTTAATGCTAAGGAAGAAAATGCTCCGGTGCTGGTTAATAACTACGACTGGATGAAGGAATTCTCTTTTATCGGGTTTGTGCGTGATGTAGGTAAACGTATTACCGTTAACTACATGATGGCAAAAGACTCGGTTAAAAAGAGGCTTACGGGTGAGGCAGGATCAGGTATGTCGTTTACCGAATTTACCTATCAGTTAATACAGGGTTACGATTTCTATCACCTTCATAAACATTATAACTGTATGCTTCAGCTGGGCGGTAGTGACCAGTGGGGTAATATTACCACGGGTACCGAGCTTGTTAGAAGAATGAACGACGAGGGGGCTAAGGCCTATGCTATGACCACTCCACTTATCACTAAGGCTGACGGTTCTAAATTCGGTAAATCCGAAGGCGGAAACATTTGGCTGGATGCCGATAAGACTTCGGTTTACAAATTCTACCAGTTCTGGTTAAATACCAGTGATGCTGATGCTGAGAAATATATTAAGATATTTACTTTCCTTGAACAGGGTGAAATTGAACAGTTGATTGAAGAGCACAAACAGGCTCCGCACCTAAGAGCTTTACAGAAGAAACTGGCACAGGAGGTAACCGTATTTGTTCATTCGCAGGAAGCATATGAGGATGCAGTTAAGAAAGCTGAGTTTGTTTTCTCTAACTACGACCGTGCTGCTATAGAGGCGGAGAGTGAGGAATTCTTTACTGATATTTTTGGTGAGTTTTTTACAACTCCAATTAAAAAATCAGTACTTACAGAAGGGGAGGATATAGTAGTGGTTTTAAGTGACCTTACCGGTATATTCCCTTCAAGAAAAGAGGCGAGGAAATCATTAGCGGCAAATGCTGTTGCTGTTAATAAAGTTAAGGTTGACGAAAGCTATGGTTTAAGTTCAGCCGATTTGCTTTTTGATAAGTATATCCTTGTTTCTTTTGGTAAGAAAAAGAACTTTGTAGTTCCTGTTGAGGACTAGTTTAAAATACAGATATGAAAAAGCCGCTCATTGAGCGGCTTTTTTAATGATTTATTGTTATTTCGATACGTAATGAAATGAGGTATGAGGTTGCAAGCCGACCTGATGAAATAAATCTTTTTGATATTGAGATTCCTCTATTCCGCTACGCTGCAATCGGAATGACACTCAGGTAACGGAAAATAAAAAAACGGCTCATTGAGCCGTTTTTTTATTTCATTGGAGTACCTCTAAGTTTCCTGAAGTTCTCGTATGTTTTTTCTACTCTTTCCTTTGGAGTTGTTTTAAACTCCTCATCGGTTACTTTGTATTGTTCCTGTAGCTCTTTTAGTCTTTTATGTAGCTGTTTTTGTATGTCGGCATAATTTGGGTCGTCATACAGGTTATGCTGTTCTTCAGGGTCAGTTTTCAGGTCATACATTTCCCATGCATCAATGTCGTCATAAAAATGAATAAGCTTGTAGCGTTTGGTTCTTACGCCATAATGCCTTTTTACCATGTGGAAGGCTGGGAAGTCATAATAATGATAGTATAGTGCATCCCTAAAGTCATCCGGGTTTACTTTATTGTCTAAAATAGGCTTGATGGATTGTCCCTGAAAATCGTCTGGTATAGTTGCTCCGGCATAATCCAAAAGCGTAGCGGCAAAGTCCAGGTTTTGTGTCATAGCAGGCACTACCGAACCTTTCTGGATTTTAGGCGGGTATTGTATAAGCAATGGCTGTTTCATGGAAATGTCGTACATAAAACGTTTGTCAAACCATCCGTTTTCACCCATGTAGAATCCCTGATCTGATGTGTATACTACTATAGTGTTTTCGGTAAGTCCGTTTGCATCCAGATAATCCAGTATTTTCCCCACGCCTTCATCTACCGATGCTATAGTGGCAAGATAATCCTGAACGTAACGCTGGAATTTGTATTCTGCCAGTTCTTTACCATGTAGGTTTGCTTTGTGGAATGCATCATTTTTTGCCTGATAGGCATTATCCCATATTTTGCGCTGTTCGGGAGTCATACGGTCAAAATCAGTAGTCCACGGGTTGTGTGCCAGTTCGGAGCTACCTGCTTTTTTGGTAAGTTTCAGGTCATGACCTTCATACATATCATCATAAATGGTCATTAGCTGCTGTTGTGCGGCAAGCTGACCTTCATGTTTGGAGAAATAAGTATCCGGTAACGGGAAATGAATGCTGTCGTACATATTAAGGTGACGTAAGGCAGGCATCCAGTTGCGGTGTGGTGCCTTGTGGTGTACCATGATAAAAAATGGTTTGTCTCCGTTTTTGTTTTGGTTTATCCACTCGATACTTTTATCGGTAATCAAATCGGTTGCATAACCTTCGGTAACAGTAGTGTCCTGTTGTTTTATGAACTGCGGGTTATAGTAATTTCCCTGATCGTTTAATATATCCCAGTAATCAAACCCTGTAGGAGTGCCTGATAGATGCCATTTGCCTATTATGGCTGTTTTATAGCCTGTCTGTTGTAGGTATTTAGGTAAAGTGGGCTGATCGTTGTCAAACTTATCTCCGTTCATCCTGAAGCCGTTTAAATGGCTGAATTTTCCGGTTAGTATGGTGGCTCGACTGGGGCCGCAAAGGGAGTTGGTACAAAAGTTATTGGTAAACAAAGCGCCGTTTTGAGCCAGGCGGTCAATGTTTGGTGTTTTTGCCAGATGGCTTATAGGGTGACCGTATGCGCTTATTGCCTGTAAGGCATGGTCGTCGGTCATTATGAAAATAATGTTTGGTTTTTGCGGTTGGTTCCGGGCTGTTTCGGCCTCTTTCTTTTTACCGCACGATGTTAATGCCAGCATAGCCAGCGTAGTGTAAAGTACTCTTTTAAACATGTGTATAATAGATTTGCGTAGCGGTAAAGATACGATTATCTGTGTAACGCTATGTTAAAGTACCATAAGGTTGCAGCCTCTTATATCTGAATTATCAAAACGTCCCAGTACCTCAAACGACTGGTTAGGGTATTTTTTGCCTAAGTCCTGTGTGGCAATAAAGGAGCAGGAGTTAATATTGGCAAGGTCTATCACGTTTATGCCTCCGGTTTTTCCTGTATCCACATAGCTAAGTGCATCTTCGGTATCACGGATAAGGATGTCCATCCAGGGCGGACATTCAAAAATACCGTCACCTAAAGAATAGGCTTGTGAAAGGAGTTCGGTCATTCCGTATTCCGAATGGATTTTGCCAACCCCAAAGCCATTGCACAGTATTTCATGGAGTTCTTCACGTATCATTTCACGGCGTTTACCTTTCATACCCCCTGTTTCCATAATAATGGTGTTCTTAAGGTCAAATTGCTGCATCTCGGTAAGGTCGAGCAGGGCATAGGTTACGCCTATAAGTAATACGTTTTGTCCGGCGCTTTCCAGTTCGGCAAGTTTTTTAATAAGCTCATTATAATTGTGCAGGTAAAAGCCGCTGTCGGGATTATTGGAGCGCTCTATGAGGTCTTCCACCATATAGATAAGTGAAGATCCTTCGCGTTCCAGATATGATGGTAATAGTGCCAGTACAGCATAATCTTCTATGTTGCCGTAAAACTGAGAGAAGGCCAGCCTGAAGCTGTCTTCATAATAAGTTAAGTCAGTAACAATGTGCCTGCTGGTAGTCATTCCGGTAGTTCCGCTGCTGGTAAAGGTTATCTGTATATTATCTGTACTGCTAATTACATCATGAGTTTTAAAAAACTGTATAGGTAGGAAGGGAATATCTTTAATCACTTTTACATTTTGCTTGTCTTTCCCCAGTAGTTCGCAAAAGTTACGGTATACGGTATTATTGTCAAACTGGTGCCTGAATACTTTAAGGGTAGTTTTTTCAAACTCCTTTTTTGATGCTATGGTGAATATATCGTTTGGGGTAAGCAATGGGTAAAAGTTTTGTCAAAAATACAAATAAAAAAGCACCGCTGTTGCAGTGCTTTAAATGTTATTAATTTAAATATCGTTATTTAACTATCAGTTTTCTGGTTGCAGTTGCTTCACCTTCTTTGATCTTAATAATATATACACCTGCAGTAAGGTTAGATATATTAAGCTCTTTACCTGTAATGGTTGTGTGAAGTATTTTTTTGCCCAGTATGTCAAAAATCTCTACCTCTTTGCTTTGAGATGACTTAGAGGTAATATAAACCCTGTCTGAACTTACCGGGTTAGGGTAGATGTTCAAACCTTCTATGCTCTCCTGCTGTACTTGTTGTACAGTTAAACTTTCTTTGTTTTCCTGAGCCATTGCGGCATAGGAAAAAAGGAAAAAGAACAATAAAGTAATATAAAAGTAGTTTTTCTTCATTTATGACTTTTGATTGTGTAAAGATATAAAATTAATTTCAAATATCATACCAAAAAAATACCCCTCTTTTTGGAGGGGTATTCTTAATAATATTATTTTCTGAGATTCGATTAGAAAGAATAACCAGTCCAAGTGAATACAGAAGAGTTAGCACCTGTTTGAGTAGCGTTTTCTGTAATTGTAGCGCTATCAGTTGGAGTGTTTTTAACAGTAGCTTCACCAAGACCGTTAGCAGCATCTCTGGTTACTGTAAGAGCAGTACCGTCAGCAGCAGGACCTTTAGAGTCAGTTAAGTCAATAAAGTCACCAGCAGTTACACCAGCACCAAATTTAGCATATCCGTTAAGGATAGTAGCTTTAGCGCCTCTTCTGATTTTGAATACATCCTGCATTGTAGCTTCAGCTCCAGGAGCATTGTTGATGATAGTGATTCCGTTGATAACGAAGTCAGATTGGTTGATATCAGTTGGAGAGTTACCGTCTAGGTTACCGTCGGCTTCAACACCTCTTGGGTCAACAGTTACAGCAGTGTAAGAAGCTTCGCGGATACCGTAAGCGTTAGTGATAGTACCTTTGTAGCCTTGAGTAAAGTCAAACATATCGTCAGTACAGTTAACAACAAGGATGTTGTTTACGTTTACAGTACCACCAAAGAACTCGATAGCGTCATCATCACCGTAAGTAAGGTAAATGTTGCTGATTTGAGTACCGTTACCAACACCGTTAAGTGTTAAGCCATTGTGCTCAGACTCATCATCAATTCTAGCACCAGTGTACTCAATGATTACATAGTCAAGAATACCTGAATTGTCAGCAACGTTGTCACCACCAAATAGGTAAGCGTTGTTTATTTCTGTAGCAGCTTCGCTGTTAGTTCCGTCCTGACGGCTAAGAGGAGCTTTACCGTTAAGGATGATACCACCCCAGTCACCAGCAGCCGGAGTAGCAGCGTCTGAAGTGAAACGGATTGGGTTTTGAGCATCACCGTCAGCGATGATTTTACCACCTCTTTCAACTAGAAGGTAAACGTCTGTACCACCTGCAACAGCGTTGATTGTAGTACCGGCAGGGATTGTTAGAGTAACTCCGTCTTTTACGATAAGAGCACCTGTTAATTTATAATCTACAGAAGCGTCAAGGGTTAAGTCTTGAGTTAGGTTACCGCTTAGGTTAGAATCTACCGGAGGATTAGTGCTTCCAGAATCGTCGTCACTTGAGCAGCTTGCTAAAACTAATGCTGCAACAGCAAGAATTGATAAAAATTTTGATTTCATTTGTCTATTATTAATTGTGTTTACTCGTTTAATTGTACTTAGTTTTTATTTCTGATGCAAAAGAACTAAGTGTACTTAACATGAACATTTAGTTAACATTAAGTTAGTGTTAAAACTTGTAAGTTAGTCCTAAGCTAAAGTCAAGACCAAGCTTGTAAGTAGATAATACAGTATCAGGGTTAGTGTTACCGTTAGATTCTCTTGTTAATCTAAAGTCAGGATTTAAAAGGTTTTTCGCTTTAAGGCTGATACCGAAATGCTCGCCCAGTGATGTTTGTGTTATAAAGTCAAGGGTTGGGATGCCTTTTTCAACTATGTTGGAAAAACCTCTTGTACCTATTGAGTAAATCCTGTCGCTGAAATAGTTCATTACTACAGACGATGTAAGGCTGTAACCTTCATTTTTAAGATTGTAAGTAAGGTCGGCATTTACAAGTAGCGGAGAGGCTCCCTGTAGCTTGTCTTCAGAATTAGTAAACTGTGGAAGAGGGTTCTCTAAGTCCTGTCTTGTATGAAGGTAAGATATGTTTGCTCCTGCAGATAATACAGTTTCTTTACCTGTTTCGTCTGAAGTTACTTTGTAGATATTCTTTTTGGCTTCAAGTTCAACACCCATAGCGTCTGCAGTACCACCTACATTTAGGTAAGTTAACGTGTTACCTCCTGAAGGTATTTCTGATCTTGCGATTGGGTTTTTAATGTGCTTGTAGAAACCTGTAATAGCTATTATTTCATCATCTTTTGGATAGAATTCCCATTTGATGTCTGCGTTATAGTTTTCAGAAGGAATTAATCCAGGATTACCTTGACTAGAGAAACTTACATCCTGATATTTGAACGGAGCCACCTCTTTAAACTGAGGTAATGTATATGACATACTACCTGCTAAACGTAAGATATTTTTGTCGTTAAGGGTGTACTTAAGGTTTAGGTTAGGAAGCACGTAGCTTTTGTCAATTTTAGCCTTACCGTTAGTGTCACTGTTAGAGATGTTAGTGTCATACTCTACTTCCTGTAATACTTTTTCAAAACGACCACCTACTACAAGTACAAGGTCATTGTTTATATTATGAGTGAAAGTAGTTAGTGCAGCATTTATAGTTCTTGTACCATTGTAAGTAAACGGTTCAAATACTCTTGGGTTGTTCATTGTACCTCTACCTGTTTGAAGCTGGAATACTCCGTTGTCAAGATTCTCCTGATTGAATAATCCATCAGCATCGTTTATGTCAACAGATGTAAGTGTTGAGAAACGGTGGTTGAAGATAAGAGCAGAGAAATCTCTTGTAGTATGCCTGAAGTTATAACCAACGTCAAGTTTGCTGTTACCTTCATTTTCAAATTTATATGAAGCTACTGCTTTACCTGCAAAATCATCTTCGTTAAGGTCGGCAAAATAACGCTCGTTATCACCTGCACTGTTTGTAGACGGAGTATAGTTGCCGTTTCTGTATAGGTATTTGTTGCTTCTTCTGTCCGGTTCAGTAGTTCTAATCATATTGTAAGAAGCACCAAGGTCAAGATCGATTTTCTCGTTAAGAGCGATAGTAGATAATAACTGGTTAACCCAAAGGTTGTTGTTGTTCATCTGCTGTCTTCTTAAAAACTCAACGTCACCTTCCTGCTCCGGGTTGTTAGGTCCTAAGTAATCACCAACAGACTGAGAGTTAGAATGGATGTAAAGTGAGTTGTAAGAAATTGTGTTTGAATTTTCAAAACGGTATTTAAAGTTACCCATTAATGTTTGTGAAACATTATAAGTGTACTTTTTGTAATCCTGATCCTGATATACAGTACCAATACTGGTTGTTTGTCTTATTTTACCTTCCCTGTATTTGTAGTCGTTGCTATAAGCGCCTACTAAATACATAGTGAAGCTGTTGTTGTTCTCAAAATCAAATCTTTTACCGTAAGAAGCGTTAGCTCCTGTGTTGATTTGAGTTGACTGTGTGTTTGGATTTAGCTTGTTTGCAAAATCATAAGAGTTAAGGTTTGTGATGCCAGCTTCTTTATCGGCTACGGTACCAAACCAGTTACCTCCGTCAAGTTTAAGGAAATCCTTGCTAACCGTTTGTGTGTTTACGCCGGTAGAGATTCCGATTTCGAATTCTTCGTTTCCTGAAAGTTCTTTAGAAACAATATCAATGTTAGCACCACCTACGTCACCATAGATTTCTGATCCGAAAGTTTTGTTTACACCAATGTTTTTGATAATGTTTGATGTAAAGAAATCTAAAGAGATGTTTTTGTATGATGGATCTTCAGACGGAAGAGGCATACCGTTCATTGTTGTAGAGTTGTAACGGTCTCCAAGTCCCCTTACAAATACGTTTTTAGCACCCTGTTGTTTTGTAACACCTGTCATTTTTGTTACAGCACCTTCGGCATCGCTAACACCTTTTCTTGACATTTCCTGTGCACCGATAGTTTGTTTTATTACAACGGCTTTTTTCTGTTCAGCAAGAAGTGCCGATTCTTTTTCACGGTTAATAGTAGTTTCCATAACAAGGCCTTCAAGTACTACGCTGGTAGATCCTAATGCTTCGTTTATAGTTTTTGTCTCACCTGCTTTAACGGTGAACGGAACTTCTTTAGCTTCATAACCAAGAAAGTCAATAATTAAAGTGTGGCTTCCTGCAGGTACAGAAAGTGTGTACTTTCCGTTTTCGTCTGTGTTTGTTCCAATTTGTGTTCCTTTTATAAGTATTGTTGCAAAAGGAAGGGGTTCATTGTTAAGATCTTTGTCGGCAATTGTACCGGTCACTGTACCTTTGTTTTGAGCAAAGCTCATGGCAAAGGTAAATAGTGTGATAATTAAAAATTTAAGTTTCATTTCGTGTCGTTTAATTTCGCTGCAAAGAAACTTCAGGTGTCCGAACCTATTGTTACAAAAACGTTACGTTTGGATTTACGTTTTATTATTAAATTGTTAACAGATTAAATAATTGTTAACCCGTTTGTTCATTTTGTATTATCTTTACCTTTACAGCCGCAAAACATAATATGTAACACCATTATGAAGAAAAAAGACATTAAGATCTTATTGGTTGACGATGAGCAGGATATACTGGAAATTGTGGGCTACAACCTATCTCAGGAAGGTTACCAGATCATCACTGCAAACAATGGTAAGGATGCCATAGTTAAAGCGAAAAAAGAACTTCCACATCTTATTATTATGGATGTAATGATGCCTGAAATGGATGGTATGGAAGCTGTTGAAACCATTAGGAAAGTGCCTGAACTCAGCAATGTGATTATTACATTTCTTACTGCAAGGAGTGAAGATTATTCGCAGGTGGCCGGGTTTGATGCCGGAGCGGATGACTATATTGCAAAACCTATTAAACCGAAATTACTTGTTAGCAAAGTGAAAGCTTTACTAAGAAGACTTAAGGAAGACGAAAGCAAAGGTGATGTACTTAAAGTAGGTAATATTGAAATTAACCGCGAAGAGTATAAAATCATTATGGAAGATTCTGAAGAGATTGTGCTTCCAAGAAAAGAGTTCGAACTTTTCTATCTGTTAGCTTCAAAACCGGGTAAAGTATTTAAGAGAGAAGAAATTCTTGATAAAGTATGGGGTAACGAAGTGGTAGTAGGAGGGAGAACTATTGATGTTCACATTAGAAAGCTGCGTGAAAAAATAGGTGACGAACTATTTAAAACAATCAAAGGAGTAGGCTATAAGCTGGAGATTTAGTGGCTATAAATTTTAAGAAAACATACAAGTTTGCTGTTAAGTCAGCATTATACATATCTTTATTCTCTGCTGCTATACTGGCAGGAATGAAATTCTATTATACCGAGATAAGCTGGGAGTTTATTTCGGTCTTCACTACGGCACTTTTCATTTTCTCATTTTTTGTACTGCAATACAGGGCAGAGCGTTTTATTTACCGGAGGGTAAAAAAAATATACGACGACGTTTCCCTTTTGGAGTCCAGTTCATTTAGAAATAAGCCTATCACTACAGATATGGCTACTCTTACACGCGAGGTAGAAAAATTTGCCCGCGATAAGAAAATAGAAATTGAGACCTTAAAGGTGCGTGAGGAATACCGCCGTGAATTTATAGGTAATGTTTCTCACGAACTTAAAACACCGCTTTTTACCGTTCAGGGATATTTGCTTACGCTGCTTGATGGCGCTATGAGCGATAAGACTCTGCGTAAAAAGTACCTTCAACGTGCCGAAAAAGGGGTGGAAAGGCTTATCTATATTGTTCAGGATCTTGATATGATTACTAAGCTTGAGGTAGGTGACCTTAACCTTAATTATACCAGGTTTAATATTGTTGAGGTGATACAAAATGTGTTTGACTTACTGGAAATGAAAGCCGATAAAAAAGGTATTATACTAATGTTTGATATGAAGTATATCAAACCGGTTATGGTATATGCCGACAGGGAAAAAATCCAGCAGGTGGTAACCAACCTTGTAGTAAACTCTATTAAGTATGGTAAGGAAAACGGTACTACAGAGGTTAGTATTGAAGATCTTGTGAACAATAAGATTATTGTGCGTATAAAAGATAACGGCGAGGGTATAGAGAAGAAAAATATATCCAGGCTGTTTGAACGCTTTTATCGTGTGGATAAGAGTGGAGCCCGTACCGAAGGCGGTTCGGGATTAGGGCTTTCCATAGTGAAGCACATCATAGAAGGTCATGATGAGAAAATATATGTAGAGAGTAAATACGGAGAAGGTTCAGAATTCTCATTCACCCTCGAAAAGACTAAATAAATCTTTCCAGGTTACCTCCTCAGTATCCATATTTTTTAATCCTTTATACTCGTTTACCTGCTCCAGGTCTTTTATGGTAAACTCATCTTGTGTGGCATAAGGTACCAGTCCTGATTTTTTAAGTTTTTGTGCCAGGTACTCCTGTTCATATTGTCCCGGTGTTGGGATAAAGAAAGCTTTTTTACCCAGTTTGGCCAAGTCCATTATGGTAGTATAGCCCGAACGGCACAGTATAAGTTCACTTTCGTTAAAAGCCTGTTCCAGTTCTTCACGCCCCATAAAATTGTAGTAGGTAATATTGTTTTCGGTAACAGATGTCTGTTCCCCGTCTATCACACCGCGTACAAAAAGTGTTTTGCCTTCGTAGCTTTTCAGTTCTTCTTTCAGTCGTTCCTCAAGCATGGTGCGTTGTGGTTCGGGTCCCGAAAGAATAACCATAAGGTCGTGTTTTTTAGGTATGCATTTTTTATTTAGCCTGCTTAAAGGGCCTATGTATTTTACCTTTAGCGAACAGTTTTCAGGATGTCCCAGTTTTCCGGTAAGGTTAGGTGAAGTGGCTACATCAGGTACCCAGCATTGTTTGTGTTTATTGATAAATATGCGGTGTATTTGTGTGGTAAACCATGTGGTGTTGCCGGTAAGTACATTAAGCTGGTGTGTCATAAAAGCCGATGGTACCTTACGGGAATATACTCCCATACGGTTGTCTGATATGATGCCGCTTATGCCATATTCCTTAATCCATTTTTTTACGGTTTTGTTTTCATTTCTAACCGCTTTTATCATGTTAGGAATCTGGAAAAACATTTTCAGCTTGAACAGGCTGCCGTTTTTTGCATATTCTATTTTGTATGACGGGAGTTCCAGTATCTTTTTTTCGGGAAACTCTTTTTTAAGTAATTCAAGAGCTACGCCGTCAGATGCGATAACAGGTTCAAAACCATGATATTCTAAAGCTTCAATAACAGGTATACATCGGGTGGCATGGCCTAGCCCCCAGTTTAAAGGGGTTACCAGTATTTTTTTGTTTTGCAAAACTGTGAGTTTTTAATAACTATTTAATAAGTGCAAGCTAAAACTATTCTCAGTTTCGTATATTTCCCTAATTTTACCAAAATTTTAAATTTAACCGTGGGAAGTAAAAATAAACTGAAGCGTTTTAGGGAAAACGAAACCTTTGGCAATGTGATTCAGCCAACAAGGGAAGAGGCATTGGAGGGTAATTTTCCGTTAAAAGGTAAATGGGGAAGCGAGTTTTTCAAAAATGATAATCCTATTGTTTTAGAGCTGGGTTGTGGTAAGGGCGAATACTCTGTTGGCCTTGCCCGTTATTATCAGGATAAAAATTTTATTGGTATAGATATTAAAGGTGCCCGTTTTTGGAGAGGAGCTAAAACTGCTGTTGATGAAGGGATACATAACGTAGGTTTTTTACGTACCCAAATCGAACTTATTGAACAGTTTTTTGCCGAAGGCGAAATCTCTGAAATATGGATTACTTTCCCTGATCCGCAAATTAAATACAAGCGTACTAAGCACAGGTTAACCAATACTGAATTCCTGCAGCGTTACAAAAGGATACTTACACCGGACGGTATAATGAACCTTAAAACCGATAGTGAATTTATGCACGGTTATACGCTGGGACTACTTCATGGTGAAGGACACGAGGTGATATATGCTAACCATAACATATATGAAAACCACGGTGCTCCAAAAGAGGTAACTTCTATACAAACATTTTACGAGCAACAGTATCTTGAAAAAGGTAAACCAATAACTTATATTCAGTTTAAAATAAAGTAAATATGGATATAATTTTCCCTGTGCTAATAGGTATACTTGTCGCAACACCGGGCATCCTGCTTCCGGGTTTGATAAATATGACAGCTGCCAAAATTAGCCTGAGGGATGGTAAATCGTGTGCTGTGGTTTTTGCTGCAGGAGCTACGTTTATTGTTTTAATCCAGTCGTACATAGCTGTATCATTTGCAAAGTTTATTAGCCGAAGGCCCGATATTATTAACCTTCTTGAAGAAGTGGGGCTCGGTATATTTGTACTGCTTACCATCTATTTTATATTTATAGCAAAAAAGCCTCAGCCAAAGGAAGATGAAGATGAACCTGTAAAACTAAGGTCGCGTACCAGTTGTTTTTTCTTGGGAGTACTGCTTTCGGTACTTAACTTTTTTCCAATTCCATATTATGTGGTAATGAGTGTAACGCTCTCGGCTTATAAGTATTTCTCTTTTGATAACCTTTTTGTGTTTCTATTTGTAATGGGGGCGGTGAGTAGTACTTTCGGGGTGTTTTACCTGTATATTGTTTTCTTTAAAAAGCTGGAAAACAGGTCAGGCTTTTTCATGAAAAACGTTAACTACTTTATTGGTGGTGTAACAGGAATAGTATCTGTAATTACCTTAATCAAACTGCTTAGAAATATGTAGCCATGCCCGAAAGCAAAAATGATAATTTTTTTGAAAGGGTATATGATGTGGCCCGCCTTATTCCAAACGGAAGGGTAACATCTTATGGGGCTATTGCAAAATACCTTGGTGCGGCACGTTCGGCAAGAATGGTGGGCTGGGCTATGAATGCCTGTCATGGCAGGGACGATGTTCCGGCACACAGGGTGGTTAACAGGCAGGGACTGCTTTCGGGCAAGCATCATTTTCCCGGTAGCAACCTTATGCAACAACTACTGGAAAGTGAAGGTGTCGAAATAGAAGACAATAAAGTGGTTCATTTCGATACACATTTTTGGAATCCTTCGGTCGAATTGGATTTTTAACTCTCATAATTACGCTTTTACTGCTTTAAAACTTTATTGTATAAAGTTTTCATACTATCTTTGCAATTTGAAATCAGTCTTAATAAGAGGCTGAAACAGAAAGGTATAAATATTATGAAATTAGATAGAAAAGAGATATTAAAAGCTCTTGAAACCATAACCATAGCCGGAGAGGGGCAAAATATGGTAGAGAGCGGTGCAGTGAGAAATGTACTTACTTTTGGTGATGAGGCTGTTGTAGAACTTGTACTTGCTAATCCGGCAATGCACATCAGGAAACGCGCCGAAGCCGATATTATAAAAACCATACAGGAAAAGGTAAATGCCGATGCTAAGGTTAAGGTAAATGTAAAGGTGGAAGCACCTGAAAAACCTGAAATTAAAGGTAAAGGTATACCGGGTATAAGCAATATCATTGCGGTATCTTCGGGTAAAGGCGGTGTAGGTAAATCTACCATTACAGCAAACTTAGCGGTTACCCTTGCTAAAATGGGCTTTAAGGTTGGTGTTCTTGATGCCGATATTTACGGTCCGTCCATGCCAATTATGTTTGATGTGGAAAGGGAAAAACCAATCTCGGTAGAGGTAGACGGCAAATCTAAAATGAAACCGATACAAAGCTACGGCGTGGAACTGCTTTCTATAGGCTTTTTTACAACGCCTGAGCAGGCTATTATATGGAGAGGTCCTATGGCTTCAAAAGCGCTTAATCAAATGCTTTTTGATGCCGACTGGGGTGAGCTTGACTTTATGCTTATCGACCTTCCTCCGGGAACGGGAGATATTCACTTGTCTATAATGCAGTCACTTCCTTTAACAGGTGCGGTAGTGGTTAGTACGCCACAGGCTGTTGCTCTTGCTGATGCCAAAAAAGGTGTGGCAATGTTCCAGCAGGAAAGCATCAATGTACCTGTATTGGGTATTATTGAGAACATGGCTTACTTTACTCCTGATGAACTTCCTGATAACAAATACTACATCTTTGGTAAAGAAGGTGCTAAAAACCTGGCGGCAGATCTTGATGTTCCTTTCCTTGGAGAGGTGCCAATTGTACAAAGCATACGTGAGGCCGGAGATTACGGTCGTCCTGCTGCCCTGCAAACGGCAACACCACTTGAGGCTTCGTTTGAAGAACTGGCACGATCTGTAGTACAGGAAACCGTAAACAGAAATGACAACCTTCCGCCTACAGAGGCAATTAAAATAACTACCATGGCTGGCTGTTCAGCAGTTAAAAAGAAATAACCCATGACAACAGAAGAAATTAAATTTAATGTGGAAAAGGCGCTGGATGAGATCCGCCCGTTCCTGGAGTCTGACGGAGGCAACATAAGTCTTATTGAAATTGAAGACGATAAGCATGTAAAAGTTAGGCTTGAAGGTGCGTGTGTAGGGTGCAGCGTTAACCAGATGACATTAAAAGCCGGAGTGGAAACTACTATTAAAAAGTATGCTCCGCAAATAGAAACTGTAGTAAATATAGCATAATGATAATTATGGCCTGAAGGCTGATAATTATCATAAAAAGAAAAAACAGTTTTAAAGAATTTTGCTTTAAAACTGTTTTATTATGTCAAGTAAGAAAATGATTAGTACCGATATATTAATAATAGGCGCTGGACCAACCGGTCTTTTTGCCGTATTTGAAGCAGGACTGCTAAAGCTGAAATGCCATATTATCGATGCGCTTCCGCAACCGGGCGGACAGCTGGCCGAACTGTATCCGAAAAAACCAATTTTTGATATTCCGGGATTTCCGTCAGTTTTAGCGGGAGATCTTGTAACTAACCTAATGGAACAAATTAAGCAGTTCCAGCCGGGCTTTACCCTTAACGAAAAAGCCGAAACCATAGAAAAGCAGGAAGACGGTACCTTTATTGTAACTACAAACAAAGGGACTAAACACCATGCTAAGGCAGTTGCCATTGCCGGTGGTTTGGGTAGCTTTGAGCCAAGAAAACCAATAATCGAAGATTTGGAATTCTATGAGGATAAAGGGGTAGAGTATTTTGTAAAAGATCCTGAACTTTTCCGTGATAAACGTATCGTTATTGCCGGTGGTGGTGACTCTGCACTGGACTGGAGTATTTTCCTTGCCGATGTGGCAAAAGAGGTTACACTGGTACACAGAAGGAATGAGTTTAGAGGAGCTTTAGACTCTGTAGAAAAAGTGCAGGAATTAAAGAAACAGGGTAAAATTAACCTGATAACTCCGGCGGAGGTAACCGGTATTCGAGGTGCAGAGCACATTGAGGAACTGGATATTGATCACGATGGCGGACACAGGACTATTAAAACCGATTACTTTATTCCGCTTTTCGGACTTTCTCCAAAACTGGGAGCTATTGCCAATTGGGGACTTGAAATTGAGAAAAATGCTATTAAGGTTAATAATGCACTGGATTATCAAACCAACATAGAGGGCATTTACGCTATAGGTGATGTTAATACCTATCCCGGTAAGCTAAAGCTTATTCTTTGTGGTTTCCACGAGGCTACGCTTATGTGCCAAAGTGTATACAATAAACTTAACCCGGGCAAAAAATTTGTTCTTAAATATACAACCGTAAGCGGTGTTGACGGTTTTGACGGAACCCGTAAAGAGGCTGAAAAGCAGGTTGTAAAAGCAATAGAATAGTATGGCAGATGTTACCATAAAAATAACAGACAGAGATGGTGTGATGCACGAAGTGCAGGCACCTACTGATATGTCTATGAATATAATGGAAGTGGTTAGGGCCTATGAACTTGCTCCCGAAGGTACCATTGGTGTATGTGGGGGTATGGCAATGTGTGCTTCCTGCCAGTGTTATGTGCTTAATGATGTGGAGCTGCCTGAAATGGGACCTGATGAGGATGCCATGCTGGCTGAAGCTTTTTACGTAAAGCCAAACAGCAGGCTGGGCTGCCAGATACCGGTTACAGAGGGCCTGGAGGGACTTGAAATTGAACTCGCTCCCGAATCATAAAATAAAAAAGCGTTCCAATTTGGAGCGCTTTTTTTATTTGAATGTTTTTGTTTTTTGGTAAATAAAAATATCTTTGGGCAAAACTATGCCCGGCCTTACTAATGACAAACACCGAATATTCACCCGGATTACATAAGCTGCTTACACTTAGGGTGTATAATATTGATATGCTAACCAACTTAAAGGGATTTAGAAATTTTTCTGAAAGTATTTTAATGAAATACGGATTGGAAGAGGTAGGCTTTTCTTCTCATGTTTTTGATAATGGCAGTTACACCGCGGCTTACTGTTTAAAGGAATCTCATTTATGTATACATACCTGGCCGGAATTTAACCAGCTTACTATGGATGTTTACCTATGTAATTATCTAAAAGATAATAGTGATAAGGTTAGACAGATTGCACAGGAGTATGTGGGCTATTTTGAGGCAGAGGTAATAAAAGACTTTGAAATTAATCGTTAAACCGATGACTGTTAGCTGCACTGAATGTAAAACCGTTACAGAAGCTGAGATAGAACTTAAGGTGGTTAATTTTGCCTGCCCTGAATGTGGTTCTCTTTTTGGTTATACTGCCGATGGCTCCAAAAAACGGTTAAAGACTTTTGAATATACCTTTAAGGATGTAATTTTAAAGGTAGGACAACGCGGAAAACTTAATGATACAAAATATATAGTTACAGGAGCTTTAGTGAAAAAAGTTGCTGCCGGTTATATGTGGCGCGAATATATTTTGACATCTCCTGATGATGAACAGCTGTATCTTTCAGAATCTGATGGTCACTGGATTGCGCTCCACGAAGCTAAAGAGGAGGCAGAAGATGGTCGTTCTGTTGGAACGGTTACTTATGATGAGATGACGCTGGATATTTTTAGTAAAAGCAGTGCCAAAATTATTTCTGCCGAAGGATTTTTTGATTTTAATATTCCGGAGAAAAATGTAAAGATGGTTGAGTATATCAATCCTCCTTATTTGTATTCTATAGAGAAAATAGGTAAAACCGAAACAGGATATTTTGGTGAGCACATAGCTGCATCAAAAATAAAAAAAGCTTTTGGGATTGAGAGTATGCCGTCGAGAATAGGGGTTGGAATGGTACAGCCCTTTAGGTTTGGCGCCAGGAAAATGGGGATTATATTCTCGTGTTTTGCAATCCTTATCCTGATTAGCCATCTTCTTATATACAGTGGAAGGACAGAACAGGTGGTGTTGAGAAAAAAGATGGAATTCAGTGAATTTAATAATAAAGATTTTGTAAGTGATCCGTTCGAACTGAAGGGAGGAGCAGCGCCTCTTACGATTTCAGTTCAGTCAGATGTAGATAATTCGTGGGCTTCACTACAGGTAGCTCTGGTTAATGAGCTTACCAATGAAGAAGTTTATGCAACTAAGGATGTAGAATACTATCACGGCTACAGTGAAGGGGAAAGGTGGACTGAGGGCAATGGTACCGAAAAGTTTAATCTTTGTGGTGTGAGTGCAGGTAAATACCATTTAACAATAACCCCTACCAAACCGGCAGAAGATTCATCTAACAGGCAAATAAGTGTAACTGCAATTTGGAATGTGCCTACACTCTGGAATGTATTTATGTTTATAGGTATTATGCTGGGAATAGTTGTTGTGGCTTATATTGCCCAAACGTTTTTTGAACAGAGAAGATGGTCTGAAAGTGATTATTCACCTTACAATAGTTAAGTAGTAATGAGGAAAGACAGGATAAAACCGTTTATAAAAAACAATATAGCAGCATTGCTGATAGGTCTTGCAGTTTTTGCTTTATTCCTTAAATATACTTTTGAAGGAAATAAGCTTTGTGACTGCCAGAAGACAGAAAAATACAATTCTGCATCAGGTGGTACACATTCACGTGCTGCAGGAGTGAATCATTTTTATCATAAATAAAAGTAAATACTATGGATATTTTTTTAAAACCCGTTTTAAGTTCGTTACTGTTTTCCTTTTTAGGACTTGCCATTTTATTAATCTCCTACTTTATAGTTGAGAAATTAACACCCGAAAACACATGGAAAGAAATAGTACAAAATAAAAACATTGCGCTGGCCATAGTTTTTGCCGCCTTTATAATAGGCATTGCTATTATTATTAGCGGAGCTATACATGGGTAATAAAAAGAACGGTTTTGAAGTACTGCTTTTCCTGGCAGTTTTTACCATAGCCACATGCGGACTGGTGTATGAGCTTGTTGCAGGTACACTGGCCAGTTACCTTTTGGGCGATTCGGTAAAGCAGTTTTCTTTCATAATAGGGGTATACCTGTTCTCTATGGGGGTAGGATCCTATTTCTCAAAATTCATAAACCGTAACCTTTTAAATACTTTTGTAGATATAGAGATACTGGTAGGGCTTATAGGAGGCCTAAGTTCGGTAATACTTTTTATATTGTTTGAGAGTGTCTATTATTTCCAGTTTATATTGTATTTGCTGGTATTTGTAACCGGATGTTTGGTGGGCCTGGAAATCCCGCTGCTTATGAATATACTTAAGGACAGGATTGAATTTAAGGATCTTGTCTCTAATGTTTTTACTTTTGATTATATAGGGGCTCTGCTGGCTTCTATTTTATTTCCGTTAGTATTAGTACCGCAACTAGGTATAATGAAAACATCCCTTTTCTTTGGGATGATTAATATGAGTATTGCCATAATACTAAGCTTTGTTCTTAAAAATGAGCTTAAAAGGGCAGGGCTTTTAAAACTGAAAGCTATACTTTCTTTTTTGGTTCTGTTGACGGTTTTTATTTTTTCGGAACAGATACTTTCATATTCTGAAGGCAAACTGTATGGTGAAAATATTATTTATACACACACTACTTCTTATCAACGTATTGTTTTAACCCATAATAAAAGCGATTATAGACTTTATCTTAATAATAACTTACAGTTTAGTTCTAAAGACGAATATCGTTACCATGAGGCTTTAGTACATCCGGTAATGAGTATGGCAAATAAGGTTAATAATGTTTTGGTTTTGGGTGGCGGTGATGGGCTCGCAGTGCGTGAGATATTAAAATACAAGGATGTTAACCATGTTACACTGGTGGATCTTGATGAGGGAATGACAAAACTTTTTAAAACCAACTCTGTACTGGCAGGTTTTAATAAGCATTCATTAACCAATCCTAAAGTAACAGTAATAAACAGTGACGCCTATATTTGGCTTAAGGAGTGTACACAAAAGTTTGATGTTGTGATTGTAGATTTTCCCGATCCGTCTAACTATAGCCTGGGTAAACTGTATTCTCTTAATTTTTATAAAACCCTTAATAAATCGCTAACACAGGACGCTATGCTGGTTATACAAACCACTTCGCCATATTTTGCACCAAAATCGTTTTGGTGTATCAATAAAACAGTAGCGCAGATATTCCCTGTGACCGATGCTTATCATGTATATGTGCCGTCGTTTGGAGAATGGGGATATACCATAGCAGCAAACAGTCTGTCAGAACCGTTAGGCAATGTTAAGCGTAAAGCAGACAGCCTGAGGTTTTATGATTATGACTACAGTAGGTTAAACGACTTTTCTAAAGACATGTTAGCTAAGGATGTAGAGATAAACCGATTGGATAACCAGATATTAGTACGTTATTTTGATGAGGAATGGGGAAGGTTATAAAAGTTCGAGGAGGACATTCTTAAAAACTTTAGGAGCTCTAACTGTTGGGATCGCCTTTATGCAATCGTGTGCAAAAAAAATAAAATCACTTGCTGTAAAGCTTACCGGTACATCCCATATTTTAGGACATCGTTTATGGGCTAAGGACTTCCCTAAACCAACCCGTACTATTGCTATACCATACCTTATTGCGGGAGGAGGTATAACCGGACTTAGCGCTGCACGGCAGTTTCGTAAAAAGGGGATTCACGATTTTTTACTTTTAGAATTGGAGGGTCACCTTGGTGGTAATTCATCTAACGGAAAGAATTCCTATTCTAAATATCCTTTAGGTGCACACTACCTACCTTTGCCAAACTTTCACGATAAGGAACTGATTACGTTTCTTGAAGATGAAAAAATAATTACCGGATATGACGAATTGGGACTTCCGGTTTTTGATGAGGAACAGTTAACCTTTTCACCTCAGGAAAGGCTTTTTTATAAAAATACCTGGCAGGACGGACTGGTGCCGCGTTATGGTATCTCGGAAAAAGGAGAAAAAGAGTTTGATCATTTTTTTAAGCTCATGAATGCTTTTAAAAATGAAAAGGGCTTTGACGGGAAATATTTTTTTGATATTCCGGTATCGGCATGTACGGCAGATACTAAATTAAGCTACCTTGATACAATGAGTATGGAACAATGGCTCACACGCGAAGGTTTTACTACTGAAGAAGTTTTTGAGTATATTGATTATTGCTGTCGGGATGATTTTGGGTTGGGTGTAAAGTATGTTTCGGCTTGGGCAGGGATACACTATTTTGCTTCCAGAAAGCACAATTACGGAAACGATAAGGAGAATGTATTAACCTGGCCGGAAGGAAATGCCAGATTAGCATCTCACTTAAAGAAATATTGTGAAGGGAGAGTTCTCAATAACTGTATTGTTTTTGATGTACGGGTTCAAAATAACAAGGTTTTGGCTAAGGCTTATGATGCAGTTGCTAAAGAAACCTTATTAATAGAGGCTGATAAAGTTATTATAGCTACGCCTCAGTTTGTGAACGGTTATATTTTTAAAGACCGTAAACAGTTATCAAAACAGTTTACCTATGCGCCATGGTTACTGGCTACTATTACGCTTAGTTATTTGCCTGATGATTACAGTCGTCCGCTATCTTGGGATAATGTGATTTATAAGGGTAACGGTTTGGGATATATATACGACCAGCACCAATCGTTAAAACAGGTACAGGATAAAAAAGTGATTACTTATTATCATGCTTTCTCCTGTGATAATGTTGCTAAAAAGCGAAAGGAAATATATAAACAGCCACAGGAATATTGGAAAACATTTGTTTTTAATGACCTGAAAAAGGCTCATCCTGATATTGAGTTCCTGGCAGAAGATATAACTGTTCATATATTGGGGCATGGTATGGTTAGCCCCGTTGTAGGGTTTATGTTTAATCCTGCTAAGAAAAAGGCAGCACAGCCAGTGGATAATAAAATTTATTTTGCCCATAGTGACCTTTCGGGTATATCTATATTTGAGGAAGCTTTTCATCAGGGTATTAATGGAGTAAATCAGTTGTTACATGACTCAGCCCTGGATACATAAAGCTAAAACCGACAGTATGTTTATACTAATGCCTCCTTTTTTGGTGCTGGCAATAGTGTTTTTTTGTCAGGACTGGCTTATCTGCTTAGAGAATAGGTATTCGTTTTATACCTGGTTGTTTCTTGTGGTTTTTATAGATGTTGCCCATGTGTATGCCACATTGTTTAAAACCTATTTTGTTCCTAAGGCTTTTAACCAGTACAAAAAACTTTTGATTTGGCTCCCTATAATCTGTTTTACCATAGGTTTAGCCCTTTTTATGATGGGGAGTAAGGTGTTTTGGGTTACATTGGCTTATGTAGCTGTATTTCATTTTATACGCCAGCAGTATGGCTTTATGAGGCTTTATTCGCGTTATGAGCCTAAAACAAAGCTCAATGTTTTTTTGGACAACCTTACCATATATGCTGCAACAGGTTATCCTATGGTGTATTGGTTTATGAGCCCGCCGAGAAACTATACATGGTTTATGGAGAACGAGTTTTTTACTTACAGAAATGATGTTCTTCTGGAGCTTTTTGGATACCTGTACTTGTTGATTTTACTTACTTATGTATTCAAAACAGGATATGCTTTACTAAAGACAGGTTATTTTAATGTTCCAAAAAATGCTGTTATTATTGGCACTGCAGCTTCGTGGTACTTTGGTATAGTATATTATAATAACGATTTGGTTTTTACCATGCTTAATATAGTATCTCATGGTATCCCATATATGGCACTTATTTATTTGAAAGAAGTGGAGCAGAAACAATTTAAAAAAGGAGAAGTGTCTTTTTTAAAGTTTATAGGTGGTTATAAGGCGATACTGGCATATGTATGTATTTTACTGTTACTGGCCTTTTTTGAGGAATACCTTTGGGAGATAACCGTTTGGAATGAACAGTTTTCGTTTTCAGGAAGTACAGTTTTTCACAATTGGCATTTCCTTCTGGTACCTTTGCTTGTTGTACCACAATTTACACACTACATACTGGACGGGTTTATATGGAAAACGCCCAAAAAAGCTGCATAGCTACAAACTGAAATAGTATTCCTGCCCACTCTAAGTTTTTGTAGGGGAATGTAGTTTTACTGGACTGAAATTTTAACAGGTAGCATAACATAAATTATGAATACAAAAAAAGCCCCTTTAAGGGGCTTTTAAGAGATATGTTTTAAAACATTATTGCTTTACGAATTTAAGCGTAGTGCTTTGTCCGTTCTTCTCAACTTTTACAAAGTAGATACCATTGCTGTATGAACTTGCATCAATACTTAGGTTAGACTGAGAACTAACTTTAGCCTGAGCAACTATTTGTCCAAGGTTATTGAATATAGTATAGCTTTCCGGCAGCTCGTTGTTTGGCATTGCAATATTTACAATGTTGTTAACCGGGTTAGGGTAAAGTTTTATTTGCTGTAATGTAGCGTCAAACTCAACGTTGTCTAAAGTGATGCCAATACCAAAGTATGCCATATCAATCAAAGCAAAATTACCATCTCCTTCAGCCAGTATATCACCGCCTGATGTGGTTACAGTGTACCCTCCTGTTTCAAGCCCGTCACCAGCCATATCAAGCATAACGAAAGTGTAACACTGGTTAGGATCAAGACTAACAGTTGTGGTATAAGTTTGATTATCGTCATATTCACCCTGAGCACCTATGTAATAAGGGTCGTTATTTAAATCAGGCATTCCCTGATAAATAGCCCAGCCTGTTTCGTCTCCGTCATCATCTGTAGTGATGGTTACAATAACCTCCTCAGTATCTGCATTTGGTATATTTTCAATAACTATAGGTGTACTTGTTTCGTTATTTACGTTGTTATTGTCTTCGTTGTTGTTAACAGCAGTAAGTGTTGCAGTTAAGTCGTATAAACCAATAGCCGGTTGGAAAGAATCCTCGCTTGTAATGGTAACTGTTTCTCCAGTAGGAATATTACCTGTCCATTCTATGGTTTGTATAGCGGTTCCGTTAAGTGCTACATTAATAGTTGCAGATGTAATTGCTTCTGTACCGCTGTTATATACTAAGAACGAAGGAGTCATAGTTCCGTCACAATCTAAGTTTGGAGTTAGCAGGTTAAGTGAACCATCTATATCATAACTTATACCTGGCTGACATCCGTCGGAAGTTATTAGCGATGCTCTTCTTGGAGAGTTGGTTAATACAGCCTGCATTCTGTCTTTTTGGTTTTGAGTGAAAACGTTTTGACATGAGTCATTAGTGTAGTCCATATAGTTTTCAATCATATCAAGTCCGGGAGAGCTTGGGCATGAATCCTGATCTTCAGGGCATCCGCTGTTAGCATATCCGGTTACAGGTGTATCTTCGCAAAAGTCGTCTACGCTACAACCGCCATCTCCCCAAATATGTCTAAGACCAAAGAAGTGACCTGTTTCGTGAGTTGCAGTTCTACCTTTATCTCTTCCGCCAAACTGATCGTAAGTGCCTTCAGGGTATATGTCAGATGAGCCACAGTATAAGTGGCCTAATACAACACCATCAGTTTCTGCAAGAAATTCTTCTTCTCCTTCTATACCTTCCAGTCCTGATTCTGTTGGGAATTGTGCATAGCCTGCAAGTTCACCTACAGGTATTCCCATATAGCCTATATAGATATTGCTTACTACCCAAATGTTAAGGTATTTTGTAGGATCCCACTGAGTTTGTGGTTTGATGTTTTCTTCAACCGCATTCATTTCCCAGCCAAACACATCATCTGTAGGGATGTAGTGTCTTGTAATACCAGATGTTGCAAAGCCGTTAGGGTCACGCTGTGCTAAGCAGAATTCAATTTCCATATCAGCTCCTACCGGATTTTCATTATATCCTGGAGTGTCTGCCATTCTTCTGTAATCCTGATTTAAAACAGTGATTTGAGAAAGTATCTGTTCGTCAGAAATGTTTTCTTCAGAACCTATTGGTGAACCATTGTGTATAACGTGGAACACAACTGGGATAGTTACAACCTGATTGGTTGTTTGCCCGTTCTTTAAAAAGCCTGAAGTTTTGTTTTCCTGAATTTTTGGAGCAATCCATGCTTCAAATTCCGGAGTACTAAACCTGTTTGCTGATTTTTGCTGTAAATAACTTTCGTATTCAGTTGTAGCACATTTTACGACGGGTAATTTCGGACCAAATTTTTTTACCGGATTATTTTGGCCAAAAGCAGTAATAGAGAATAAACCTGCAGCCAGTAATAGCGCGGTTTTTAGGTGTGTAATTTTTCTAATCATTGTAAGGGCTTAAAATTTTTGCCGAAAATACATTAATATTTTATAGAAGAGCCTGTTAAAAGAGGTTTTAACAAAAAAAAATCCCGAATTGAAGTCCGGGATTTGAAGTGTTTTTTAAATTTTTAAATAGATGCCATATCGTGGTGCATAATGTTTTCCTCAATGGCATTCCATAGTTCAATACGTTTGTCAAGAGCCTGTTTTGAAGCCTCTTCAACCTCTTTCCATTTTTGTTCGTCTTCGCCACATAGTTCGCTTATCATCTGCATTGCCATTGGGCCGTGCTCATCGGCATCCAGTTCTATGTGTCTTTCGAAATAATAGATAAGCTTTTCCAGATTGGTTTCTGGGAAATTTTTCTGGAAGTTTCTAAGTATTTCTGTAAACATAGCCGGAATAAGATCCTCACGTCCAAAGGTAAATGCAGCGGCAATTTCATGTGGTTTGCCCTGTTCTATAATTCTGAAAGTGAAGTCGATAAACTCTTTAATCTTTTCGTGCAGGTGACTTTGTTTAATAGAAACAAAAATATTTTGAGTACTAACCACATCCTGTAAAAAAGCTTTTACTTCGCTGGTATTAGCACCACATTCTTCCATTGCATCCACATACATTTCGTAATGGCTTTGTCTTTTACCCTCTAAGGTGATGTCGGTTTCTTCTGCCAGTACAATCTCGTTAATAAGATATCTTATCTCGGCATTTCCTACCGGTAACCACGGGGTAGTGGTACAGGTAAGTTTTGACTGTAATGCTTTTAGCAGCGACATAAAATCCCAAACGGCATAAACGTGTCCTTCAAGGAAACACTTTAAATCGTCTATCGTTTTTACTTTGCTGTATAAAGAATGTTTTAACAGAAGGTCTTTTTGGGGTTGGATACTTTTGTTAACTGTATCTGTATTCATAGCATAGTTTTTTACAAAATTAAAAAAGCTTCTTTAGACAAAGAAGCTTTTAACAATTGAATTTATAAATAAACGTATAATTTTTACTTATATTTTATTTAAATGCTGCGTGACCGGTTATGTCAAGTCCTGTTATAAGCAGGTGAATATCATGAGTACCTTCATAAGTAATAACACTCTCAAGGTTCATCATGTGGCGCATAATAGAATACTCTCCTGTAATTCCCATACCACCTAAAATTTGGCGGGCTTCGCGGGCAATATGCAGTGCCATATCCACATTGTTTCTTTTTGCCATAGATATTTGTGCCGATGTAGCCTTACCTTCATTCCTTAAAACACCAAGTCTCCATGTTAAAAGTTGGGCTTTAGTGATTTCGGTAATCATTTCAGCAAGTTTTTTCTGTTGCAGCTGGGTAGCAGCAATAGGTTTGTCAAACTGTACACGCTCTTTTGCATAGCGAAGTGCAGTGTCGTAGCAATCCATGGCAGCACCTATGGCGCCCCATGCAATTCCGTAACGGGCAGAGTCAAGACATCCAAGCGGACCGCCTAACCCTGATTTATTTGGTAAAAGGTTTTCTTTAGGGACTTTTACATTGTCAAAAATAAGTTCACCGGTAGCCGATGCCCTTAGTGACCATTTGTTGTGTGTTTCGGGAGTAGAGAAGCCTTCCATACCGCGCTCTACTATAAGGCCGTGAATTCTTCCTTCTTCATTTTTAGCCCATACCACAGCGATATCGGCAAACGGAGCGTTAGATATCCACATTTTGGCACCGTTAAGCAGGTAATGGTCTCCCATATCCTTGAAGTTGGTAATCATACCAGCCGGGTTAGAACCATAATCCGGTTCTGTTAAACCGAAACAACCCATAAACTCGCCTGAAGCCAGTTTAGGAAGGTATTTTTTACGTTGCTCTTCGTTACCGTATTTCCATATAGGATACATAACAAGAGATGACTGTACTGATGCCGTTGAGCGCACGCCACTGTCACCTCTTTCAATTTCCTGCATTATAAGCCCGTAAGAGATTTGGTCTAAACCGGCACCTCCGTACTCTTCAGGAATGTATGGGCCAAATGCGCCAATATCGGCAAGGCCGTTAATAATTTGTTTTGGAAATTCTGCCTTTTGGGCATAATCTTCAATTATTGGAGATACTTCGCGTTTTACCCACTCGCGTGCAGCATCGCGAACCATTTTATGTTCGTCTGACAATAGTTCGTCAAGAAGATAGTAATCAGGAGCTTGAAATAAATCTGGTTTCATTTATAACGTTTTAGTTGATGGCAAAAGTAAAGAAGAATTGTAACAATTCCATAAAAAAATGTTGTATTTTTTATAGAAGAGTAAAAATGAAAGTGCTCTTGCCGTAGTAATAGGAGGAATTGTAAAACCTAATAAGCCGTGAAAGGAAAGGAGGCTTACAGTTTTAAATAAAAATCTTTAGTAAGTTCAGTGTATTCCGGGGTGTATTGATGGCGTGAGGTTTCTATAACCAGTTCGTCAATCGTAGTTTCGGTTTGCTCTCGTGTAAAGGCTAAAAGGCTTCTCTTGATCTCAGTTTCAGGGGTGCCTTTTACCCTGGTGATTTTAGCAGGGTACAGGTTAAATTCGGTAGCTATGGCTATGAATTTTTCTTCTTCTTTAAAAGGAATAATAACTGAAAAGATACCGTTTTCTGATAGTAGTATAGCAGCGGCTTCAATAAGATGTTCAAAAGGCAGTGATTCGGTAAAGCGTGCTTTGTCCCTTTGTTCGTTACCAGAAGAGTAGTTCTCGGTGTAAAAAGGAGGATTGGAAACGATAATGTCATATTCCTCATCATGCATTTCCTCAACAAACTCATCCAGCCCTGCATGATAGCAAAACAGGCGGTCGCCCCATTTGCTTTCTTCAAAATTCTCTACAGCCTGTTCGTAAGCGTCATCGTCAATTTCTATAGCATCAATCTGTTCGGCAGTGCTGCGTTGCGCCATCATTAAAGCTATTAGTCCGGTTCCGGCTCCAATATCAAGAATACTAAACGGATTGTTGCTCACCGGTGTCCATGCTCCAAGTAATACGCCATCGGTACCTACTTTCATTGCACATCGATCCTGCTGGATAGTAAATTGCTTAAACTGGAACATTTCTTAAAAGTGAGATGTTAGAATTTAGATTTGTAAGATTAAAGGTTGGGTAGTGCGTAACCTGAAACAAATTATATGTCAAGGTACAGGTCTACCAGTCCTTCGGGAGTGTCAAGTATAATTTTTTTGTTCTCGCGATCTACCTTCACAATGAAATCATCTATCATAGGGACAAGTATTTCAATATCACCTTTAAGTATTTCAAAAAGAGGTTGGGCAGAAGTATCGTTGACACCGGTTATTTTACCAATGTTGCCCAGTCGCAGGTCTTCGGCATCAAAGCCTATTATTTCGTGGAAGTAAAATTTATCACCTTCCAGTTTAGGCAGCATGGATAACGGTAGGTATACCTCACAGCCTAAAATCTTTTCGGCTTCTTCCTCGCTGTCTATATCTTCAAAACGGGTTCTTAAAAAGTCGCCCTTATGGATTGAGGATGATTCAATAAAAAATGGAACCAGGTGTTTGTTGAATTCAACAAACACTGATTCCATGTTTTCATACAAACCCGGCTCGTCTGTATCAAGATAGATAAGGACTTCGCCTTTATAGCTGAATTTTTTGGCGATCTTGCCTAAATAGAAACAATCTTCTTTACGCATAAATCGCAGTCAAATTAAGCTTGGGTTTCTTCTGTGTTTTCTTCTGAAGTTGTGTTTTCTTCAGCTTCAGCTGTAGTTTCCTCAGCAACAGCAGCAGCTTCAGCTTCTTTCTTCGCAGCAATACGATCTTCGTTAACTTTTTTCTCTGCTTCAAGAGCTTTAGCTTTCGCATCAGCTTTCTCAGTAGAAAGTCCGTCTTTCTTAGCGTTTACTTTCGAATCTTTTTCTTCTAACCAAGCAGCAAACTTAGCATCAGCCTGCTCCTGAGTAAGAGCACCTTTACGAACACCTCCGTCAAGGTGGTGTTTAAGTAAAGCACCTTTGTAAGAAAGGATAGCTCTTGCAGTGTCAGTTGGCTGAGCACCGTTGTGTAACCACTGTACAGCACTGTCAACATTGATGTCGATGGTTGCAGGGTTAGTGTTTGGGTCGTAAGTTCCTATTTTTTCAAGGAATTTACCATCTCTTTTTGAGCGGGAATCTGCCGCTACTACCCAGTAAAAAGGTTTTCCTTTTTTACCGTGTCTTTGTAATCTGATTTTTACAGGCATAATCTTTAGATTAAGTTTGAGGTACCCGACCTCTGTTAATTAAGGGTGCAAATATATAAAACTTTAGCTTACAAACTTTTTTTGCGTTAATTTTTATGATTTTTTGCGTTCAAAAAGTTCAAAATACATACTTTTATTGTGATTTATTATAATTTAATTAGGATATATGTCATAAAAAACTATTTTTGTCGTTGTAAAATTTGATACACCATTTCTTTAAGATATATTAATAATGAAAAAGATTTTATCACTACTAGTGCTGATGGTTACTTTTGCCTCATGTGAAGAAGACATCCAATTCAATAATCCGGCCGTACAGGCAATGAGAGATGATGAATTGTGGAGGGCAGTAGAGTACACCGCAACAAGAGAAACAGATAATTCACTTACCATACAGGCAACAAATGGTTTTGAAACTCTTATATTAAGGACTGCTTCTGTAGATCCGGGAGTTTACGAACTGGGTCTGAATGAGCAAAATAAGGCCTCTTACTCAGTTTCTGTTGACGGGATAGAGATGAATTATCAGACAGGTACTGATTTAGGTGATGGAAAAATTGAAATACTTGCTGAGGATACCGACTTAACCCAAGGCTTTATAACGGGTACCTTCCGTTTTAATGCAGTTGAAGACGACGGAACAGTAGTTAACTTCAGGAGCGGTGTTTTTTACAGAGTGCCAATACAGCCGGTAGGCCAATAATATAGAAAAAGAAAGCCATCCCAAACGGATGGCTTTCTTTTTTACAAATTATATGTATTAACAATGTATTAAATATTATAAATCATATTTTTTTAAGGGAAATAAAAGTACATTTGTACAAGGCCTTATTGGTAAACAAATAATTAATTATATGAATATTTTTGTTGGTAGTCTTCCTTTTTCTGCTAAAGAGGTTGATTTAAGAGAGTCTTTTGAGGCTTATGGTTCGGTTGATTCTGTAAAAATTATTACAGATAGAGAAACCGGAAGAAGTAAAGGTTTTGGTTTTGTAGAAATGCCGGACGACGAAGAAGGTATGGCGGCAATTGAAGGACTTAATGGTTCTGATTTTGGAGGCCGTAACATTGTTGTGAATAAATCAGAAGCGAAGCCTCAGGGAGATCGCAGAGGTTTTAATAACAATCGTGGCGGAGGTTATAATCGTGGCGGAGGAGACCGAGGAGGTTATAATCGCGGAGGTTATTAAAGTATGCTTTCTTTTGCATAAAAAAGTCCTGGTATGTAACATGCCGGGATTTTTTTATTATATGGTTACATATTGACTCTTGTTAAGCAATAAAACAAAGGTTTTTGTGAGTTAATAACCGTTTGTTGAAAACATATTGGTATGATGTGTTAACGGGGTTGTAGTTGAAAGTTAAATATCTTAATTTTGAAAAGTTGCTCCAAGGCATTTCTTTTCTTTTAACTTCCAAATAATTAACCGGTTATGTACCTGATTTTTGATACCGAAACCACCGGATTACCTAAACGATGGGACGCTCCCGTTAGCGATACCGATAACTGGCCACGCTGTATACAAATAGCATGGCAGCTGCATGATGAGATGGGGCAGCTTATAGAGCATCAGGATTATTTAATTAAACCTGACGGCTTTAATATTCCCTATGATGCCGAACGTATTCACGGTATATCTACAGAGCTTGCTATGGAGCAGGGTGTAGAGCTTGAGGGTGTATTGGAGAAGTTTAACGAAGCAATGGCGAAGGCCAAATTTATAGTAGGGCAAAATGTTGGCTTCGACGTTAATATTATGGGTAGTGAATACTACAGGTTTGGTGTAGATACCCCGCTTGGGGATATGAAGATACTGGATACCTGTACCGAGGTTACTGCCGAACTGCTAAAGATTCCCGGAGGTCGTGGGGGTAAATTTAAACTGCCTACGCTAACCGAACTTCACGAATATTTATTTGGCGAACCTTTTGCCGAAGCTCACAATGCAACTGCCGATGTTGAGGCTACCACACGTTGTTTTCTGGAACTGGTTAAAAGGGAAATATTTACTATTGAGGAGCTGGATGTTCCGCCTACTTACTATCGTGAGTTTAAGGAAGCGAATCCGCAAACCATACAGCTAATAGGGTTAAAACACATTAACCTTAAAGCAGCTTCAGATGAGGTAAGGAAACGCCTTGATAAGTTAAAAGGTGCTCAGGAAGTAAGTCATGTTACCGAAGAGCTTAAGCAGGACTTAAAAGAGGTAGAATTTGTGCATCTGCATAACCATACCCAGTTTTCGGTGCTGCAGTCTACCATAGCGGTGCCTAACCTGGTTAAGGCAGCTGCAAAACATAAAATGCCGGCTGTTGCCATGACCGATCATGCCAACATGATGGGAGCATTTCACTTTGTGAGCAATGTACTCAACCATAATAAGGCTGCCGAAGCAAAAAACAAGGAACTTATAGAGAATGGTGAAGAACCCACCGAGGTGACCATGAAACCTATTGTAGGTTGCGAGTTTTTTGTTTGTGAAGACCATAAAGACAAATCAAGGAAAGACAACGGTTACCAGATTGTAATGTTGGCCAAAAATAAAAAAGGCTACCACAATTTGGCAAAAATGGCATCTATAGCCTATACTGCAGGTTTTTATTATGTACCGAGGATTGATAAAAAAGTTATAGAGCAGTATAAAGAAGATATAATTGTACTTTCAGGTAACCTGTATGGTGAGATTCCTAATAAGGTTTTAAATATAGGTGAGAACCAGGCAGAGGAAGCTTTGCTGTGGTGGAAAGAACAGTTTGCAGATGATTTCTATATAGAGCTTATGCGTCACGGACAGGAAGATGAAAACCGTGTGAACGATTCGCTTATCAGGCTGGCCAAAAAACACGAGGTTAAGCTTATTGCTACAAACAATACCTATTATGTAGATAAGGAAGACGCCCATGCCCACGATATTTTACTGTGTGTAAAGGATGGTGAGAAGCTGGCTACGCCAAAAGGCCGCGGCCGTGGTTTCCGTTACGGGCTTCCTAATAACGAATACTACTTCAAATCAGGGGAGGAGATGAAAAAACTCTTTGCCGATTTGCCCGAGGCTATTATTAATGTTCAGGACATAGTAGATAAAATAGAAGTATACTCGCTTTACCGTGACGTACTGCTTCCTAAATTTGATATTCCGGAAGAATTTCAGGTAGCAGAAGATAATGAGGACGGCGGTAAACGCGGTGAGAATAAATTTTTAAGACACCTTACTTATGAAGGTGCCAAAAGAAGGTATGAGGAAATTACCGATGATATAAGGGAAAGGCTTGACTTTGAGCTTAAAACCATAGAGAATACGGGTTATCCGGGTTACTTCCTTATTGTACAGGATTTTATTGCCGAGGCGCGAAATCTTGGGGTTTCCGTAGGGCCGGGCCGTGGTTCGGCAGCAGGATCGGCGGTAGCCTACTGTTTGGGGATTACCAATATCGACCCTATTGCTTACGATCTCCTTTTTGAGCGTTTCCTTAATCCCGATCGTGTATCGATGCCCGATATTGATATCGACTTTGATGATGAGGGTCGTGGCCGTGTAATGGATTATGTAATCAATAAATATGGGGCGAGCCAGGTAGCGCAGATTATTACCTACGGTACCATGGCAGCAAAATCGTCCATACGTGATACGGCAAGGGTGCTTGACCTGCCTCTTTTTGAGGCTGATAAGATTGCCAAGCTTATCCCGAACATGAAACTGGCCAAGATATTTAATCTTGACCCTAATGCGCTTAAGGGTGCATTACGTTCGGAAGAGTTTGAAAAGGTACAGGAGCTTATAGGTATGGCAGATGCCGGAGACCTAGCCGGGGAAACCATACAGCAGGCTAAGGTGCTGGAAGGATCACTGCGTAATACGGGTATCCACGCCTGTGGTGTTATTATTACACCTGATGATATTACGAACTTCGTTCCGGTATCACTGGCTAAGGATTCCGATTTGTATGTTACTCAGTTTGATAACTCAGTAGTTGAGAGTGCCGGGCTCCTTAAAATGGACTTCCTGGGGTTAAAGACCCTAACCCTTATAAAAGATACAGTAAAGCTGGTGAAATACCGCTTTGATATAGATCTCGATCCGGATAAATTCCCGATAGATGATAAAAAGACGTATGAGCTTTTCCAGCGCGGTGAAACCGTAGGTGTATTCCAATACGAGTCGCCGGGGATGCAAAAATACATGAAGGATCTAAAGCCTACTGTATTTGCCGATCTTATTGCGATGAATGCATTATATCGTCCGGGACCGCTGGAATATATTCCGAGTTTCGTTAGGAGGAAAAACGGGGAGGAAGAAATCAAATACGATCTTGAAGCCTGTGAGGAGTACCTAAAGGAAACCTATGGTATTACAGTATACCAGGAGCAGGTAATGCTACTGTCGCAAAAGTTGGCGGGCTTTACTAAAGGTGAGGCCGACGTACTGCGTAAGGCGATGGGTAAAAAGCAAAAGGACGTACTGGATAAAATGAAACCCAAGTTTGTGGAGCAGGCTGCCGCAAAAGGGCATGATGCCACAGTACTGGAGAAAATATGGAAAGACTGGGAGGCTTTCGCGAGTTATGCCTTCAACAAGTCGCACTCTACCTGTTATGCCTGGGTTGCCTATCAAACGGCTTACCTAAAGGCGCATTATCCGGCAGAGTATATGGCGGCAGTACTTTCCAATAACATGAATGATATTAAGCAGGTATCTTTCTTTATGGAAGAATGTAAGCGAATGGGCTTGCAGGTACTTGGGCCCGATGTGAACGAATCGTTCTATAAGTTTACGGTTAACGATCAGGGTGCGGTACGTTTTGGTATGGGCGCAATTAAAGGTGTGGGGGCCGGTGCTGTTGATACCATTGTTGAGAGCCGTAAAGACGGAAAATACCGATCTATATTTGACTTGGCTAAACGTATTGATTTACGTGCCGCCAATAAAAAAGCATTTGAAAATTTAGCACTGGCAGGAGGGTTTGACTGTTTTACCGATACTCAAAGAGCACAGTATTTCCACCATGAGGAGGGGGATAATATTACTTTCCTTGAAAAGGCAATACGTTATGGGGCCAAGTATCAGGAAAATGAGAATTCCTCTCAGGTGAGTCTTTTTGGTGAGTCGAGCGATGTACAGATACCCGAACCGGTAATTCCGGCATGTGAGGAGTGGAGTACTATGGAAAAACTTGCTAAAGAGAAAGAGGTAGTAGGGATTTATATATCCGGTCACCCGCTGGACGATTACAAGTTTGAGATGAAATACTTTTGTAATGCCAGGCTTGATGCTTTAAAAAACCTGGAGCAACACGTGAGTAAGAACCTTAGTTTCGGAGGGATTATTTCAAACGTACAGCATCGTATAGCTAAAAACGGTAAGGGTTGGGCATCATTCATGCTGGAAGGATATGACGAGAGTTATGAATTCCGTATTTATGGTGAGGAGTATTTGAAGTTCAGGCACTTCCTTATTCCGAATAACTTTACTTATATGAAGATACTGGTGCGTGAAGGCTGGGTAAATGCCGAAGGGAAACGTGGTGAACCAAGAATACAGTTTATCGCTATACAGTACCTTCAGGATGTGCTTACCACTTTTGCTAAAAAACTGATTATACAGTTTAATATTACCGAACTAGAGGAACAACTAATTATTCATTTAAATGAGTTGTTTATGCATAACAAGGGAGATCATTCGGTACAGTTTGAGGTAATGGAGCTGGAACGCATTAAGCGTAAAGTTGAGGTAGCTGCCGTAGCCGATGAGCAACTTGATGGTGAGGCGGAAGCCGAGCTTGATGGCGAAATGCCTGAAAGCGTTATGACAGATGTAGAAGATATACAGGTAGTAACTAAGGTAACCATGCCAAGCCGCAAACTGAAGGTTAAAATTTCAAACGAGCTTTTGCATGAACTTGAAAAGTTACAACTTAATTTTAAGCTAAATTAAATTTTTGATAGGTTACGTCTATTTATTCATAATTAAAACTAATAAACGTTTCACTTTTCAATTAAATATTTATACCTATTTTTGTTCTTTATAAACTTAACTATTTATATATAATAATATGGCAAAGGAAATCACAGATGCTACATTTGACGAAGTAGTATTAAAATCAGATAAACCGGTTTTGGTAGATTTTTGGGCTGCATGGTGTGGTCCTTGTAGAATGGTAGGTCCTATCATCGAAGAGATTAGCTCAGAGTATGACGGAAAAGCTGTTGTAGGTAAAGTAGACGTAGATGCTAACCAGGAGTTTGCTGCTAAATATGGTGTTAGAAACATCCCAACTGTATTAGTATTCCAAAACGGAGAAGTTGTTGGAAGACAGGTAGGTGTTGCTCCAAAGCAAACTTATACTGATGCTATTGATGCGTTACTATAATCAGTTTTTGTAACAATATACATGAATCCCGGGCCATGCCCGGGATTTTTGTTTTATAGGGTTAAGAGATTTTTTCCAGTTTCTCCCTTTTTTCTTCATAATGTTCGTTATCCCATTTTGCCAGTTGTATGATAATAGGGATAAGTGTACGCCCTTTATCGGTGAGGTTGTATTCTACCCTTGGAGGTAGTTCCTTGTATTCGGTACGGTTCAAAATACCGTCTTCTTCCAGTTCCTTTAATGTGGTGGTGAGTACTTTTTTTGATATACTGCCTATAATGGCGTGTATTTGTCCAAAACGTGCTGTGCGCTCTCTTAATGCATAAATCACTATAGGCTTCCATTTAGAGCCCAGTATCGCCATAGAACGGTGCATAGGGCAGTCGCTGTATTTAAAAATATTTCTTGCCATAATGGTTACTTATTGGTTACCACTTTAAATCCTTAATAGTTACAAAAGTAAACTATTATCAGTTACTTTGTGTAACTATTTAGATAATAGTGCTATTCGCATAGCTAAATAATTTAAGAACCTTAAAAAATTAAAAACAGGAAAATGAATTTAGATGCCCTTTTTAATCCGTTTCAATATAAAGGACTTACCCTTAAAAACCGTTTTGTAATGGCACCGATGACCCGTGCTTTTGCCACAGATGGTGTGCCTAACGAACAGATAGCCGACTACTACTCGCGCCGTGCTGCTGCCGGTGTGGGACTTATACTTACCGAGGGTACGGTTATAAACAGGCCTGCCTCTAAGAATATGAAAGATATTCCTAATTTCTACGGGGAGGAGGCTTTGGCAAACTGGGGTAAGGTAGCAAAGGCTGTTCATAATAACGGAGGGTTAATTGCTCCGCAAATATGGCATGTGGGTAATACACAGGCTGGACCATGGTTGCCGGAAGCTCCGCTTGAGAGTCCTGATACCATGACGCTTCAGGATATACAAGCTACGATTAATGCCTTTGCCGAGGCTGCAAAAAATGCAAAAGCCTTAGGCTTTGATGCATTAGAAATTCACGGAGCACACGGTTATTTGATAGATCAGTTCTTTTGGGCTGAAACCAATCACAGGACCGATGAGTATGGAGGTAAAACATTAAAAGAGCGCAGCCGCTTTGCACTAGATGTGGTTAAGGCTATCCGGGAGGCTGTTGGCTCTGATTTTGTGATCATCCTTCGTCTTTCACAATGGAAACAACAGGATTATACTGTGAAATTAGCGCATACTCCTGCCGAACTGGAAGAATGGCTGGTGCCGCTTGTTGAAGCCGGAGTGGATATTTTTCACGGTTCACAAAGAAGGTATTGGGAACCTGAGTTTGATGGTAGTGACCTGAACTTTGCCGGATGGATTAAAAAAGTAACCGGTCAGCCTACTATTACGGTTGGCTCTGTAGGGCTTTCAGATGATTTCATGGGTGTATGGACAGGTCAGGGTGCCGAAACTAGTAAAATAGATGAGCTGCTACGTCGATTTGAGCGCGGTGATTTTGATTTGGTTGCTGTAGGCCGTTCCCTGTTGCAGGATCCGCAATGGGTGCAAAAAGTAAAAGCGGGAAGCTTTGATGATATAAAGCCTTTTGAGGCTGCTAGTGTGCAAAAGCTTTATTAATTGTTTTTATCTTATCAGGCTAAGTGAGTCCGGGGCAACGTTGCTTCGGACTTTTTTATTTTCAGTATTTTTAAAAAAATTTTTATTCATCAGGCAACCTGATGAATAAAAATTCCGTCTTTCAGATATAAACCAATTAAACAAAGCTTGAAAATTATCCGGTTACATACTTCTGATGAAGCTGTTATTAAAAAGGTACTGCATGGAGACAGCAGGGCCGAAAAACAGCTTTATGACCGCTATGCAGCAAAAATGCTTGGTGTTTGCAGGATGTATATTAAAGATATGCATTATGCCGAAGATGTAATGATACAGGGGTTTACCCGTGCGCTCGATAATTTGGGCAGGTTTAGGTTTGAAGGGAGTTTTGAGGGCTGGTTAAGGCGTATAATGGTTAGAGAGGCTATTGACTTTTTGAGGCAACGTACCCAGCTTTATTTTGAAGATATATCAGAAGTTGAAGTGTCGCCTTTTATAACCGATAATCAGGATATGGATGCCGAACTGCTGCAGTTACTGATTGATAAACTTCCTGAAGGCTACCGCACAGTACTTGTGATGTTTGCGGTAGAGGGCTACAGCCATAAGGAGATAGCAGAGATGCTGAACATTAGCGAAAACACATCAAAATCACAATTGTTCAAGGCGAGGAAACAACTACAGGAACAATTTGGAAAAATAAGGAGGATTGAAAATGAAAGATAGGAACCTGGAACAACAACTGGCCAATAAACTGGGCAACAGAAGCATTACACCTTCGGCAAAAGCCTGGGAGCGTATTGCACATAACAGGCAACAGGGTAAAACCCAAAAGAAAAAGAAAAGGGTATTTGTGTATTATATGGCAGGGGCAGTGCTTTTCCTGTTGGCTTCAGGTTATATTTTCATTATGCAAAATAAAACCGATGTCATTATAACCGAACCACAGGTTGTAGGTAGTGATGAGGTTACTGCTCCGGTATTACCATCAGAAGAGCCTGTTGTCACTAAATCTGTAGAAATAAAACAGCCCGAGGTAGTTGCTTATAAAGAGCTTGAGATTAAAAAACAAAGTTATGAGGTTGTTGCTGAAAAACAGGAAGTGGTTTCAGTAGCTGATTCAGAGGCTTTGATAGAGGGAAAACAACCCGAATTCAATTTACATGTTGAACCGATAGAGGAACTTGTGGCTATAGATGAAGCCGAGTTTTATGAGCAGGAAACCGATATGCTTTTAAAAGAGGCTGTAAAAGATGTTGCAGCTAATAAAAATCTATCTAATACTACAAACGATACCGCTCTGCTGAAAGAAGTGGAAGCTGAAATGGATGAATACTACCGTGAAAAGGCTATGAGTATATTTTCACTTAAACATAAAACCATACGCATAGCTGTAAAAGACAAACAATAACCTCAATTTTTTAAATTATGAAACGCACCTTATTGTGTATCGCCTTTTTGGTGACAGGGATTTTTTTGCCTAAAGTTAAGGCTCAAACAGGTAATGATACTATAAAAGAATTATCCGCAAAGGAGAAAAAACAGGCCGAACTGGATGAACGTGAAAAAAAATATTATGCAAGGGTAAAACAAAACAAGCTGGATGATCTTAAGGAAGAAAAACAGAATATTATTGAGAACGAAAAGTTTGAGCTTAAAAAGCAAATTGCTGAAATAGACAAGAGGTTTGAGAAGGGAGAAATAAATCAGGAAAAGGCTACAGCCCTTAAAAAGGAAGCGGCAAAACGATCGGCATTAAATATAGATAACAGGATAGCTATTATAGATAACCAAATAGCACTTACCGAAAGGGATATGGCTATGTATAGTTACAAACCCAATACAGGGGCTTATATCGCTTTAGGGTTTGGTAATGTAGTTGACGAGAAAGGAAGTTTTTTACTGGGGTTGGATTTTAAAGGACTTGACAGGAAAACAAAATATGATAAACGTACTACCAGAGATGTAGTATTGAAATGGGGTTTTGTAAATGCTGTAGGTGACGGGCAAACCATAGGTGACAGTTATAAATTTTGGAGAAGTAGCGGGTTTGAGTTAGGCCTGGCTTTTAAAACAAGACTTTTAAAAGATTCAAATTATTTCAGGCTGTCTTATGGTTTGTCGTACCAAATTAGTATGTACTCTCCGGGGAAGGACAAGTATTTTGTAAATGATAATGGTAAAACAATGGTACAGCAGTTTCCGTATGAACTTAAAAACAGTTTCCTACGAACAGAAAACCTTGTTGTGCCGGTACATCTTGAGTTTGGTCCGTCTAAGAAAAAAGAATACAAGGATTATTTCAGGTACGATACCTCTACCAGTTTTAAAGTAGGTTTGGGAGGTTATGTTGGTCTAAATACAGGAGCTGTACAGCGACTACAGTATGAAGTGGACGATAAAAGGGTAGTAGACAAAAATAGGGCAGACTATAACTTAAACAAATTTGTTTACGGAATTGATGGATACATAGGCTTTGGGGCAGTTAGTTTTTTTGCACGATATGAGCTTAATCCTATTTTTGAGAATTCCACTTATAAGGAACATGCTGTGTCTTTTGGAATGAGACTCGATTTGTAAAGGCTCCGCTTTTTTCGTTACATTTGGGATATGAAGCTAGAATCGCAATTAGAGAAAATATCATCATTTGGGCATCTGGAGCTTTTGGCTAATCAGATTGTGGAAGGATTTATTTCCGGTATGCATAAGAGCCCGTTTCACGGGTTCTCGTCAGAGTTTGCTGAACACAAAGTGTACAACCCCGGGGAAAGTACCCGACATATAGACTGGAAGCTGTTTGCGAAAACCGACAGGCTGTATACTAAGCGCTATGAGGAGGAAACTAATTTGAGGTGTCATATCATACTGGATAACTCTTCGTCCATGCATTATCCTGCCTTAAAGGACGTACAGCCGTTTTATGAGAATAAGATAGGTTTTTCAGTATTGGCTTCGGCTGTGCTTATAGATTTGCTAAAAAGACAGCGTGATGCGGTAGGATTAAGTGTGTATTCTGATTCATACGAGTTTTATGCGCCCGAGAAAGGTAGTGGAAGGCATCACAGGATGCTTTTAAATAAACTTGAGGATGTGTTGCAAAAACCGGGAGAAGCCAAAAACACCGATACAATTACCTATTTGCATCAAATAGCACAGAAGATGCACAGGAGGTCTATGATTATATTGTTTACCGATATGTTCCAGGCCGAGGATAACGAAGCATTGTTTAATGCGCTAAGGCATTTAAAGCACAACAAGCATAAGGTGGTGCTTTTCCATGTAATGGATAAGAAAACTGAATTCAGTTTTGATTTTGACAATGCTCCACGCAAATTCGTAGACCTTGAAACAGGGGAACAGGTAAATTTGTTTGCCGAAAATATAAAAGAAGAGTACGAAAAAAGGATAGCCGACTATTTTAGGAAAATAGAGGAGACCTGTATGCAGTACCGTATTAAGTATGTTCCGGTTTCGGTGGACGAAAAATTTGAAAAAATTTTACTTACATACTTGGTTGAAAAACAAAAGTTTGGCTAAAAACGGAAATATTTTTTTAAAAATTTCTTTCAAAAGGCTTGCAAATGTCAAAAAGCGCCGTATATTTGCACCCGTAATAATGAAACAAACAACGGCACTCACAGAGCGCCGGTTTTATTAAAAACGCTGGTTTGGTAGTTCAGTTGGTTAGAATACATGCCTGTCACGCATGGGGTCGCGGGTTCGAGTCCCGTCCAGACCGCCAGTAAAGGAGAAGTAGCCTCGCAATTGCGGGGCTTTTTTCGCCTCAAAGCATTTAAGATTAGTTGTGTTGTTTGCCCTAACGGGCTGGTTTAGTAGTTAAACCGAATGAAAGGCTTTCCATTAAATTGGAGGGCTTTTTTGATTTATAGGCTTTTCGTTTTTAAAAAAGGGACACAAAATATTGCTTTTTGTTGCTTTGGTTTGCTTCTTTTTTTACCCCTACTACTTCCCCTGTTTTTTTATGTAAACCCTTTGTTTATGGGCTTTGATAAGTTTTGTTTACTTCTATTGTCTTTTGTTGCCTAAAGTAGTGTTTTAAATGTAACAATTAGGACGTGATTTGTTATTGGTTAAGATTGAGAGTTTTTTATTTGTTGTATATATAACTTAATATTTCGGTTATTTTTTTGTTAGTTGTCACTAAATCAGTGTGTTGAATTTTATTTTGTAAGAAAATATTTATAAATTAGCGTTGTAAAACAGGGCTTGAAATTTTGCTTTCCGGAGTTACTGGAAGTATTAATTATAAATTTTTTCAAAATGAAACATGATTATTATACTGTAAAAGCTGGCTTAAGAAAAGATAAAATTAGAAAAGACGGCTTGACTCCGATTTACTTATTTGTTTATAGCGGAGGGCTTACTCAAAAGCTTTCGTTATCGGAATATATACCAGAAAAGCTATGGGACAAGGAAAAAGAGCGTGTTACTGCTAAGGGTTATGGTAATGTAAATAGTATAATTCTTCAAAAGAAAAATGATATTCTAAATTTTATTAGAAAGGAGTTAGCGGACGGAAATGAGTTAAGTCAAAAAGCTATTTCTAACTTTTGGAATGGTAAGGCTGATCGTGAGGTTGATTTTTATAAATTCTACGCTTCCTTCTGTCAAAGCCACTTTAAGACGATTAGAAAGTCTACTCAATCTAAGTATCTGACTTTAGAAAAAAAATTGAGAATGTATAGTCCAAAGTTAAGGTTTAAAGAGATAGATTACGCTTTTATGGAAGGATTTAAAGACTTTCTGGATGATACTGGCAGTGGTACCTATAATATGATAAAGTTCTTAAAAGTTGCGCTTGGTAAAGCTATGAAGCTTAAGTTACTTAGGGATGACTCATGGAGGGATGTTACGGCTAGATGTCCTGAAGGTAAAAAGGTTTTTCTGACCCCTGCTGAGGTGAAGCGAATTGCAAAACTGGATTTATCTGCGTATGATGAGCGCTTACGTGAGTCAAGAAACTTCTTTTTATTTTGTTGTTACACAGGTTTACGATATAGCGATGCTTATGATTTAACAATTGATAATTATAAAAATAAAATGCTTTGTTTTAATCATAGAAAGACCGGAAATAGGCAGGAGACCCCTATGAATCAAGATGCTAAGCTGATTTTTTATCCTTACTTGAGGAGAGCTAAGTTAAATTCGGTTAAAAAAATCTTACCTGATATTTGTAACCAAGATTTGAACGTTGATTTGAAAGTTTTGGCTAAAGAGGCTAGGATTGAAAAGAACTTAACGTCCCACGTTGGGCGTCACACCTTTGGCGCTACATTGTTGGCTAATAATGTTAATGTATTTTATATAGCTTATTTAATGGGGCATAAGAAGATAAGTCAATCGTTTAGCTATAGTCATGCTACACCTGAAAATTTAAAAGATATTTTGAAGGATATATCCTTTAACTAAAGACCTTTGAAAAACTCTTCTAAAGATAGATTGTGTATAGCTAAAATTTTTAGAAGAGTTTTTAAAGTAATATTCTGCCCTTTTTCAACTCTCCAGTAATAAGTTCTATTAAAATCGTACTCGTAAGCAAAGGTTTCATGACTAGTGAAACCTTTTTCTATTCTGAGAGTCTTTATCTTTTCTGCTATCTGTGACGTCTTTATCTCAATCTGTTGATCTAGTTTATCCATCGGATGAAATTCGCTAGAAATTGCTTGAAAATGAACCTCTTTTAAGAGTACAACTTTTAAGTATGATTATTTTTATATCTTAGCTAAAAATTATGAATAACCTTACAACTTAAAATTTATGGAACGAGCTCAATTATCTTTAGGAGGTCTTTTGCTGTTATTGTTTATTATAACTATTGTGGTAGTCTTGTTGGTTGTGCCTGTAAAAATGGCTAACCGTAGGGGTAGAAGTGCTATCGGGTGGTTTTTATTTTCCTTAATTTTTTCGCCTTTTTTAGCGATGTTGTTTTTACTTCTTTTGGGAGAAACGAATGCTAAACGTCACGAACGTATCATTGAAGAAGAAGAGCTTAGAAACCGTTATAGAGTTAATTGATATGAAACGTTTTATAATACTAGCGATTTCAATGCTTTTTTTCTCGTGTAATGGTGTTTCTAGAAACGAAGATGATAGAGGAGGTTTAGTAGAAGAAGATGCTTCTACAAGCAGCGTAATTGATTTGGATACTTTGACTGAAACTAAATTTGCTGATAGAAGCGAAGAGCTTATTTATATAAGGGAATATTTAGAATTAAAATTGCCTGAAATTATACTAAAGGAAAATCCTGAATATTTTAGGGATGCCCAGTATACATTTATTTCCTATGGTAAAGATTATACCCTTCTTGAGTTAGCTAGAAAGAGTGATAAATTTGATTTTAGGTATCACGAATATATGAGATATATTATTAAAAATAACTTGCATTTTCCTTTTGTAAAGTCTGAATTAGAAAATAATGGTGAGTTGTCGGTTTGGGGTAATTATACTCCGGTTAATCTAAAAGAAAGAGATATTTCTTCTGATGTAAATAATGAAGAAATTGAGCTACCTCCGGTAGTTGAAGAAAAGTATAATCCTGAAGAGCAAAAAATTAATGGAGACTTTAATGGAGATGGTAAGTATGAGTATGCTTATCGAGTTTTAGTAAATCAAGGCGAAGGCAATCCTATTGATAAGGGTACACCCGATGAGTATGAGATACAATTTTCAGATAAAAATATGCTTCCTGTAAAAGTAGGATGCTGTAATTTTAAATTAATCAATGAGGGGGATTTGAATAATGATGGTGCCGACGAATTGACTATACTACAGTATCCTATGAATGGATGTATTGGGAACGTTAAAACTTATACTGTTAAGAATAACAGGGGGAAGTTATTGATTAGCCCTTTTACTTTCTATATCTGTGCAGAGTTAACTTCTACTGAGCTTTCTGAAATCATCGTGAAAGAAAACGGGACTGTTTATTATCATGAAGCTGATCCTAATGATGAATACCTGCTTAATGATGAAGGCGATAAAATTCGCTTTGAACGATTAATTAAAAAGAAGGCAATTTTAAAATAAAAACTTTGTTTTATGGAAAATATAAAGCACCTCTTTAGGGTGCTTTTTTTTGTGTTTTTAAATATTTGATTTTGTGTTTGTTATGTGTTTTTTGTAGAAATATCACAAAATAGTTGCCTTTTTGCCGAACAAAATTTCGCTTGGACTGGTATTAATGTAAATAGTAACGGGTAATTCCGCCCGTTTTAAATTTTAATATCATGCAAAAAATTAACGACGAAAAGATTGAAGTTAGCGCCAAAGTTCTAGGTGCTTTGTTAAAGTCACACCTAAGACTAGAAAAATTAGTTGCTGAATTGTTAGAACTACCAGAGTATAACAAAGACTGGCTTACTCCTAAAGATTTAGAAGAAGAGTTTAAGATAGGTGAAAAGCAACTTAGAAAATTTAGAGGTATGGGACTTCCTGTTGTCCAAAAAGGAGTGAATTGCGCAAGGCGTATTAAAAGGAGTGAAATTGAGAAATTTTTAATGAAGAAGTAGTATGTACGATAATATTACATTTTATATCGATTACTTTGAGCCCTCCCGAAATAAAATTCGGGAGTGGCTTCAATATTACCCTAAGCCGAAAGAAGGTAAAAAGCCGTTGCCTAAAAAGTATCATTATTTTAAAAGGAAAATTTATAATGGAAGACCGGGGAAGGATAAATTTTTCTTAACCCTAAGTCTACGCTATGATGATACGGCTGATATTTTTAGGCTTCGTGTTAGTGGTAGTATAAGAAAATGGTTTATTGGTGATAATAATCGTCAGAATTTGCGACCTGATGATTTTAAAAAGAGCCTGAAACTTTTAGCGCAAAGTTTAGGTGTGGAGGAATACGAGATATTGCTTGGGAGAGTTACTAAACTGGAAACAGGACTCACGGTACTGCTAAAGAATAATTTTCGTGATATACATAGTTGTTTTGTATGGTATCGTAGTTTTGAACGTAGAGAAGAGCATGGGACGACGTTGTACTTTGAAGGCACGAACTATAAGTTTGTTTTCTATGACAAATATATTGAAATGACTTCCGGTAAAAGACGTGTTAATGGAAGAACAGTTCCAATTAGGATAAAGGATAGGGTTAAAAACGAGCTATATTTTTTAAGGTTTGAGGTTAATGTTAATAAGGTTTCAGGTGTAGCTTTTTATAAAAAAAATGCTTCTACCGTAGGACAATTGATTGAAAACTGGAACTTAATTTTAAGCCAGGTGATAAAATACCTAAAAGCGATAAAGTTTGTAGACATGCTGTCGGCGGAAAAACTTGTAAAAGAAATGACCTGTTCTGAATTAAAAGAATACCTGAAGTATAAATACACGCGCGAAATAGGTATGTATGAAGCTATCAAGTTAATGAAAGAAACCTATGTAGGGACTAATGAAACTTACCGGATGAATAAAATGATTAAGACTTTTATGAAGTATGTTGAAGATGAAATAAATCGTCGTGAGTGCTTGTTAATAGGGTTTGAAAATAAAGCTGACAGTCTACGTCATTATAATAATAAGAGTAATATTAATTAAATAGCTAAATAGTAATAATAGCTATAAACTCTATAGTAGGTATAAAAGAGTATAAGTAATTTTAAGCGCGTTGGTACAAGCCCGGCTATGAAAAAGTATAAATAACCGGGCTTAGTACAAATGCAATAAGACTTATTATTTTAATTTGTCTAAAAGTGCTTGGTGATGTTGTTTTTGGTTGATTTCCTGCCTTTAAATTCTATTTAAGTATATAATTGAGCTTTGTGTTTTTAAAGTTGCTTAAATCGTTGCTTAGAGATGTTGCTGTTTTTCTATCTGCAACCTTCAACTAATTTTTGTGACCTTCTAAACGGTAAAATGTATATTTACTTAAATATATTTATGAGGAAGATTAATAAAAAAATAATTGTAGAATTTACGAAAGGAGATGTTCTTTATGGTAGAAAAAATAGTGATGCCTTTCATCCTATACTTTTTCTTGAAAATAAGGACGAGAATTTTTTTGTTGGTGTCATGTTGACTAAATCTAGTGGTTATGGAAATATAAAACTACTGGAGGAACATGTTGTTAAATATAGCCTTGAAGGGGAAAAGTATAGTTTTGAGTATAATAATACTCACTTTGTTAAGGCTAAATTATTGAAAAGAAATGAATGGTCTCCTTTTACTAAGGTAGGACAAATTAATAAAGAAGGTCTTTCTTTTGTTGAAAAAAATATAATGGTTGATAAGGCTATTCTATGGGAAGAGTATTTGGAGGGGAAAAAATAGAATAATTAATTTATAAATCTTTTTTTTGTTAAAATAATTTAAAAATTGTAATTTTCTCGTTCTAAAATTAACCACCCTTACAATGGCGAGAAATCCTAAAATTGAATTTTTTAAGATCATTCTTAATAGTACTAAGTCTGATGAAAAAATAACCTTCAAAGAAATATTTACTGAACTATATTTCGCTAAAAATCCTGATGAAGAAGAAGTTCCGACTAACCAGGTTTTAATGAATACCTTTTATGAATCCATATTGTCAAAACTGGATAATAGGTTTAGAGTAAATAATAGTAAGAAGAAAGCGTTTTACGTGAAAAGTGATAAACAGGACGCTGAGAAAACTATAAAATTTGGGAGAGAAAGCTCTATCATTCATGGCAGAGTTAAAGGCGGTGCGTATGATACTGGTAAAGAAGAAGGCGATTTAAATAACCCTTCAGGCGATAATAAAAAGCTTGATAGTAATAATATATTGCTTGATGATTTCTATTTTTTATTGTATACTCCTTTAAACCAAAATGTTGGAGTTTTGATACTACAGAACTATACTTCTGACCAAATTGCGGATGTATTTAAGCCGTTTGTTCAAGGTGTATTTAAAGTTGAAAAAGTATCCTTGAAGGCTTCTTTGTTTGAGTTTATGCCTGATGTAATGCAAAAAGAATTTAAGGAAAATAGCTCGATAAAAAAGTTTGTCTTCTCTAACCAATATTTAATTTCTGATTTAGATGATGATGTTAAATCTACGGGTAAATTTACTGTTCAGTTAATTATTTCCTCTTCTGATAATAATCTGGGGATACAAAGTTTGCCTTTGTGGAAAAAGGCTCTTAGGAAGATTAAAATAAACGTTCCTGGAAATGAACCGAGAGTAGTAGAAAGCTTTGCTAAACAAAATGCTTATATTAAAGATGATAGTGGAGTAAAGGCAAATCCAACTATGTTTAGTTTGGATGACGAAACTTTATCTATTAGAGCTACTATATATTTGCAAAATCATATTACCCTTAAAGAAAATGGTATTCCTGTGTGGAAAGAGTTAGAAAATTTTGCCCAAAGAGCTCTAAAGGAAAATGTAATTCCTGAAATATATCCTGAAACTGATTTAGATGAAAATTAGTTCCTATATAAGGAAGAATATTGTAAAGATTTTAAATGAGAGTTATAAGTGGAGAAATAATGAATTATTATCTAAAAAGATAGAGTCTCCGCCTGTATCAATTGCTCAAATATTAAAATCTAATTTTTTCTTTTTTCTTTTTGGACTAGGTATATCCGTTTTTGTTCCTAGCTTTTTTAGGGAAAATATTACGACGTTTATTATGACATCTTTGTCAATTTTTATTGGTCTTTTTGTTTCAATATTAATTTTAGTATTTGATAAGTTTATACAATATAAGCAGAGGTTTGATGATGAAGTAAAAACTAATGAAGATAAACTTAATTTAAAACCTAATTTTATACGTACTAGGAATTTTAGTAGAAGATTTGTTTTTGTTCTTCTTGAAACTTTAATTATAGCTTTTGTCGCTATAATTTTTTTGTCAATAACTTTAATTTTTGATGAAAGTTATTTAAAGGATGTTAAACAGTATGATTTTGTTCTTTGGAAAGATATTGATTTAAAAAGTGTTTGGTATTGTATTAGAAACCTTTTGATTTTATTTTCTAAGAGTGTAATAATAGTACTATTGTTAAGATTTTGTATTTACCTGTTCTTTCTGTTCAGTTCTTTAGGCGAGTATATGAAAGGGGTTTTGTATGATAAAATTGAAATCTAAATATTTGTTTTTTACTTAAAAATTATGGCAAGAGTGTTTAAAATTTTATCGATAGACGGTGGAGGTATAAAGGGGCTATATTCTTCTACGATATTAGAACATTTTGAAGAAGAATACGGTTGTAGTGTTTCAGATTATTTTGATATGATTTGTGGAACATCTACAGGGGGGATATTAGCTTTAGCGCTCTCTTTGAAAATACCAGCATCTGAGATTAGTAATTTATATATTGAGAAAGGAGGGCGAATTTTTCCAAATCAAAATAAAATCGTGGGTTTATTTAAGCAATTGGTATGGAGAGGGAAGTATTCTGATATAGAATTAAAGAAAGCCCTTGAAGAGACTTTTGGAAGTACAAAAATTGAAGAGTCTAATAATCTTCTATGTATACCTAGCTATTCTTTAACCGATGCCCGTCCCTATATCTTTAAGTATGATCATAAGGAAGGTAATCTTTCTAGAGATAATAAAGCTTTATACGTTGATGTAGCTCTTGCAACTTCTGCTGCGCCAACGTACTTTCCTCTAGCGGAAATAGAATATTATAATAATAAACAGTTTGTAGATGGGGGAATTTGGGGTAATAATCCCAGTTTGGTAGGCTTTATAGAGGCTTTAACTTATTTTGTTGGCGAAGATGAGGATAAAGAATTTGATGAGGTAAAAATGCTTTCTATTAGTAGCTTAACTAATACTGCTGGTCGTAAACCGGGATTGACTCGTTTTCGCTCTTTTAGGCATTGGAAAAATGATTTATTTGAGTCTATGATGACTGGACAAGCGAAGTTTAATGAATATTTTATGTCTAAAGTTGATGAGATTAATTCTATTCCTGTAAGCCATGTAAGAGTTCCTAGTGAATATTTATCGCCTGAACAACAAAGTATTGTTCACCTTGATAAGGCTACTAAAAAGTCTTTAGACTTGTTGAAAGGTAAGGGTAATGATATGGGTATAATTTGGCGAAAGAAACAAGAAATAGCTGAGTTCTTTAAAGATGTTAAACTATATAAAACAAATTAATTATGGCTGATTTAAGTAAAACGTTTATTGAGTTTAATGATATTATTTACTTAACAAACGATAAAAAAACTGATTTAAGAAAATCTCGAGCTGTAATTAGGGAAGATATTGTAAAATATTTTAATGAAAAAAGAGATAAGCACACGGTTAAGTTTAAAGGGCAGGGTTCATTATCGATGAATACTTGTATTTTACCTCTAAGTGGAGAATATGATGTAGATGATGGAGTTTATATCTTTGGAAAAGAGGAAGATAAACCAACTGTGGCGACTGCTCATTCTTGGATATGTGATGCTTTAAATGGAAAAAAAATTATTGATAAAAATACTTGTATTAGAGTAATTTGTGATAATGAATACCATGTTGATTTGCCTATTTATTACAAAACAGATAAAAAAGAGAATGAGTTTTTTTGGGATGATAAAGATGTTCCGGAGCTAGCTCATAAAAGTAAAGGCTGGATTGAAAGTGACCCTTATGAGTTTAAAAAATGGTTTGAAGGTAAAGCTAAAGATAAACCGCAATTAAAAAGGATAGTACGTTATTTAAAAGCTTGGAGTGATAATAAAAGTCACTTGAATTTACCTAGTGGTATGGTGTTTACAATTTTAGCTGCTAATAATTATGTTGTTAAAGATAGAGATGATGAAGCTTTATTGGAAACTTTGAAGGCAATTCAACAAAATATTGATGATACTAGATTTATTTTGGCTAGCTATGTATGCAAGAGACCTACAGTCGATAAAAGAGAAAACTTATTAGCTAAGTATTCAGCCGATACTAGAAAAAAGAATTTCTTGGATGAATTAAATGGCTTTATAGAGTCCGGGAAAAAAGCTCTAGAGCTTAAAAGTAAAAAGGATGCCTGTGCGAAATGGCAAAAACATTTAGGAGAGAGAAGATTTCCTTGTTCTAATGTAGTAGAAGATGACGAGACTTTAGCTAAAGCATTTAGCCATCAGGATGTATTAAGATATGATAATAAGTCCGCTTAATGATAGACTATGTTAATTTAGTAGATAAGATTAATAAAACTGATGATTCAAGGCGCTTGTCTAGTGATGAAGTTAAAGAGCTAAATTATGAGTTTTCAGAGGGAGAGGTAATTGAAATAAATACTGAAATTACCTATAAAAATAAATATTTTGAGCTTGTATTTTATTTGAATTTCCCTGTGAATTTCCCTGTGAATTTCCCAAAAATATTTTTAAAGAAAGAAATTTATGATGGAATTAAATATATTCCTCATGTTAATAAAGATTATAGTATTTGTCTTTTTGATGAAGGGTTAAGTCCTTTGGAACCTAAGAATTTGGAAGTTTTTATTGAATTACTTATTGCCAAATCAAAGAAAATTATTAGAGCTTCTGAAGATGAAGGTGATACTGTTTTGGAATTCAAAAGAGAGTTTAGAGCTTATTGGGAAATAACTTATTCTGAAAAAGATAGAGTTAATAATTTAGGCTTTCACTCTATAGACTCTGAAACTGAGTCAAATGTTAAAGCCTTACGGTTTATTAAAGGAGATGTGTCTGGCTATGAATATTATTTATATACTAATGAAAAAGATGCTGAGAAGATTAAAAACTACTGTAAGAGTATTGGTATTTATTTTGTAGAGGCTTCAGTCTTAGTTATAAAAAATGTATTTGGTCGTCCTCCTTTTGAAATTTCTAATAAAGAGTCAATTGATATTATAAAAGGAGATGACAAATACGAGTCATTTAAGGCAATATGTAATAATAATGATTTTGAAGATATTGTTGTAGTCTTTTTTAATAACATTAATGATACTCTTGAATGCTATGGATGGACTTATAAAGGATTAACCAAAATACCGAGAAAAAAAGGTGGGTTTAGGAATAATAAAACAATTTCTTATTTAACTGATCCTAACTTTGGGGCGAGGAGTGTTCAAAGAATAAGTTTTAATAATTTATCTTTAAGTAGATTAGAAATAAGGACTTCTGGTTATGTTGAAAATCAAAAAAGTGTTACTGTTAGTGGCTTAGGAAGTATAGGGAGTAATTTAATTTTCTTTCTTAAGAATTTACCTATTATACAATTTAATTTAATAGATATAGAAGCCTTGTCAGTTGATAATATAAAAAGGCACTTGTTAGGTTTTGGTTCCGTAAGTTACTCTAAAACTACCGGAGTGGAGTTTGAACTAAAGAAGTTAAATCCGTTGTATAATATATTAACTCGTGAAGAATCTATAGCAACAATTATAGATAAAGAACCGGAGCTAATTAATTCCTGTAATCTTCATATTGTAGCTGTAGGAAAATCTATTATTGAAAAATATATTCTTAACAAGATTTCGATAGGGCTGATAAAAACACCAACGATTTTCTTTTGGGTTGAACCTTTTTTAGCTAGTGGTCAGATGATTTATCTAAATCCTAATGATGCTGATAACCTTTTGAAGGTAATAGACGAATACCCTTTTGATGTCCTATCTAAAGAACAAGTTAATAATGATAAAACTTACTTGATTGAAGGAAGTTGCCAAACGGGATATTTTCCCTATTCCTCGACTTATCTTATACAATTTTTGTCAGCGGTTTATCCTTTTTTAAAGGATTATGTTAATACTGAGGTAAGCCCTTCAATGATTTATACTTGGGTTGGTGATAAGAAATTATTAGAAGAAAAAGGATTAATTCTTAGTGAGTTTGGTAAGAGCCATAATACATTTGAGATTGTGATAAATAAACTATGATGGAAATTTTAATAGGGTCTATTAAACTAAAAATAGCTGAGAGTGTTTTTGATAATATATACCCATTTATTCAAGATGATAATATTAAGCCTGAGGCAGGGGGTATTTTGTTAGGGTATTATATTACTAGCGAGGAGTTTTGTATAATTGAAATTTCTTTACCTTGTGTTGAAGATAAAGCGACGAGATATAGTTTTATACGCTCTAGGAAGAATGCTCAGAAAATAATTGATAAAAATTTTAAGAGGAGTGATGGTAAAATAATTTATTTGGGAGAATGGCATACACACCCAGAGGATTATCCTTCTCCCTCAGGTGTAGATAGAAACTCTATTAAGGAACGTTTAAAGAAAGATAAATTAAATTCTGATGTTATTTTTACTTTAATTTTGGGGAGAAAAGGATTATATATTGCGGCTGTAAATAAAAATGGAATATTTGGGGAAAGGAATATTAATTATGATAAAATAGAATAAGAGATGAATTTTAGGTATTATAAAACGCAAAACTTAGTTATTACTATTTTACTCTTATCAGTTCCTTTGGGAATAATATCTAAACTTATTGAACTAAAATTAAAACAATATCCTTTGCTTGATGAAGCATATCAATTTATAGGGATTTTTTCAACGCCTGCTTTAATAATGGGGTTTTTAGTTTTAATTAATGAATATTTATGGAAATGGGAAATTAACGGTAAGAAACCTTTTAGTTTTATAGTAGACATTCCAAATTTAAATGGAAGGTATGAAGGCGTCTTGGTCTCTAGTTATAATAATAAAAAGATGCTTTGTACTATGGAAATAAAGCAGAATGCGTCCGGAATTAAAATTTATAGTTATTTTTCGGAATATGAAACAGGTAAATATTCTTCTACTTCTACAAGTGTATCTGAAGATTTAAATATAGAAGGAAATAATACTGTAATTCTAAGTTATAATTTTGATAATGTTAGTGAGCCGTTATTAGAAGTTGGAAATCACTATGGAACTGCCCGTTTAATATATTACTTTTACGATAAAAAAATTACTGGTAGATATTTTAACCAGAAGAATAATAGTGGTTCAATTGAAGTAATATTTAAGGATAAAAATATTTTAGGAAGATAAAACTAATGTTAGATAAACTTGCAAGGTTACTCATAGAATTAGATAAACGTAAGGAAAAAGACTTTAATGGACTTGGGCTTATTGTTTATAGGGATTTAAATAAACTACCTATAAGTGATTTTCATGAGGATAGTAGTTTATACCTGCCTAGAAAAGGTTTTGAAGAAGTCGTTGAGAACTTAATACTTCTATCTAGTAGTAAAAGTCCTTATCACGATGGATTTCATCTTTTGTCAAAGGAACTGACGTTAACGGGGGTTTCTAAATACTTTGCAACTCCAATCGTTAATGGATTAAATATTAAGAATAATTATGGAAGTAGATATCGTACCGCTTTGTACGGTTCTTTTGTTGATGGTGTGGTTTGTACTGCCGTACTTAGTAAAAATTATGGACCATTTATTTTTGATAAAGGTGTAGAAGTAAATCCTTACGATTTACTTAAGAAAATTGATTAAATTCCCCTATTACAACCCCCGTCATTTTTTGGTCTTGATAAAATGGTGATTTTATTGAGCTTTTTAAATATTATTCGAGTCCCGTCCAGACCGCCAGTAAAGGAGAAGTAGCCTCGCAATAGCGAGGCTTTTTTCGCCTCAAAGCATTTAAGATTAGTTGTGTTGTTTGCCCTAGCGGGCTGGTTTAGTAGTTAAACCGAATGAAAGGCTTTCCATTAAATTGGAGGGCTTTTTTGATTTTAATACATTTGGTTTTAAAAATAGGTTATATGGAAATTAAAACACACCAAACAGATAATCTTACCATAGCAGAAATAATTTCTCAGAACATTATCATCACTACAGTTGAAGATGGAACAGACCTGGTAGGGAATCTGTGCTATCAGGGGGTTGATAAGGCTATACTTTACGAGAGGAATATCACACCGGTATTTTTTGATTTAAAGACCCGTATGGCAGGGGAGATACTTCAAAAATTTTCCAATTATAAAATCAGGCTGGCTATTGTGGGTGACTTTGATAAGTATGAAAGTAATAGCTTAAATGATTTTATTTTTGAAAGTAATAAGGGAAGCACGGTTAATTTTGTTGCTACTATAGAAGAAGTATTAGGTTTATGATATAAAAATACCCATTTATAGGTATTGTTTTGTTAAAACCTAATTGTTAATTTTATAATGTAAAAGCTTATTACAAAGCTTTTTAGTTTTTTAATAAATAGTATTTACATATAAACACATTTTATTAATAACTAAATCTATACATTATGAAAACAAAAAGACCGTTTTTTGCGGCTGCAACACTAATGGCAGCAGCTTTTTTATGCTTTGCATTTACAACAAATGAGAAAGTCAACATGGTTGATGAAGGTCCGTCGGGTACGGCTTACGCTGTGACGTGGCAAAACAGTTCAGGCTATTGGTTTGCGGTAGGCCCTGTACAGGCCCTTTGGGCAGGAGAGCAAACCGAAGAGAAAGCTCTTGATTATGTAGTTGGCTCAAAGGCTAAGAGGGCAAAAAAAATGAAGTATAAAGATACCTGTGGTAAGTTTAAGGTGTATAACCTTGGGGTTGACTACGAATCGTATGATACCGATGCTTTAAAATATGTAAGAAAAAAAGGATACGATTGTAACTGGCCTTAGTTCATGTAATCCTTTAATTAAAAAGCCTTTCAGAAACTGAAAGGCTTTTTTTAATGAATGAGAAAAGGTAGTTGTCTTTCCTGATCATTAACATTACAATAGCTAAAAAAATCAGCTATCCTAAAACAAGTGGCAATACTTAAGTTTTTAAAGTTCTAATAGAATTTTAGAAAATTCGTCTTTGCTTTTTCCTAGTTTTGTTTCTACTCTTCTAAACATAATATCTTTTTTCCCTTCCTCAAAATGCAAATCGGCATCAGTAAGGCTTGGAAACTTTAGTTTAAGTTTTGCCTTTTCTTCTTTCCATTTGGTTTTTACTGCTTGAGAATTTTCGTTTTTATTTTCCATTATGGTAAAAATTAATGAAGCTTAATTGCTTCATAACAAAGGTGGCTTTTTTTTAATCCTGAATGTTACAGTACTTTTAGTTTGTTTTATATCATTCTCATGTTTTTGCAATTCGTATATTTTTACCAGTTCTGTTAGTTGAGATTTTAAAAAGCTTAAATAGCTTTTATAGTCGGCAATACTATTGTCTTTCTTCTCATAAGAAAGGAAAAGAGGTGTTTCAGTCAGTTTATCATAAAGCTCAGGGAAAGTGTTTTTTATGATTGATGTATAGTTGTTAATCTCATTTGTTATTTCGTTTATTGTTTTCATAATGAGGTAGCTTTTAAGGTTATAAAAAAAGCATCATGAATTTCATGATGCTTAAGTAGTGTTAGGTTAGCTTTAGCTTTTACATTATTTAATTAATGATCTCAATTTATATTTGTTTATATTATAGTGATTGCTTTTATAATAAGTAAAGTTAGATTACAAATTGTTTATTTGCTTATATCATTATGTATTTAGCTTACATAATTCACAGGTATTGTAATTCCTTTCTTTTTTTCTCTTTTATGGTTTTGAAAAAAGTAGGCGTTAACCCTGTAATTTTTTTGAATTGTGCCGAGAGGTGAGCAACACTGCTGTAGTTTAACAGATATGAAATTTGTGTAAGGCTAAGCTCATCATATATTAGCAGTTCCTTTACTCTCTCTATCTTATGGTTTATAATGTAATGCTCAATAGTGGTACCGGTTGCTTCTGAAAATATATTAGCCAGATAAGTATAATCATAATTAAGCTTGCTGCTTATGTACTCTGACTTTTTTGTTTTAATAAAATCACTGTCTTTATAAACGAGTTCAATAATTATATTTTTAATTTTCTCTATTAAAATGGCTTTTTTGTCGTCCATAAGTTCCAAGCCAACTTATAAGAGATACTTTTAAAGCTTTGCTTTGTTCTTTGCTAATAGGTTCTTTTATTTCAATTTCCCCAAGCTCTATAGTACCATACTTAATTTCCAACCTGTCGAGTTCGGCTTTTACAATTATCTTACAGCGCAGGCTTACCATATATTTAATGAAAATTTTTAGTGACATAATGGTTTTGTTAAAAACAATTGGTAATCCCGGCGTGTGATTTGTGAGGCTCTTAGTTTAGTTGCCCAGCAAAGAGATATTTATTTTTTTAAGCATAGCTTTAAAGTCAGATGTGACAACGGTTTTAAAAGCATTGCTTTTAATGTTTTTTATATAAGCGTCGCAATTGTAGTTCCATAAGTACATCTCATTTTCAAGAGTGTTTTTGTCGCTTAATGACATCGGAAGCTTTAATATTTCCTTATATATTTTATTTCGCATTTCGGTTAAGGCGGCAGGCTCTGTCATCTTGAAAAAATCTGCAATCATTTTTTCTATTTGTTCTTTTTTTTCAGATTTTTTCATAGAGCTTATTATTAGATATAACAAGGTACAACAATAAAGGGCTGCTATTACAAAGAGGTAGTTTTATTTTTGTTTCTATATTCTTGTTTTCCAAGCTTTTTAAGTATTTCGTAATGAGATTTTAAAGCGTCGAAAAAAGTTGGGTTTTCTATGTAAGGCAAATTAAACTCATGTGCTGTTTCCTTTACAATAGCTCCTATCTTTTTATAATGGACATGGCAAACCCTTGGGAATAAATGATGCTCTATCTGTTGGTTCAATCCGCCCAAAAAGAATGCGGCAATACTGTTTCCCGAAGCAAAGTTAGCGGTTGTTCTTAGCTGATGCTCTGCCCAATTGTCTTCAATATTTCCTTCTTCATTAGGTTTTGGAAAGTCGGTTCCCTCCACAACATGCGCTAACTGAAAAACAAGCCCCATTGTTAATCCTTTTGTAATGTGCAGTGCCATAAACCCAATTAAAAACTGCCACCAGGTAAGATTTAGCAGTAAAAGAGGGAGTACAATAAACAGAAAATAGTATAGTCCTTTGAAAAAGAATAAGTTGAAATACTCTATTTTGGGATGTTTAATTCTTATTTCACCAATTTTTGACTGAAAGAATTTTTTATAGTCTTTTCTAAATACCCACGACAGGGATGCCAGGCTGTATAACGGAAAAGCATATAAATGTTGGTAGCGCTGTATTTTATTTACGGGTTCTTCCTGCGAGATACGTATTAGTCCCGGGGCGACAACAAGGTCTTCATCATGACCGGGTATATTTGTAAACGTATGATGAACCGTATTATGCATAATGCTCCATAGGTAAGGGTTAGCACCTACTAAGTTGAACAAAAAACTGAAGCCTTTATTTACTTTTTTATTAGAAGATAAGGAGTCATGTATGGCATCGTGGCAAATATTAAAGCCTATAAATGCACTAAACATGCCAAGTAATACAGTTAATAAAAGTAATATCCAGCTGTTAAAAGAACTGGTTATTATTAAATTATAGAGGAGTAAAAAGATTCCAAGAAAAAAAATGACTTTGAACCACATATTGCTATTCGCATTTGGAGAGATATCATGCTCTTTAAAATAGTTGTCTACTTTTAATCTAACGGTAGGGAAAAATGCAGATTTTGTTTGGGCTTTAAATTTTAATCGGGTCATACTATGAATAGCTGCAACTTTTATTCACTATTCAAATCGTAAAATTATGCAAGTGCGAAAGGGCGACTATATTATCAGGATACTGTAATTTTTTCGGAAGCCCGGCCTGTTGAAGTTATATGTTCCAATATAACGATAAAAAGCGGTTTTTATTATATTAGCACAATTAAAATTTACTGCAAAAACACCTTATCATGTTTAAAAAAATCGTTTACGGCTTTCTGCTAATTCTTCTTGCGCTTTCTGTTTATCTTTATATATCGGTTAAGCAGCCCTATGGTATTATTGCCTTAGGATTTGTTTTAGCAGGTTTACTTTCACTGGCTTTACTTAAAATAAAATGGTTAAAAGTTGGTTTAGTTGTAGTTTTTTCTTCAGTGGGTTTATATGCTGTTACAGAAGGCTGTTATTTTATGCTTGAAACTAATTTTAAAAGGAAAAAGTTTAATATTGAAACGGCTGTACACTTTGAAAAAAATAGTTTTAAAGACGCCCTTGCCAAATCTAAAAAAGAAAATAAATACATATTTGTTGATTTTTATACCGGGTGGTGTACGCCATGCCTGCATATGGTTCAGCATGTTTTTACAGATGACCAGGTTGGTGATGCAATGAATGAAACCTTTGTTAATCTAAAATATGATGCAGAGAAAGGAGAAGGTGTTGAGCTTGCCAAGCGTTACAATGTTCGTGGTTACCCAACATGTTTAGTGCTTGACAGTGAAGGGAATGTTGTTGAAAAAGTAGGCGGAAACTTGGTGCCTCGCAAGGATGATTTAATAGCTATTCCAAAAAATATAAACGTCATTGATTGTTATATTACTGCGTAGTACTGTTTCTTTCCTGAAAATTTCCTTATTTTTGGCTGATACGCCAAAACGTTTATCCCTACAATGAAGAAAGCAGTTGTTGCATTATCACTTTTACTATTGGGTTCCTGCCAGTATTTTGATAAAAAGGTGCCCAGTGAGGAAGAATTGCTGCAAAAACGCCGTGCCGAAATCAATATGGATGAGGTTAGTTCCTATCCGTCTATTGGTGAGTGTGACAGTGTGATGGACAAGGAGCAGAAAAAAGAATGTTTTTTCTCTTCCATGACCCGTTTGGTACAGGAAAGACTGGATGCCGATACCCTTTTGCTTCTTTATCCTGAAATTGATACCATACAGCTTAAAGTAACCATATTTCCCGATGCTACCCTGGCTTTTGAAACCGAGTTTCCTAAAGATAGTGTGGGCTATGACCGAACTAAAATTGACAGCCTTTTGCGTAGCAGGCTTAGCGATTTCCCTGCTGTAGAGCCGGCCTCAAAAGAAGGGATTCCTGTAAAGAGTCAGTTTATTTTACCGGTTATTATTAACGTGGAGTAGTATTGGTTTTGAACCTGAATACAAAATAACTTCCTATACTTACAGGAATCACTATGTTAAGCAGCCATTGTAATGTGGCGGCAAATACCACAACCCACTCATTAATTCCCATTTTACCGAAAAACAATACGGCAACACTACCGCGAACGGCAAAATCAAAAAGCTGGAATGTGGGTAGTGACGATCCTAAAAAATATACGGCTGTAATAGCAGCAATCATTTCCGGGTAGGGTCCGTGTATACCAAACAAAAGGAATAAAAAATAATGCTGATGTATAAGGCAAAAATATCTAGCGAAGGCAAGCAATAAGTTTTTGCGGTGTATTTGTTTTGGAAGGGCATTTACCTTGTTTACTATTTTTTGAACCGAATATCCTTTTATGGTAAAGTTACGAGCTGTAAACAGTAATACGATTACAATAAAAACTATTGCTAATAAAATTAGCAAATAGCCTGCGGGTAAAATGCTGTAATAGGCATTAAACACGGCGAGCCCTATTAGCCCGGCAAATACAGCTATTATCAGTTGGATGCCGTTGCAAACAAGGTTAAGGAAAACAATATTTTTTGCCTGTGTTTTTTCGAAGTACAATGCTTTGGCGGCATATTCACCTATTCCGTTTGGGGTAAACAGGGCTGCGGTCATAGCAGCCAGTACCTGTGCGACTGACTCCCTTAACTTTATCTCCCTGACAGTGGAAACCAAGTTTTGCCATTTTATAATTTCCAAAAAACGGTTTAGGAATGTTAGCGCTATAATAACAGCAGCTATAACGAAAGAAGTGCTTCCGTTAAAAAGGTTTTTCAACTTTATCCAGTCGGGGCTGTTGTCTCCTGCAAGCCTGCTGTATATAAAATAAAATGCGCCGCTAACTATTAAAAGTTTAACAACCACAGTTAGGAAATGCTTAGCTTTGCGGGACAGTGTAATCATAACTGCAAAATAAACAAATTAAATTGGCAAACGAGCGTATCATATTAGGTATTGACCCCGGTACTACCATAATGGGATTTGGTCTTATTAAGGTGGTGAATAAGAAAATGGAATTTATTCAGCTAAACGAACTTCAGTTGAGTAAATATGATGACCATTATGTAAAGCTTCGCCATATATTTGAAAGAACTATCGAGCTGATTGATACTCATCATCCAGATGAGATTGCTATCGAGGCTCCCTTTTTTGGTAAAAATGTACAGTCTATGCTCAAACTGGGCAGGGCACAGGGTGTAGCTATGGCTGCCGGACTTTCCAGACAGATACCCATAACCGAGTATGAGCCTAAAAAAATTAAAATGGCGATAACGGGTAACGGTAATGCCAGTAAGGAACAGGTGGCAAAAATGCTGCAACAGTTACTGGGACTTAAGGAAATACCTAAAAACCTTGACAGTACCGACGGACTTGCAGCTGCGGTATGTCATTTTTTTAACTCAGGTAAAACCGTTGTTGGTAAAAGTTATTCGGGATGGGATGCTTTTGTTAAGCAAAATACCAACAGGATAAAATAGCAGCGATGGCAGGTATTTATATTCATATTCCTTTTTGCAGGCAGGCATGTCACTACTGTGATTTCCACTTTTCCACTTCCATGAAGAAAAAGCAGGAAATGGTAACGGCACTTGCTAAGGAAATTAGCATAAGGAAAAATGAATTTACAGGTCAAAACGTCGAAACTATTTATTTTGGGGGCGGTACACCATCGGTATTAACCAATCAGGAAATAGAGTTTCTTATCAATACGGTTCTTAAAAACTATACGGTATCAAATAATCCTGAAATTACCCTTGAGGCCAATCCGGACGACCTCTCAATTAGCCGCATAACCGAATTAGCAAATTCCCGAATAAACAGATTAAGCATTGGGATACAGTCGTTTTTTGAAGACGACCTTAAAATGATGAACCGTGCGCATAATGCACAACAGGCTAATGAATGCCTTACTGAAGCGGTTAAGTATTTTGAGAACATTTCTATCGATCTTATTTATGGTGTTCCGGGAATGACAAATGAGCGTTGGCTGCAAAATGTAGATAAGGCACTGTCTTTCGGTGTGCCACACATATCAAGTTATGCTCTTACGGTTGAGCCCAAAACAGCACTGCATAATTTTGTACAAAAGGGTATCATAGCCCAGCCAAGTGATGAGGTTGCCCATGAGCATTTTATGTCGCTTACCGAAAAACTTCAGGAAAATGGCTTTGTACATTATGAACTTTCTAATTTTGGAAAGGAAGGCTATTTTTCCCGAAATAATACGGCCTACTGGCTTGGTAAAAAATATTTAGGCATAGGGCCTTCTGCCCACAGTTATGATGGGGTTTCCCGAAGCTGGAATATAGCAAACAATGCTTTGTACCTAAAAGCAATTGAAAATAATGAATTACCTGCCGAAAAAGAAAAGCTAACCGTGACCGACAGGTATAACGAATATGTAATGACAGGCTTGCGTACCATTTGGGGCGTATCTATAACAAGGGTAGAGCAAGAATTTGGCTTATTGTACAAAAAACATCTTCTAAATGAGGCTGCTAATTTTATTAGCAAAGATTTGCTTTCGCTTCAGGATAATATTTTAAAAACGACTCCAAAAGGAAAGTTTCTTGCCGATGGTTTAGCCAGTGACCTGTTTTTTATAAATTTGGAATAGCATAAACAAACAAAACATGAAAGCTACCATACAGCATAACAATACTATTTTTACTATTGATTTTTCAAACCCTATAGATATTTCCATCCCTTTAACTAATACCGATGCTAACCCTATTGCATGGTATATAGATAAACCGGTTATCGAACCCGTAAAAATGGGTGACTGGGTAGGTAAGGTGAGCGAGGGTTCGTCTACAAACTTTAATAATATATTCTTTAACCCGCACGGTCACGGTACGCATACCGAATGCCTGGGGCATATAACTAAAGAATTTTACAGTATAAACCAGGCGTTAAAACAATTCTTCTTTTTAGCCGAAGTAGTTTCGATTACTCCAGAGGTACAGGGAGAAGATCTTGTTATTACCCGCAGTCAAGTTGAAAAAGCACTGGCAGGAAAATCGCCGGAAGCAATTGTTATCCGTACCCTGCCTAATGAAGCGATTAAAAAATCAAAAAACTACAGCAATACCAATCCGCCTTATCTGGAAGAGGCAGCCGCGGCTTATATACGTGAGTGTGGTATAAAGCATCTTTTAATCGATTTGCCTAGTGTAGATAAAGAGAAGGACGAAGGGAAGCTGGTTGCCCATAAGGCTTTTTGGAATGTTAAGGACGTAAACAGCCTGAATACCGATGCCAGGCATGATGCTACCATTACCGAAATGATTTATGTAAACGATACGGTGGCCGATGGGAGTTATTTACTAAATTTACAAATAGCATCTTTTGAGAACGATGCCAGTCCAAGTAAACCTGTATTGTACAAACTGTAATGAAAACACTTATAAAACTGGAGGAAGCCGCCCTGTTTTTGTTGGGGATTTATTTTTTTAGCCAACTGGATTATGCATGGTGGTGGTTTTTGATGTTACTCCTGGTGCCTGATTTTTCAATGATAGGTTATGTGTTTGGCAACAAGGCCGGAGCATGGACTTATAATTTTTTCCATCACAGGGGAGTGGCAATACTACTGTATTTAGCCGGAGCTTATTACTCCAGTCAGTTATTAAAGCTAATTGGTGTAATATGGTTTGCACACTCCAGTATGGACAGGATGTTTGGATACGGACTCAAATATGAAAACGGATTTAAATTCACCCATTTGGGGGAGATAGGGAAAAACTAAGTAACTACAAATTATGAATATCCAGTCTTACTACGATTATTGCCTTTCCAAGAAAGGCGTTACCGAACACTTTCCGTTTGATGAGGAAACACTTGTGTTTAAAGTGGGCGGAAAAATGTTTGCGCTTTCTTCACTAAAAGGATGGGAAGCCAATACGCCTTCAATAAATTTAAAATGTGATCCCGATAGAGCGCAGGAATTTCGTGCCGAATATGACGGTATAAAACCCGGTTACCACATGAGCAAGGTACACTGGAATACGGTTACGGTACATAGTGATGTTCCGCAAAAACTTTTACTGGAGCTTATAGATCATTCATACGAATTGGTATTCAAAAGCCTTACTAAAAAACTACAGGCAGAAATAAGTGGTAGTTAAGGCAATAAGTAAGTGCTATAAGATGTTATACTTTGTTTGACCTTACTTAAATTATGGAAACCACTACTAATATTGAACAGCTTATCCCTCATCGTTACCCCTTTTTATTTGTAGACGAGATTGTTTCGGCAAAAGATAATCAGATTATAGGTACGGTAGTTTTTGATTCTGAAAATTTACTTTTAAAATGGACTTTCCCCGGTGCTGGTGTAGTGCCTAATACTATACTTTTGGAGTCTATGGCGCAATGTGGAGGTGCTGGTGTGCGGTTACTGGGGGTTAATAAAGGTATTTTTGCCCTGGCCCATATAGAGCAATCGGCATTTTTTGCAGAAGTGAAATACAACCATGAGGTAAGGCATGAAATCACCAATATAAGGATGAGTGAAAAGATTATAAAACAAACAGGTAAGGCTTATGTGGGAGATACCCTTGTAATGGAAGCTACCTGGATGTCTATCAGGATAGATTAATAAGTATAGAATATAAAGAGCTAAAAGTAGTATCTGTTACGTATGTCATTTTGACGACAGGAAAAATCTAAAATCAAAGTGATTGAGATTCTTCACTTCACTGCGTTACGTTCAGAATGATACTTTTAGCCCTTTTTTGTTACATAACGTTTTTTTGTTTTTCACTAAAACTGTCGGCCTGCATTTGGAGCAATTCTATAGCCTTTTTCTTCTTGTAGTCATACAGTTCCTTGTCTTGCCTTATTTCGGCATATACATCATCATAAATACCGGCATCGGTAGTACGCATCAGTTCGCGCTGATGATTGTTTTGAGCTAAATTGGTTTTTAAAGCCATTTCGTTGTCTTCCAGCTTAAAATCATATTCACCCTTAGGTGATAGTAATTTCGCGATTATAGGGGCTGTTTCTATGGCTAAAAACAGTAACATTATAAACAGTGACGGAAGTAAAGGCAGTTTATTAAGTGCGTTGATGCGTGCCATGAGTCCGTCAAACTTATCAATTATGGGTTGGGTTTCAGTAATCTTTTTATCCAAATTGCTTCTAAGGGTAACAGCCTCAGCTTCTTTTGCGGCTATTTTGGCCTCATTCCTTTTTCGCAGTGTGTCCAGTTGTGCCAGGGCAGTGTCGTGCTTATCCCTTTTTTCTTTATAAACAGGTCCTTTGCCCAGTTTCATGGTGCCGCTGGTACCTTCGGCCTCAGTAATGTAGGTGGAATAAAGTTCGTTTACTTCCTTCTCCTTTTGTATAATTTCCGACTTAAGACTATCAATAGATGCTTTGTTCCTGTCGATATCAGACTGGTAGTAATCGGCGACCTGTTTTTTATTGACCATAGCCAGTTCGTTCTTCTCTTTAAGAAGTATGGTATCTATTTCCTTTTGGAATATTTTTATTTCAAGAGGTTTTGAGATCACAACAGCTATGATAAGTGCTAAAATAATACGCGGTGTTGCCTGTAGTAATTCCTGACCGAAGCGTTCTCTTTTCCTGATTGTAGAAACTATAAACCTGTCTAGATTAAAAATAAGCAGTCCCCATACCAAGCCAAAGAATACCGAGGTGTAAATATTATCGAATACTGTATACAGGGCATAGCTTGCGGCAATAAATGCCATAACGGCAGTAAAGAAAACGGTGGCTCCTATGCCGGTATATTTATTCTGTTCGCCGTCAGAGCAGGAATAGATTAGTTTTTTATCTGCCCCAGAGCAGATAATGAAAAAACGTTTTAACATGATGATTTGATTTTTGATTGATGATGTAACAAAGGTAACGCGTTTTTACTGTAAATGTTATAATGTGTTGATATGTTTTAGGTTATAAATAAAAAATCCGCCTTTATAGGGCGGATTTTGGTAATATAGTAAGATGGTGTGGTTATTTGGTTTTACGGTATGTAAACACTTTATTGGTTGTAATAGGTTTTCCGTCTTTTTGTTGAGGAATCCATTTTGGAGAAGCTTCAAAAACCTTTTTTATCTGGTCATTAAGTTTTTCATCATTATCGCCATATAGTTTTACATGAGTAACCGAACCGTCGGTATTAATTGTATAGCCTATAAATGCTTCGTTATCTTTTATAATACTATCCAAATCAATATTTTTGGTGATATAGGCGTCAAATGCCTCGTTCCCTCCGGGGAATGCTGCATCCCTGTTGTGTGCTGTTTTTGCATTGTCTTCTTCAAAATTGTAGGTGGCAGCGCTTATCATTGTTTCCTGCCTAATATCTATAACCTCTTTGTCACTTTTGCCTATTTCACTCCCTGATTTTATAGTCTTAAAACTATCGGGAACAGGTTTTTTACTTATGGTTATTTGGCAGGTTTCTTCAGGATAATGATCATTTAAGTGTTTAATATGTTTGTTGTAATAGGGATATGTGTAGTAGTATAACATAAATGTCATTGACATTTCTTCACCTGCTTTTGTTTCACCAAACATTTTGAATCCGGTTGATGCAAATTCTTCCCGTTTATGTTTCAGGAATTCTTCCCTGCTTATTTTAACGTTATCAATGTAAAAATAACTGTCTTTCTGTTCTAATGAGAATTTGTAATCTTCTTCGCTAACGCCATCTGGGTTATCTTTTTTCTTTGGAACTGTAGCGAGGTATAGTTGTTTCTGTTTTAAAGTAAGTTTCTCATAAGGCGAATTTATAAATACATTTCTAACACTATCCTGAATTATTATTCTTACTCCTTTAAAATATTCATCCCTTCTGCTGTCAGGACTAACAGAATCGGTTGCTGTAAGTGTTTCGTTTTCTTGTGTACCGGCATAAGCTACATTTTCTGTGCTTAAAAAATATACTATTCCTGCAACGGTTAATACCGAAGCCAGTTTAAGTGCCAGTGTTTTAATTTTAGGTGTGGTTTTGGTCATCATAACAAATCGTTTTTTAGTTATGGGAAAGTTAAGGTTACTTGCCAGTGCTGCTATCGGAGTCCTGTTTTGACTCCTGTTTAGCAATAGCTGCTGGTAAGAGATAATATCGTCGTTATTATAAATTACATTCTCATCGGCCAGGAACTCGTGGTTAAGCTGTATGGCTTTTTTATAAAAGTAAAGTAACGGGTTAAACCATAATATTGTTTTTAGCAATTCGATAAACAGTATGTCTAGTGTGTGTCGCTGCTTTACATGAGTGAGTTCATGACTGTAAAGTTCGGGCTCTATAGCCTGTTTTTCATACTCCTCTTTGTTGATGTAAACGGTATTTAAAAAAGTATGAGGAAGTATGTTATTGTCAATAAGTACAAGAGTTGCGCCTTTGTATGGAACGTTTTGGTTCCTTTTTTTAAGCCTGTAAAACCGGGTAATGTTTATAGTAAACCTTATAATCAGTAATAATGTTATTAAGCTGTATAGTCCCCAGATAATATAGGGTGTATAGTTTACCTCTGGTTGTGCTATAACAGTGGGCGTAGCGCTATTTATTATGGGTTGTTGCTCAGTAACAGAATGGATAATTGTTACCGAATCCTGAATTGGAGCAACAGGTATGTTAACATACACCGGTATAGTTATAAATGGCAGACACAATGAGAACGAAAGACCAAACAATAAGTAAAACCTATTGAAATGATGTATCTTTTCTTTTTCAAGAAAAAGTTTGTACAACAGGAAAAGTACTGTCATACTTATTACCGATTTTATAAGAAATTCACTCATGGTTTAGCCTTTTTATTTTAGTCGCCTATGTTTAATGTAATAGGTAGGGTATAGCTGCTTCTTACCGTTTTACCATCCATTTCTCCCGGTATCCATTTTTCAGGTACTGATTTAAGTACTCTTACCGCTTCATTTCCGGCACCATAGCCAGGATCACGTAATACTTTAATACTACTCATTGATCCGTCTTTTTCAATTACAAAAGAGATGTAAATTTTCAGCACTTTATTTTCTTTTACATCTGGGATTGTAAAGTTCTTATTTATATAATTATAGAACTCAGGCATGCCTCCCGGATATTCAGGTTGTTTTGTAAGCCCGGCTAGATTAATTACTTCATCAGGTTCTGAATCTGGTGTGCTTACTGCTGGCTTTGCATTAACTTCTTCAGGTGCTTTTGGTGTTTCCTGTACAGAGTTTGTTTCAGGTTCTGGTTTTGTTTCATTATCTGCGCAGGATATTAAAAATAGTCCTGCCATTACCGGAACAACAAGCAGTTGTTTACTTATTGCTAAAAATCGGGGTGTGGTTTTAGTCATCATAACAAATCGTTTTTTAGTTATAGAAAAATTAATGTTGCTGGCCAGTGCAACGGTATGGCTTCCGGATGCCATTTTTAGTAACAGGCTTTGGTAGCCTGAAGTGTTTTTATTGGTGTTTATTACAGCATCATCGGCTAAAAACTCGTGATTAAGCTGTATACTTTTTTTGTAGAAATATAAAACAGGATTAAACCAAAACAAGGTTTTAAACAGCTCTACAAGTAGGATGTCCAGAGTATGCTTTTGATTCACATGTGCTAACTCGTGTGTATAGAGATCTTTTTCAATAGCATTTTTATTATGGTCATCCTTACTTATAAAGATGTACTCAAGGAAGGTGTGTGGTAAGGTGTTGTATGGTAATAATACTAATGTTGCTGTTTTATATTTTATTTTTTTATTACTCTTTATTTTGAAAACAAAGGATAATATGTTTTTTATGAATCTTATGACAAGTAATAAAGTAATGGATGTGTAAATTAAGATAAGCCAAAACTGTATGTCAAAACCTGCACTTTCTCGGGTTATGATAATCTCATCTAATGCTATTTGTGGTAATTCATTAATGTTTTTACTGTAATTAGCAATTGAAGGAATACTTATAAATGGCACGCAAATAGAAAATACAAGGCTTGTTAACAGATATATTCGGTTAAACAGATGCATTTTTTCTTTTTCTAAAAACAGCTTGTAAACCATAAGGAGTACAGCCATACTTATTGCCGATTTTATAAGAAATTCAGTCATAACTTAATTTTTAGGAGTGTCTGTTGTTAATTTTAGTAGGGTAAGAGCCATGTAAAATTGGTTGCTGATAGTGCATTTTTTAATGCCATTGTTTATTGCAATTATAATAGTGTTATTTCTTCTTTGCTATTTCTTTGTCTATAATAGCTTTTAGTTCTTCCAGTTCTTTAGTACTCATGTTTGTTTCCTTTGTGAAAAAAGATGCAAACTGAGAAGCCGAGTTGTTAAAGAAGTTTTTGATTATACCGTTAACCTGCTTTGAGAAATAGTCGGTTTTTTTAACCATAGGGTAGTATTCTCTCGATTTGCCATACTCTTTATATCCAACAAAGCCTTTATCGGTCATTCGTTTTAAAAGCGTGGCAAGGGTAGTGGGTGCAGGTTTTGGATCGGGGAACTCATCCATCAAATCTTTCATGAAAGCTTTTTCCTGTTTCCATAAAAGTTCCATTACCTGTTCTTCTGTTTTTGTAAGCTGCATGTTCTACAATTTTAGAATTGTTTCTACAAATGTAGAATAAAAAATGATACGTGCAACTTTTTTCAATAAAAAATCCACCCGGTTAGAGGTGGATTAGTGAGTTTAGTTAGTAATTAAGATAAAAAGGTATGGTTATTTATATAGAGAACTAAATAATTAAAAAGGTTGGGAAGGGAATAAAAAAAATCCGTTACTAGTAACGGATTTTTCTTCTAAATAAATTAAAAAAGGTATAAGAAATGGAAGGTGTGTAGGTTGTTTATTGGTTATTTAATGGAGATGCTAAATGGTAAAGAATAATTTGTTTTTACTGCTTTGCCGTCTATTTCTCCCGGTGTCCATTTTTCATCAATGGAATTAAATATTTTTAAGACTTCAGTGCTTATACCATACCCTGGGTCTTCTGTTGTTTTTACGTCAGATAATGTTCCGTCCTCATTAATAACAAAAGCAATCATTACCTTGTATTTTCCGGGAGGGATTTTTTCATGAATAATAAAATTACGGTTTATTAGGTTGTAAAATGCCTGGATACCTCCGGGGAACTCAGGACGTTTGCTAAGCTCACTTTCATTAAAGATGGTTTCTTCCTGAGGTTTCTCCTGTATTTGAACTGGTTTTGTTTCTTCTACAGGAGTTGTCTCAGTTTTTTCCGTCGCTGTTTTCACAGGTGCGGTTGTCAATATTGGTTGGTTGGTTGGTTGTTCTTTTTTACTTTTAGTTTTCTCTGCTTTAGGTTGCTGTGCTATATTAGTTTGTTTTTCCTGTTTAACAACAACCGGATCTGTTTTCTTCTCCTCTGTTTTAGGGGCTGATGCCTGCTTAGGTTTTGGTTCTTCAATAAACTTAGGTTCAATAACAGGTTCAGGTACTATATAGTCTTCTTTGGTGTTTTGAATGTTGTCTGTTTGCTTTACAACAGGAGCAGGAGTATTTGTTTCAGTAACTTTTATGTCTTCAGTTTTATTAAGACTGATGATGGTGTATGCTATTCCTGCCGATAAAACTCCGCCTATTAATAAAGACTTCAGTACAAAACCTTTTTTTAAAGCTGCTTTTGTTGCTGTATTGGCATGCGGGGTATTGCTAAGCTGTTCTTCAATTTTAGCCCACAACTGATCCCCCGGCTGCTCATCAAACATGTCAGTCCGGTCTTTAAAATACTTAAACAATTCGTTATCTTTCATTGTTTATTGTTTTAGGATTTGTGAACTAAAAAAGGTTTTCTTTAATTTCTCTTTGGCATAACTAAGCTGTGACTTAGAGGTGCCTTCGCTAATTCCCATTTTTTCGGCTATTTCAGCATGTTTGTAACCTTCAATTGCATATAGGTTAAACACTATTCGTGCTCCTTCCGGAAGGCAGTTAAGCATTTTTTCGATGTCGTTATCCAAAAGGTTACTGTCATTGTCGGTTACTGCAATAGCTATATCATCAGTGCTTATTTCATTTTTAAAATTCGTCTTCTTCCTCAATTCCATTAGGCAGCAGTTAACGGCTATACGTAAAATCCAGCCCTCAAAACTACCCTGGTTTTTATATTGTTCAATTTTCTGAAAGACAGTGAGAAAGGTGTTCATTACCATTTCCTCGGCGCGTTCGTGGTCTTTCATATAACGCTTGCATATACCCATTACTTTAGTGGCATAGGTATAGTAGACACGGTTTTGGGCAAGCCTGTCTTGTTTTTTGCAGCCTTGTATAAGTTGCTGTTCGGTCATTTATGGTTGTAGCTATTGCCGGTTATTTCGGATGGTTATTCTCTTTTTTGCGGATTTAGAAAGCTTTTTTTCTTGTGTATTCCTGTCCTAAATTTACAAAATTAATTAACTTGTTAGGTACTACCTAAACAATGGTGCTTCTGTACAGTGATTGTTTTTCCGATATAATAACGTGCAATGCCACAAAAAAAGTATACTTCATTCGGTGTGGCCTTGATTCTTTCTTTTAAAGATGCTAATAAAATAAAAAGGGTTGTAACAGAATAAAAAAAATCCACCATTAGGTGGATTTTTTTTATTTATAGTATGAGTTATTACTTGCTCATTTCTGTAAAATGCTTGTAAAACAATGGTATAGTTTCAATTCCTTTTAGGTAATTAAATATACCAAAATGTTCGTTAGGTGAGTGAATAGCATCACTGTCAAGACCAAAGCCCATCATTATGGTTTTACTTTTTAGCTCTTTTTCAAAAAGCGCAACAATAGGGATACTACCGCCTGAACGAACAGGGATTGGTTTAACTGCAAAACTTTCCTCATAAGCCGCTGCCGCTGCCTGATAACCTATACTGTCTATAGGTGTAACATAAGCCTGACCGCCGTGATGAGGTGTTACTTTTACTTTTACACCTTTTGGAGCAATGCTTTCAAAGTGTTTTGTGAAAAGGTCTGTGATTTCTTTCCAGTCTTGGTCCGGTACTAAACGCATAGAGATTTTTGCATACGCTTTGCTTGCAATAACCGTTTTAGCACCTTCACCTGTATAGCCGCCCCAAATACCGTTTACATCAAGTGTAGGGCGAATGGAGTTTCTTTCGTTTGTTGTGTAAGTAGCCTCACCATATACATCATCAATATCAAGAGCTCTTTTGTAAGCTTCAAGAGAGAAAGGTGCTTTAGCCATTTCATCTCTTTCTTCGCGGGAAAGTTCTTCAACTTTATCATAAAAGCCCGGGATAGTGATGTGATTGTTTTCGTCGTGAAGCTGGGCAATCATTTTTGCCAGTATATTGATAGGGTTTGCTACAGCACCACCGTATAAGCCTGAATGCAGGTCGCGGTTAGGTCCTGTAACTTCTACTTCTACATAACTAAGTCCTCTTAGTCCTGTTGTGATAGATGGTTGTGTGTTAGATATCATTCCGGTGTCCGAAATTAATATCACATCATTTTTAAGTTTTTCCTGGTTGCGTTCTACAAACCAGCTAAGGCTTGGTGATCCTACTTCTTCTTCACCTTCTATCATGAACTTAACGTTACATGGCAGGTTTCCGTTTTGGGTCATGTACTCTAATGCTTTTACGTGCATGTACATTTGTCCCTTATCATCACATGCTCCACGTGCAAATATTGCGCCTTCAGGGTGTAGCTCTGTTTCTTTGATAACCGGCTCAAAAGGAGGAGAAGTCCAAAGCTCTACAGGATCTGGTGGCTGAACATCATAATGTCCGTATACTAATACTGTAGGAAGGTTTGGGTCTATAATTTTTTCACCATATACAATAGGGTATCCCGGAGTCTCGCAAAGCTCTACTTTTTCGCAACCTGCTTTTTCCAGACTTTCCTTAACTGCTTCAGCAGTGTTTATCACGTCCTGAGAATAGGCGCTATCGGCACTAACCGAAGGTATTTTTAATAGCTCAACAAGTTCGTTGATAAATCGGTCTTTATGCTGTCCGACATAGCTTTTTATGTTATCCATCTTATAATTAATGATATAGAATTGACGCCCAAAAATACAAAAAAATAAAATGAAAAAAATTTTCGTTTTTTCTTTGTTTGTTTGAAAGTAGTTGTATATTTGCACCCTCTTAATGAAACAAACTATTGGTTTTATTATCGGCCTGCGGGTGTGGTGAAATTGGTAGACACGCCAGACTTAGGATCTGGTGCCTCACGGTGTGTAGGTTCGAGTCCTATCACCCGCACAAAAAGCTTCTGATTTTCAGGAGCTTTTTTTATTTCCATCCTTTTTATCCGATTATTTTATTTGTTTTAAGCATACTTATTTTGTGTGAGTTCCATTTTGGAGTTAAATAAAGTGAAAATTTATTTAAATAAGAGGTCAAAAATTACTTTGAAGTTTAAAAACTATGCTTATATTTGCAGCCGTAATAATGAAACACACTATTAGTTTTATTATCAGCCTGCGGGTGTGGTGAAATTGGTAGACACGCCAGACTTAGGATCTGGTGCCTCACGGTGTGTAGGTTCGAGTCCTATCACCCGCACAAAGCCTCTGAGAAATCAGAGGCTTTTTTTGTTGAATTATTTCTTCACGATTTTAATATAGTTTATAAATTTAACATGCTATTGTTAAGTTATTTACGATTAATAGGTTAGTATTTTTGTTATATAAAATCCTTGTAAAATGGTATGGAAATCCAATCATTGTAAGTTTCGGTTAGAATATGATTCCCCATGGGAAATTATTGATTATTTTTCGGATAATCGCGATAAAATCATGGTTGGGATAGTTGATAAGACTGATAACGCTTCTTTAATTGTGAAAATAGTACCTGATGTTTCTAAAAGCCAGGTTTCTGATGAACAATATTATGAAGCTCTGAAAAAGCAGATGGTAGAATCAAATCCCGGGAATCAGCTTTTATTTGAAGGAGAGTTAGGTTTTAAAGATCAAAAATTTAAAAGGTTTATCTTTTTAATGAATATTAAATACGGAAACTTTGTTTCTAATGATTATATACACAGGGACGGTGATAAGCTTACAAGTGTTCAGTTTTCATATCCCAATAACCTTATTGGGGATTATATACCTCCTGTTCCGGATAAAATTCAAAAAATACTCAACGATATCCAGATATGGTAATTTCCTGATATTGGGGGTTGGTATTGGTTAAAAGTGATTTTTTGGGTTTTAATTATTTTGCTATCAGTGGTTTGCTTTATTTTTTAATTAAAAAAAGTCCGTAACTTAGTTAGTGTATTTACCTTATTTTCAGTCACTAACTTAACCTTTTGCCTATGTCAATCATTAAAAAACCAACCAGGGCAGTAATATTAGGAGGGCTTTTTTTGGTAATCCCTTTAGTGCTTATCCTTATAATTATTAATCATGCCATACAGATTTTAATTCCGTTAGGTCAAAAAATTTCCGATGTATTAAATATCCATTCCGTTTTTGGTGCTGCCACTTTAACTGTTATATGTGTGTTGCTCATTATCTTTTTATGTTATGTAGCCGGAATGCTAATCCAAATAGGACTTGTGAGGCAATGGGGTAAAAAAATGGAACAGCAGCTTTTTTTGATAGTGCCTAGTTTGCAGGTGCTTAAATACAAACTTATAGATGAAAACCGCGCCGGGTTAGAAGGGGCGTGGAAAGCCATATTACTAAAGGATGGCGATTTTTATTTGCTTGCTTTTATTACCGATGAAGGTGATGATAAGTTTATGAGTGTATTTATACCCGATGCTCCAAACATGGGGGGAGGTGAGATACGCTTCGTAGAAAAATCAAGTTGTGAATACCAACCTATCTCCATGCATGTGGCTATGAGTACTCTTAATAGTTTTGGTGCTACAGGCAGACCGTGGGAACATATAAAAAAGCCATAAGATTATTTCTTATGGCTTTTATAAACCAACTCTATATACTAAAATTATGTTTATGTTACTGTGCAAAGAATAGCGAAGCGATATCGCTTGCCTGCTGTCCGGTAAGAATTTCGTCAAACGATTCCGGGCCTGCTGCTGCTGGGATATCAGGTCCGTTTGTAGCCATTACCGATGCGGTATTGAAACCGGCCTGCATTGCATTTTCCTCTCCGTCATAAACAGCCTGTGCTGCTTCCGGTAATCCGCCGCGGTCATTACCTACAATCCATCCTTTTTGACCTCTCAGTCTTCTTATCTGTGAAGCATGGCGTGCCTCAACCGAGTGAATTTGTAATCCTGCGGTAAGTAAATCACCATTAGACATCAGGTTGCCTGCCTGTCCTTTGTAGGCACGAACTCCTGTATCTTCAAAAGCCTGTGCTAATGCCATAAAAGTAGGGTAGTCTCCAAAAGTGTCAAAAGCACCACCTACGGTAAAGTCAAAGTCTGGCTTTTCCGGAGCCATATCTCCCAATGCACTCGAAAGGAACTGTACGTGTGCTGCTTCGTGTTGTGATATTTGTGCTATAATCGCCTGATCGGCAGCCGGAATAAGTCCGTTAGTGTCAAGTGCCATCTGGTAAAATTCGTCTTCAAGATATTCAAGTATCAGTGCCAGTTGTAGGGCAGTGGTAGGAGTATCCTGAGTAGTCATAAATGCAGTGGCTGCTGCATTAGCTTTTGTAGGAGCTAATACAAGCGAAGCAATACCCAAAGGCAGGGAAGCTAAAGCTGCATTTTTTCCTAATGTTTTAAACTGGTTAAAACTATCTCTTCTTGAGCTTTTACTGTTTAAAAGATTATCATCAGTAAACGACTCTATAAATTTTAAAATATTCATAATGCTGAAGTTTAAATGTTAGTTGATTAAGGTAAGAACTGTGCTGTGAAAGGTGTTTGTACAACACCCAGCGAACCTACCGCTGCTAAAATTTCTGAAGGCATCTGGGCTAGGTCTAATCCGTTTACATCAATCACGTCGTCTCCGGCAAAGTCTGCCGATCCCGGGTTTAGTAAGCTTCTGATAGCCGATGCGTGCCTTGCCTCTACCGATACGATTTTACCTGCTATTACAAGGTAATCAGGTGTTGTAATGTATCGTCCGGCACCATTGTAAGCTGCCACGCCTGTATCTTCAAGGGTTTTTGCAGTATTAAGTACCTGCAGCCTGTTGCTGAAGTTCAGGTCGCCATAATCAAAATTTAAATCAGGTAATACGCGGTCCGGGTCATTTAGTGCACCTGTTAGTGCTGCCTTGAAAAACTCGCGGTGTACCACTTCATGTCTGTACAGGTCAGTAAGAACCGATTGTTCTTCACTACTGAAAACCGAACCAAAATTGTTTCCGTTAACTACTCGTGTATAAAAATCAGCCTCAAGCTGTTCTAAAGCATAAGCATAGGTAAGAATACCGGCATCTCCTCCGCCAAGATCAAAAACGCCGTTTCGTACACCGGGAAGCTGGTTGTCTTCCGGAGGTGGAGTCATACCACCATCATCGTCGTTGCTGCATCCTGCTATAACAAGTCCGGTTCCCGCAATGGCAAGCCCGCTGATTTTAAGGAAGCTTCGCCTGTTGGTCAGGTTTGATTTTACTTCCTCAACTTTTACTTTTTTCATAATTAAAAATTTTGAGGTTAATAATTGTTTTTTTTACCGATGTGGGTTTAGTTCACGGTTGATATTTTTATTTACGCCTTATTGTTCATATTGGTTTTTGGTATATTCTCATTTTTGTATTTTTTTAACACTTTTCAGTTTTAATACGTTGTATTTATTGTGCTGTTTTTGAATACTCTTTAATGTTTAAAGCTTTTGTTTCAAAGGGTTAGCCGTATGTGTGTTATGTGTATTTAAAAGTTGGTTTTAATTTTTGTTTTTGAATAAAAAGCTGCAGAAATAATAGGTTTTTAGTGTTTTAAGTCCTTTTTATTGACGCAGTACTCATTATAAATTCATTTTTTTTCGTTTCTTTACAGTAAGAATTTATCCGCAGTATATGAAACCAAAAGCTACATTAAAACAGATCGCAAAAGAGCTAAATGTCTCTGTTTCCACAGTGTCTAAAGCTTTAAGTAATAGTCCTGAAATTAGTGAGCCTACAAAAATTAAAGTACAGGAGTTTGCCAAGCTTAAAAATTATAAGCCTAACCACATGGCGGTGAACCTTAAAAACAAAAGGTCTAAAACCATTGGGGTTATTATCCCAAACATCCTGAACCCTTTTTTTGCCAAGGTTTTTAGCGGTATAGAGAAAACCGCTAACGAGAAGGGGTATAATGTAATTACCTGTATCTCTAACGAATCGCTGGAAAAGGAAATCCATGCTATGGACATGCTTAGTAATGGTACTATAGATGGGTTTATCCTTTCGATATCAGAAGAGACGCAGAAGGAAGGTGAGTTTAAACACTTTAAGGAAGCTATGTCAGATGATTTGCCTATAGTTATGTTTGACAGAATATCTGACGAAGTAAACTGTGATAAGGTAATAGTAGATGACTTTGATTCGGCTGTATACTCTATGGATCATTTCATAAAATCGAACTGCAGGAATATAGCATTACTTTCTACTATTGATAATCTTAGTGTTGGTAAACTAAGAGCAGAAGGGTATTTAAAAGCCCTTGCCGTAAACGGAATTGAGGTGAACGAGAAAATAATACTGAGAACAGAAAGTACCGAAGAGTTTGATACTAAATTTCAGTATCTTTTTGATAATAACAAACTGGATGGAGTTTTTGCGCTTGATGAGCACGCATCTGTAATGGCAATGAAAGCGGCTATCAAGAAAGGTATTAAAATTCCGGAAGAGCTTTCCATTATCGGTTTTGCCGATGGGGTTTGGTCCAAACGACTAACGCCAAGTCTTAGTACAGTAAGCCAGCACGGACCAGAAATTGGGTCGGCAGCAGCAGAAATGCTTATTAACAGGCTTGAAGCCAAAGAAGGGGAGGAGCCGGATTATGAAACCCGTATAATTAAAACCGAATTAAGACAAAGGGAATCTACCCGTAAGTTATAAAAACAAAAAAGCCTCCGTTTCGGAGGCTTTTTTTATTGTTCTTTTCTGGTATAATTAAACTGCATTTGTCCCTGTTTGAGTACAAAGGTGTTGTTATCCTTAAATGTTATTTCAATATTCGCCTGGTTAAATATAAACTGGGTTTCGCTGGTAGGGGTTAGCGGGAAAGCACTTTGCCCTGTAGCCTGAGCTGTTAATCCATTTTCGGTGTATTCAATAGTTATCTCCAGCGGAATGTCAGATGAATCATAAATTCCTTCATAACCCTTTAAAACTTCGGGAGCTACTTCTGCAACGTTAAGGTTAGGTAGTGGGTAAGGTATTTTGTAATAACAGCTTAAAATGCCTATTAAAATCTCGTTTAGGTCGTAGTTGCTGCCGTTTTGTATTACTGATATTGACATCTGTTCTTTTGGGTAGTAACCTAAAACAGAAGTGAACGATTCTATACCGCCGTTATGTCCATAAAAATTACGGCTGTTAAATGGGAAAATAAACATTCCCCTGCCATACCCCATATCTACGGTTTTCATTATTTCAAGCGACTCCTTTTTAATTATTTTTCCGTCAAAAAGTGCCTTTATGAATTTGGTAAGATCGTTTGGTGTAGAAACCAGTGCTCCCGCAGCATAGGCTACAGAACTGTCCCACTCGTCCGATTGTACCCATTTACCGCCTTCAAAAGTATACGAGTAGGCCTCGTTTCTTTTCGGGTTGGTTTTAGAGTAGTAATAGGTGTCGGTTAGTTTTAAAGGTCTTGTAATTCTGTCGTTAACGTTTGCCTTATATGTTTTTTTGGTTACATCCTCAATAATATAGCCCAGTAGTACATAGTTAGAGTTGCTGTATTGGGCTTTTTCACCCGGTTTGAATACAGGGTCAAATCCGGCAATCCTTTTTAGCATGTCCATTTTGGTTTGTGCATTTTTGGTGTACTCCATAAAATCATCTGCATTGGTATAGTTATAAATACCGCTTTTATGACTAAGCAGGTGGTCTATGGTTATGCTGTCGGCATTTTTTACCTCCGGATAAAACTGTGATAGCTTAGTGTCTAGTGTAAGCTTTTTGTCTTCAATTAGCTGAAGTACAATGGCAGCGGTAAACATTTTTGTTATCGACCCTATTTTGTATTTGGTGTGGGTATTGGCCTTAATGTCGTTTTCCACATCAGTATAGCCGTAAGCGTTTTCAAAAACTACATCGTTGCCCTCCCTTATGGAAACCGATCCCATAAAGCGGTCGTTAGTATAAAAGTGATTTAAAAGTTGGTCTATTTTTTCAAACTTGGGTTCGGTTTGGGCAATACCCTGCGCCGAAGCCACTAAGAAAAATAGGAATAAAGCGGTTTTTCTCATAGCTGGTTTTAATTGTTGGTTTAACAATTAGACGGATGAAATGCCTGGATGTTACATTATTAATGTGCCTCAAGCCAGTTTTGACCTTCGCCAATTTCCACATCAAGTGGCACTGCCATTTTAAAGGCATTTTCCATTTCATGCTTAATCATTGGTTTTATTTTCTCCAGCTCACTGTTGTGAACATCAAACACAAGCTCATCGTGTACCTGTAGTAACATTTTGCTCTTCCAGTTCTCGTCTGTTAGTTTTTTATGGATGTTTATCATCGCAATCTTAATAATATCGGCAGCGCTACCCTGTATTGGTGCGTTAACGGCGTTACGTTCGGCGGCACCGCGCACTACTGCATTTTGCGAATTGATATCCTTAAGGTAACGGCGGCGTCCTGATATGGTTTGAACATAACCGTTTTCACGTGCCCACTCTATTTGGTCGTTAATATATTTTTTAAGGGTAGGGTAGGTTTTGTAATAGGTGTCGATAAGCTCTTTTGATTCCGAACGGCTTAGCGACGTTTGATTACTTAACCCGAATGCCGAAACACCATATATAATACCGAAGTTTACCGTTTTGGCATGGCTACGCTGTTCACGCGTTACCTCATTAAGCGGTACATTAAATACTTTTGCTGCTGTAGAAGCGTGAATGTCCTCTCCGTTTTGGAATGATTTTACCATTTCCGGGTCACCGCTAAGGGCTGCGATAATACGAAGTTCTATTTGCGAGTAATCGGCAGAAACAAGCGTGTAGTTTTCATCTCTTGCTATAAACGCTTTACGTATCTGCCTTCCCCTTTCGGTACGTATAGGAATGTTTTGCAGGTTAGGGTTGTTGGAACTCAAACGTCCGGTAGCTGCAACAGTCTGCATATAGTCGGTATGTACACGTCCTGTAGTTTCCTGTACCTGTAACGGCAGTGCATCCACATAAGTGTTTTGCAGTTTAACCAACTGTCGCCAGTCTAAAATATCCTGTACAATAGGGTTATCTTTTGCCAGGTAAGAAAGCACTTCCTCACCGGTAGCATACTGTCCGGTTTTGGTTTTTTTCTGTTTGGCTCCGCCTATTTTCAGTTTATCAAATAAAATGTCGCCCAACTGTTTTGGAGAAGCAAGGTTAAATGTTTCTCCGGCAGTTTCATAAATACGTTGCTCTAAAATTTTGGCATCGTTAGAAAGCTCTGTAGAAAGCTGTTTCAGGTAATCGCAATCAAGCCTAATCCCTTCGTGTTCCATATCGGCCAGTACAGGCATTAACGGAATTTCTATTTCGTCAAACAGCTTGCGTGTTCCGGTAGCTTCCAGTTGTGGTGCAAAAAGCTCTTTTAGCTGTAAGGTAATATCAGCATCTTCAGATGCGTATTCCTTAATAAGTTCCAGTTCCACATCGCGCATTGACTTTTGATTCTTACCTTTTTTACCAATAAGTTCCTCAATAGGCTTTGGCGAATATTGCAAATAGGTTTCTGCCAGTATATCCATACCATGCCTCATGTCGGGGTTAATAAGGTAGTGGGCAATCATGGTGTCAAATATTTTTCCTTTTACGGTAATGCCGTAGTTGGAAAGCACCTGTAGGTCATATTTAAGATTCTGACCAATTTTCTCTATGTTCTCATCCTCAAAAAACGGGATGAATTTATTAATCAGTTCCTGTGCTTCTTCCCTGTTTTCCGGGAATGGTATGTAAAATGCTTTTCCGGTTTCCCATGAGAACGACATACCCACAAGTTCGGCGGTAAGTGTGTTTACCCCTGTGGTTTCGGTATCAAAACAAACACTAGGCTGTTTAAGTATGTCTTTAATTAGCAGTCCGGTTGCCAGATTCCCCTGAACCAACTGATAAAAATGGTTTGTGGTCTCCAGTTTTTTGTAAAAACTCTCGGTTGCGGTATCGGCTGCAGTAGTTTCTTCTCCACCGCCAAAAAGTGAAAACTGTTGATCGCTGCTTTTGGCTACTTTTTTGGTAGGGGCAGTGGTGGTGTTTGAAATTTCACTGTACTCCTCACCATCGGCAAACAGTTTATGGAATTGGTCGGCCATTCTTCTAAACTCAAGGTCATTAAAAATGGCTTCTACTTTTTCGGTATCCGGTTTGGAAAGCTCGTAGTCCTTCTCATCAAAAGTCACATCACAGTCGGTAATAATCGTAGCCAGTACCTTAGATAGCCTTCCCTGATCGGCATTCTGTTCAATCTTCTCCTTCATTTTGCCTTTTAGCTCGTGTGTGTTGGCTAAAAGGTTTTCCATAGAGCCGTACTCTTTAAGTAATTTTTTGGCTGTTTTTTCACCTACACCCGGTAGTCCCGGTATATTGTCTACAGCATCGCCCATCATACCCAGAAAATCGATTACCTGTTCCGGCCTTTCTATCTCAAAACGCTCCAGTACTTCGGGTACTCCCCATATCTCTATACCGTTACCCATACGGGCAGGGCGGTACATAAAAATATTTTCACTAACCAGCTGGGCAAAATCCTTATCGGGTGTTACCATAAAGGTTTGGTAACCCTGTTTTTCTGCCTGTTTTGCAATGGTTCCTATAAGGTCATCTGCTTCACAGCCTTCAAGCTCCACAATAGGAATGTGCATGGCCTTAAGGATTTCATGTATATATGGAACCGCCAGTTTTATAGCCTCAGGAGTTTCATCTCTATTGGCCTTATATTCGGTAAACATTTCGGTGCGTACGGCACTTCCTCCCTTATCAAAAGCAACGGCCAAATGATCTGGTTTTTCGCGCTTTATCACATCCAGCAGGGAGTTCATGAATCCCATAATAGCTGATGTGTCCATCCCTTTGGAGTTTATCCTCGGGTTTTTTATGAAGGCATAATAACCACGGAAAATTAATGCATATGCGTCGAGTAGGAAAAGTCGTTTTTGCTGTGACATGATAAAATCTATTTGCCGTAAAAATAAACAAACTGGTGCAGAATAAGAATAATATATGTGGCTTTTGTGTTACATAACTGCTAGTGTGTCGTTTATTGTTTTATGGCGCATTTTTTGACGCAAGCCATGCGAAACTTTGTTAAATTTGAATATCGGGTGTTTTTTTGAAATACCTTTATTCCCACTTATTTAAAAATAATTAGATGTTACGTTGGATTATACTTTTTGTTTTTGTGGTTTTGGTAGAGCTGTATGCTTTTCAGGCTGTAAAAACATTAACCCGAATAAAATGGGTGCTTATTGCTTATCAGGTAATTTCCCTTTTAATTGTAGTTTACATATTTTACTCGTTTGCCACTCAGTTTGACCGAAGCGTGGGGCAAAACAAACATACCCTGTTTACTATAGGACTCTTGCTGATAACCTATATTCCCAAAATGCTGCTTATGGCATTTATGTTTGGAGAAGATATTATTCGTGTTATTGGCGGATTCCTAAAAGAATTCTCCGGTACCACAAATGAATCGTTTCTTACCAGCAGGCGTAAGTTTGTTAGTCAGGTAGCACTTGGTGTGGCTGCAATACCGTTTCTTTCCCTGTTATATGGTATGACAAAAGGGAAGTACAATTTTAAGGTGCATAAAAAAACGATTTATTATCCCGACCTTCCGGATAGTTTTGACGGGTTTACCATTACCCAGATTTCTGATGTGCATAGTGGTAGTTTTGATAACCACGATGAAATTGAGCATGCTATTGGTATGATTAATGAGCAAAAGTCAGACATTATATTATTTACGGGTGATATTGTAAATACCCATGCCGATGAGATGAATCCGTGGATTGAGACTTTTAAATCAATAGATACACCTAAGTTTGGTAAGTTTTCGGTTTTGGGAAATCACGATTATGGAGAGTATGTTACCTGGCCTTCGCAAAAAGATAAGAATGAAAACTTTGAAGCTATAAAAGACCTGCACAGGCAAATTGATTTCAAACTGTTGCTTAACGAGAATGTAAAGATTCAAAAAGGGGATGATGAAATAGCTCTTATAGGTGTTGAAAACTGGGGAATTGGGTTTAAGCAGGCAGGCGATTTGGCAAAGGCATCGGAAGGGGTGAAGCAAACCGACTTTAAGATACTTATGAGTCATGATCCGTCACATTGGGAACATGAGGTGAAAACACATAGGGATAATTATCATTTAACCCTTAGCGGACATACTCACGGATCGCAGTTTGGTATTGAGATACCGGGGTTTGTAAAGTGGAGCCCTATACAGTACCGCTACAAACAATGGGGCGGACTGTATGAAAACGTGGGGCGCTATATATATGTAAACAGAGGCTTTGGCTTCCATGCTTATCCGGGTAGGGTAGGTATTTGGCCAGAAATAACAGTATTAGAACTAAAAAAAGGCCCAAAAGTAGCGTGATTGCTTAAAAATGCTATATTTGTATATAGATTATTTGGAACTAAAGGTTTTTAAGTAAGTTTAAATCTTTTTTTATGTCAAAATTTGGAGAACTTATAAACTCCCCGGTACCTGTACTAATCGATTTTTACACAGAGTGGAATGAGCCCTCTGTATCAATGCATCCTGTAATTAGGGATGTTGCCGCTGCGCTGGGAGACAGGGCAAAGGTGATAAAAATTGATGTAGATAAAAATCAGGAATTAGCCGATGCTTTAAGAATAAAAGGACTTCCTACGTTAATGATTTACAAGGGAGGACAAATGGTATGGAGACAATCAGGTGAGCTGGATGCTAACACTATTATTGGACTGGTGCAGGAATTTACCAGTACTAGTGCATAGCCTCAAACCTGAACTTTTTCTTCTTTAAGTATTCTATTGCTCTTGGTAGGGCATATTCCAGATTAGGGAATGCTTTTACACTGTCGTGAAAAATAATCACGCTGCCTTCTTTTGTGTTTTCCGTAACGTTTTCAAGACACTTTTCGGGAGTTATGGTTTTGTCAAAATCAGCACTCAATACATCCCACATTATTATTTTGTATCCCTTATCCTTTATTACTTTGGCTTGAGACGGTTTTATTTTGCCGTAAGGTGGCCTAAATAGTTTTGTAGTGTATTCCTCGTGTGTAAAGCCTTTAATTACCTCTTCGCAGGCAAAAGTATTTTCCAGATAGGTTTCCTTTTTGGTTTTCCATCCGTTTAAATGGTTGTAGGTATGGTTGGCAATGGTATGACCATCGTCTGCCACTTTTTTAAAAATCTCAGGATGCTTTTTGATGTTGTTGCCAATACAGAAAAAAGTGGCTTTGATGTCGTATTTTTTCAGTACACCAAGTACCCATTCGGTAATCTCGGGGGTTGGGCCATCATCAAAAGTGAGGTACACTATGTTATTGTTGTTAGGAATATCCCAAACAAAACCATTAAACAACTTTTTAATTAGTTTTCCTGTTTTAACCCAGTATGCTTTCATGCTAAAAAAAATAAGCAGCTTTAAGTAAAGCTGCTTATAAAGTTACTAATATAATTTAGTTATTCTTCGTTTTCTCGTTTAAACCTTTTAAACATTTCGTTGTACTTATTAAAGGTAGGTTTCTCCTTGTTGTAAAGCTCAGTATCACCTTCGTCTTTCATAATCAGTAGCAGACTTCTGTAGCGTTCAATGTCAGTGATGATATCAACAATAATATTGTTTTGCTCTCTTGCATCCAAGCTGTTATAGAAAGTGAGCTTCTCCTGATACTTTTTGATAAGCTGAGTAAGCAGGTCACGTGCTTTTTCTTTTTCGCCAAGCTGATAGTATCCTGTTGCAAAAGGTTCCAGTAGGGTGTAGTAACCAAAGTAATCTACCGGCATTTTTGTCATAGCCAGGTTAACAATGTCTTTGGCCTTATCCTTTTTGCCTTCCTCTATCAGTTTTTCCATTAGGCGTGCCAGATTGGTGCGGTATGTAATACTGTTTTTACGTGTTTCAGGATCATGATAAATATCGGGACTTTCACTGTTGCCCCAATCCCATTTCATAACAATATCATACATCTTATCAGTATCAATATGTCCCATGTCAAGGAGGCTACCTTCTTTAGGAACCGGAGTTTTTACAGGGATAAGTTTAAATACCATACCGTCTAACTGAAGGTAGTCTTTCATCCAGATATAATCGTCATCACCAAAGCTTCCTCCGGTAAAGTAAATAGGACGCTCCCAGTTATTGTTATTAACAATATCAAGCATTAACAGGCGGTTTTTATATATAGCATCTCCTTTAATGTCAATATCGATGTAAGGAACAATAGAATCGTAAAGGTCAGGTTCTACTATCTTGTGTTTTATAACCGATTCACGGTCTACTTTAAGCCTGATTTTATTAGTAGGGAAGTAGTTAATACTATGCCCGTTTTTAAGCTCAACCATTGTTCTTGGGTCATCAGAAGCGATAAATGATATGAAGTCATTTATGTCCCAACGATTTTCGGTTTGCTTATCAAAGAACATATAATCTCTGGTTCCCTGTACATACTGATCGTGTGTAAAGGAAATAGGTAACGGCTCAGACGTGTAAGCTTTCGCTTTCATCTGGTCTATATACCAGTCGGTCATGAATAGGCTGGTATTTACAATCCTGATGTCTGTTCGTATACCTTCAATCTCCTGAGCATACCAAAGCGGGAAGGTGTCGTTATCCCCAATGGTGAACAGAATGGCATTTTCGTCGCACGACTCAAGATAAGCCTTTGCCATTGCAAGTGCAGTATAGCGGCCAGAACGGTCATGGTCATCCCAGTTTTGAGAAGCCAGTAATACTGGTCCTGCCAATAATGTTGCAGCTAGCACAACCGGAGCTGCGATTTTTGGTGCCAGATACTTTTGTATGGCTTCATAAATGGCATATACGCCAATACCTATCCACATAGCAAATACATAGAATGATCCAACAAGTGCATAATCCCTTTCCCTCGGTTCAAACGGTCTTTCGTTTAGGTACACCTTAAGGGCAAGGCCTGTAAACAGGAATAGTATGAGTAGTACGTAGAAGCTCTTAGGGTCTCTTGATGCATGGTAGCATAGTCCTATAAAACCTAATAGTAATGGTAAGAAGTAGTAAAAGTTTCTAGCCTTGTTGTTGAGCTGGTCTTCTGTTAAGTGACTTTGCGGGCCAACATGGTTTTCGTCAATAAATTTAATACCGCTCATCCAGTTACCGTCATAATTGTCATAACGTCCCTGTATATCATTTTGCCTGCCGGCAAAATTCCACATAAAGTACCTGAAATACATGTAGCCAAATTGGTACTGGAACATGAATTTCATGTTGTCACTAAATGAAGGTTTTTCTATTATAAGGTAACTGCTATAGTTTCTAAGGAATTTGTCGTAATCGTCAAGGTCAAGTTCTCCTTTTTGATAAGAAGTCTTAAACTGGTTGATTATATTTTGAAGTTCATCACGTACCTGCGCCATCGCTTTCCCTATTTCCTCGTCACTCATCTGGTCTAAAGGAAGGCCGTATTGTACAAGGTCTCTTGAGAAATCATAGTTAGGGTCTATTCTAAAGTCAAGAGGTTTGGTGAAGTTCATATAGTTTACCGGATGACCGTTGTCTGTACTCCACATTCTAGGCATGAAACCTTTGTGGTTGTCATCGGTGTTTTGTTTGGCATTTTTGTAATTGTTTACAATAATATATTTTCCGGTTTTGTAATCCCTTTGGTAGTTTGGTTTTTCATCCTCATACGGTTTGTCAGCATCAAGTCCGGCATAAATATCAGAATACATAGGGCCATAAAACAGTTTTTGTTCTCCATACTGCTCACGATTATAGTAAGCAAGTACCTCGGCAGCATCCGATGGTCTGTTTTCGTTAATAACCACATTAGCATTAGCACGTATAGGGAGCATCATCCAAGTTGAGAAACCTATAAATATAAATAGTACACAAAGTATAAGTGTGTTGGCCAATGCATGTCCTTTTTTACGGGTATAGCTAAGCCCGAAATAAAAGAAGGCTATTAGTAATATAGCTACAAATATGGTTCCCGAGTTAAACGGAAGCCCCATTTTGTTTACCATAAATATTTCAGTCTTACCAAATAATGCAAGTGTGTATGGTAGTAGTAGTTTGAATATGAAAAGTAGTATGGCAACAATAACAATATTTGCTATTATAAAGTTTTTAACGGTAACTTTTTCGTAGTTTTTAAAGAAGTATATAAATCCGATGGCAGGAATTGTAAGCAGTGCCATAAAGTGAACACCAAAAGTTAACCCCACTACCAGCGATATGATAAGCAGCCACTTGTTACCTCGTGGAGTATTCATATCCTGTTCCCAGCGTAGTCCCAACCATAGTAATAATGCTATAAATAACGATGCCATAGCATATACCTCGGCTTCAACCGCATTGAACCAAAAGCTGTCAGTAAAGGTAAAGGCAAGTGCACCAACGGCAGAACTTCCTATCACCATAAAGGCATTGTTGTTGTTGAATTCGGAAAATTTCTCAACCAAAGCTCTTAGTATCATGGTTAACGACCAAAACATAAAAAGTATGGTGAATGCACTGGAGGCAACCGATACCATGTTAACCATAAGGGCTTCCTTATCAGGGCCTGATGCAAACATAGCAAAGAAAGCACCTACCATTTGGAATAAAGGGGCTCCCGGCGGGTGACCTACCTCAAGCTTTGCAGCAGTGGTTATGTACTCGCCACAATCCCAAAAACTCATGGTTGGCTCTACGGTTAGTGAATAAACAATAAATGCAATGGCAAAAACAAACCATCCGGTGATGGTATTCCATTTTTTAAAGTTGAATGTTATCATGCGGTTTTGAAAATTCCGGATTTATATATGCAAAGAAACTATTTTTTATTTAAAGGTAATTAAGCAAACTTATTTTTAATGATTAATATAAAGTAAAAAGGCGGGAATTATTGTAATTCCCGCCCTGTAAAATATTTCTGTCAGCTATTGTCTTCCATAAACCGTTCCATCATTTTGTAATATCGGTCAAATTCGGGGAGTTGTTTGTTGTAAAATTCATCGTCACCCTGCTTTTTGATCATTTGAAGTAACCTGTAATAGCCTCCTATGTCCCCTGGTGAGTTAACCGAATTAAAAAAGGCTATACTTTCCTGATATTTTTTTATCAATAGAGATGTAAGTTCACGTGCTTTTTCGGTTTCACCTACCTTGTAATACCCTTCTGCAAAAGGTTCAGACATGAAGTAGTACCCATAATCTTTTGCTGGGAGTTTTGTAACTGCAAGGTCGAGTATGGTTTTAGCTTTCTCTGTATTCCCTTCCTGAATTAGAGTGTCGCTTAATCGTGCAAGATTTTTACGGTAAGTAATGCTGTTACGTCGAGTTTCGGGGTCAAGGTATATTTTTTTATTGCTGCTGCCCCAATCCCACCGCATAACGGTGTCATACATTTTTTGGGAATCAATATGGCCAATGTCGATAGGACTATCCTGTGGCACTTCTGTTTTTACCGGAATCAGTTTGTAGGTCATACCGTCTAACTGAAGGTAATCTTTAAGCCAAAGATAATCTTCGGCTTTTGGGCTGCCGCCTGTAAAATAGATAGGGCGTTCCCAATTGTTATTGCGAATAATGTCCAGCATTACAAGCTGATGTTTAAAAATAGCTTCTTTGGGTAAGTCTATTTCTATGTATGGCACAATAGAATTATATAACTCCGGCGATACAACCTTGTTTTTAATAACGGCTTCTTTGTCTACCGATATACGTATTTTGTTGCTTGGGTAATAATTAGCCCAATGTCCGTTTGTGAGCTCTACCTTTGCTCGTTCATCATCCGTTAAAACAAAATCCATAAAATCGTCTATATCTAAACGCTCTTCTGTTCGTGGTACATATAATATAAAGTCGCGTGTACCGTCTACATATTGACTGTGCTCCATAGAAATTGGCGCGCCTTCGGCTTCATAAGTTTTTTGTTTCAATTGGTCAATATACCAATCGGCAGGTAAGTAAGTAGAACAAGCAACTTTAATATCAGTCCTGAAGTTTTCTATTTCCTGGGCATACCATAGCGGGAAAGTATCGTTGTCTCCTATGGTAAATAGTATAGCATTCGGGTCACATGAGTCAAGGTAGGTTTTTGCCATAACAAGTGCGGTATCCCTGCCCGATCTGTCATGGTCGTCCCAGTTTTCAAAAGCCATAAGTGTAGGAGCAGCCAGTAATGTTGCTGCTAAAATAACAGGGACGGCTACTTTTTGGTTTATTCGTTTTTGTATGCTGTTGTATAGTGCGTATACTCCCATGGCTATCCAAATGGCAAAAACATAAAAAGCGCCAACCATTACATAATCTCTTTCACGTACTTCAAATGGTTTTTCATTAAGGAAAACCTTTATGGCAAAACTCATAAATACAAATAGAACTAATAAAGTGTAAAAACTTTTAGGGTCTTTTCGGGCATGGAAAATGAAGCCTAGAAGTCCTAGTATAAAAGGTATAAAAAAGTATATGTTGCGCCCTTTATTGTTTAGCATATCTGTAGTAAGGTGACTTTGTGATCCCAGTCTCGCTTCATCAATAGCTTTAAAGCCGCTTATCCAGTTTCCGTTAAGGTAATCACCTTCTCCCTGTACATCGTTTTGTTTTCCGGCAAAATTCCACATCAGGTAACGCCAAAACATATAACCGAACTGATATTCTGCCATAAATTGTATGTTCTGTATTAATGACGGTTTTTCTACAATAAGATAACTTTTATAGGTTTTAAGAAACCTGTCATAGCCTTCATAATCTATATCCCCTTTGTTGTAGGCTGATTTAAATTCATTTATCACATCGGTAAGTTGTGATTTTATTTGGCTCATAGCAGCATAGGCTTCATCCTGGCTAACATTGTTTATATCTATGCCGTACTTGTCAAGATCCTGAGAGAAATCGTATTGCGGATTTATCCTAAACTTGGGTGGGGCTGTGTAAGCCATATAATTGGCGGCGTGCTTATCACTAATCATACGTGGTAATATGCCGTTGTGGTCTTTGTGGGTATTGTGTACTGCGTTTTTATAGTTATTTACTACTACATATTTGCCGGTTTTATAATCGCGCTCATAATTTGGTTTTCCGTCTGAAAACGGATTGTCGGGATCAAGTCCTGCATAAGCTTCGGTATAAAGCGGACCGTAAAATACTTTTTGTTCGCCATAGTTTTCACGGTTGTAATACGCCAGCAGTTCGGCAGCGTCGGTAGGGGGTACTTCGTTAATTACAACCCCGGCGTTAGAGCGTACCGGTAAAACCAGCCAGGTTGAAAAGCCGGCAAACATAAATAGGGTGCAAAGTATCACTGTGTTGTATAAAGGCAATCCTTTTTGTTTTGTGTATCGCAATCCGTAATAAAAAAGTCCTATCACTAATAGTGCCATTATTATAGTGCCCGAATTAAAAGGTAGTCCTAAAGTGTTTACGGCAAATATCTCGGTTTTACCAAACAGCGCCATGGTGTAGGGCATTAAAAACTTAAATACAAAAAGTAACACGCCTACTATAGCGATGTTAGCTATTATAAAGTTTTTAGTGGTTACTGTTTTATAGTTTTTAAAGTAATAAATAAGACCAGTTGACGGTATGGTTAATAACGCTAAAAAATGTACTCCAAAAGATAATCCTATTAGGAGGGAAATAAGCAGGAGCCATCGGTTTCCGTTAGGTAAATGCATTTCTTCACCCCAGCGTAATCCGGCCCACATTAATAATGATATAAATAAGGATGCCATGGCGTATACTTCGGCTTCGGTAGCATTAAACCAAAAACTGTCTGAAAAAGTAAGGCACAGGCAGCCTATAAGTGAGCTCCCCAGTATCATTATGGCGTTGCTTTTTGTGAGTTCTCCAAACTTAACAACAATATTTTTTAATAATAAGGAAACCGACCAATACATAAATAGTATTGCAAATGATGCTGATAATACCGATACCATATTTACCATTAAGGCTATTTTTTCTTTAGAGGAGGCAAAAAGTGCAAATACTGATCCTATCAACTGGTAAAACGGTGCGCCGGGCGGATGACCTACCTGTAGCTTGGCAGCAGTGGATATATATTCACCCGAATCCCAAAAACTAACAGTGGGTTCTACGGTAAGGGAATAGGTAATTAGTGCAACAGCAAAAGAAGTCCATCCTAAAATAATGTTCCATCTTTTAAAGTAATGTTTGTGCATAATGGGTCTTTTAATTGGTTATCAGTTTGTTTGCATTATGGGTGATATATAGAGTAGTAACGCAGAAAAATTTTTTTTCATATTTTTTGAAATAAAAATTTGCAAAAATGAATTTATGTGCTACATTTGCACCCGCAATCACGCACCAATACAATGGTCTATGGTGTAATGGTAACACTACTGATTTTGGTTCAGTCATTCTAGGTTCGAGTCCTAGTAGACCAACAAAAGCCTCTCAGGAAACTGTGAGGCTTTTTTATTGCGTTATTTTTAGGTTAACAATATAAAAAAAGCTGCCCAAGGGCAGCTTTATATTTTTTCTTTCTGGGTTATATTTTGAAAGTTACAACCGGTCTTACGGCATGGTTAACCAGGTCTTCGCTAATACTTCCGTTAAAGAAGTGTGCAAGCCCTTTTCTGCCGTGAGTGCACATTCCAATAAGGTCTGCGTTTACACTGTTTGCAAAATGAAGGATACCTTTCTCCACATTAATGTCATTGTAAATGTGTGTAGAATAACCTCCGGTTAGGTTTGCGCTTGCAGCAAAATCATGAATAAGTTTCTCTGCAGCATGTGTAGACTTGAAGTCGTTTGGTGTGTTTACAAAAACAAGGTGTAGGTTTGCATTAAACAGGTTTGCAAAGCTTACTACGTCCTTGAATGGTTTTTTGATTTCATCTGAGAAGTCAGAGGCGAAAACAAAGTTTTGCGGAGTGAACTCGCCTTCCTCTTTCTTGATTACAAGAACAGGGATGTCTGAAGTACGAACCACTTTTTCAGTGTTGGAGCCAATAAACATTTCCCTAAAGCCACTAGCTCCGTGAGATCCCATAACTACTAAGTCGATATTGTGTTTCTTGCTGTGAGCAATAATACCTTCAAAGGCTTTGTCAAACTGTATTGCTTCAACAACATTTAATCCTTCAAGGTATGGTTCATTAAGTAGTTCCTGGAAACGTTCGCGGGTTTTTTCCATAAAGAACATAACCTCGGGTACTCCTGCGCTTCGTCCTACGGCGTTGCTTTCTCCTATACCGTCATCACTAATGTGGTTTGGCAGTTCCAGCATGTGTAGCAGGTATATTTCGCCATTGTTTTTGCGGGCAATCTGAGCTGCTACTTTAAGGGCATATTCAGCATGATCTGAGAAATCGGTAGGTACTAAAATTCTTTTCATATGTGTAAATTATTAACAAAAATTTGGTTGGAAAAATAATACAATAAAAGTAGTGAATAAATTTTACATTATGTAATGATTTTCAATATATAAAAAAATTAGTATATTTGCACAGTTATTTATTAAAAAACTAAATAATGAGGGGACAGGAGTCCCCTCTTTTTATACTTAATATGACATTTAGAGAGAAAGTTACAGAACTGGTGAATGCAGCGCTGGAAGAGCGTCCTTCCTTGTTTCTTATAGATCTTTCCATAAGTGACTCCAATAAAATTAATGTTACGCTGGATGGCGATAACGGGATAAACCTTCAGGACTGTATTGATATAAGCAGGGCTGTAGAGCATAACCTGGACAGGGAAGAGCAGGATTTTTCCCTTGAGGTGGCTTCGGCAGGAGCTACAAGCCCTTTAAAAAACATCAGGCAGTACAAAAAAAATATTGGAAGAACACTTAAGGTAAAGACGGAAAGTGGTGAGACAGAGGCTAACCTTACAGAAGCTAATGAAGAGTTTATAGTGCTGGAGTGGAAAGCAAGGGAGCCTAAAAAGGTAGGTAAAGGGAAAGAAACCGTACAAAAAAGAGCGGAAATCCCTTATGCAGAAATTAAAGAAGCAGTTGTTGTTATAAAATTTTAAAAAATAAAGAGAGTTGGCATGGAAAATCTTGCATTAATTGATTCGTTTTCAGAGTTTAAGGACGATAAGCTAATAGATCGCGTTACGCTGATGGCGATTCTGGAAGATGTATTTAGAAATGCATTAAAGAAGAAATATGGTTCTGATGATAATTTTGATATCATTATAAACCCTGACAAAGGGGATATGGAGATCTGGAGGAACCGTGTGGTTGTAGCCGATGGTGAGGTGGAAGACCCTAACCAGGAAATTTCTCTTTCTGAAGCCAGAAAAATCGAACCTGACTTTGAGGTGGGTGAAGATGTTTCTGAAGAGGTGAAGCTAATACAGTTAGGCCGTCGTGCCATACTTGCGTTACGCCAAAACCTTATTTCTAAAATTCACGAACACGATAATACAAACCTTTACAAGCAGTTTAAAGAGCTTATAGGTGATATTTATACTGCAGAAGTACATCATGTTCGACCAAAAGCTGTAATTTTGGTGGATGATGAAGGTAATGAAATTGTTTTGCCAAAAGAAAAACAAATTCCTTCAGACTTTTTCAGAAAAGGAGATAATGTTCGCGGTATCATTGAAAATGTTGAACTTAAGGGTAATAAGCCGCAAATTATCATGTCAAGAACTTCTGAGAAGTTTCTTGAGAAACTTTTCGAGCAGGAAATACCAGAGGTGTTCGACGGACTTATCACTATCAAAAAAGTAGTGAGAATACCGGGCGAGAAGGCAAAAGTTGCTGTTGATTCGTATGATGACAGAATAGACCCTGTAGGTGCCTGTGTGGGTATGAAAGGTTCAAGGATTCACGGGATTGTGCGTGAACTAGGAAATGAAAATATTGATGTAATAAACTATACGTCTAATACTCAGCTTTATATTACAAGAGCATTGAGTCCTGCAAAAGTTTCTTCTATCAAGATTGATGAAGAGGCTAAAAGGGCAGAGGTGTTCTTAAAGCTGGAAGAAGTGTCTAAGGCTATTGGCCGTGGAGGACATAACATTAAGCTTGCCGGGTTGCTTACAGGATATGAGCTTGATGTAATACGTGAAGGAAATCTAGAGGAGGATGAGGATGTTGAATTAACAGAATTCTCAGACGAAATCGAAGATTGGATTATCCAGGAATTCGCTAAAATAGGTTTAGATACAGCCAGAAGCGTACTTAATCAGGATGTGGCAGACCTAGTAAGAAGAACAGACCTGGAAGAAGAAACAATTCTTGAAGTTGTAAGAATACTTAAAGAGGAGTTTGAAGATTAATAAAACTAATTGTATAAATACAAAATACAACCGGGAAAGATAATATTAAAAAGATTTTATGTCTGAAGAAAGAGTAATAAGATTAAATAAAGTTTTAAGAGAATTAAACATTTCGCTGGACAGGGCTGTTGAGTTTCTTAAGGATAAGGGGCATAATATTGATGCTACCCCTAATGCTAAAATATCCAACGAGGAATATAAAGCTCTTATCAACCAGTTTTCTGCCGATAAAGGTAAGAAAGAGGCTTCTCTTGAAGTGAGTGAAGAGAAAAGGAAGGAGAAGGAGGCTCTAAGGCTGGAGAGGGAGCGTGAGTTAGAAGAGAAACGTAAGCAGCAGGAAGAGGAAGAAAAGCAAAGGCAGGAAGTGATTCGTGCAAGGGCAAGTATATCCGGTCCGGTAGCAGTGGGTAAAATAGATCTTAATTCTGATAAAAAGGCTCAGCAGCAATCTTCAGACACTGTGGAAGAACCTGTGCAGGAAACTGCTCCTAAAGAGGATGCTCCAAAAGCTAAAGAGGAGCCTGTGAAACAACCGGAACCTGTGAAAGCAAAAGAAGAGGTTAAGAAACCTGAGGAAGCACCTGCGCCAAAGCAGGAAACTCCAAAAGCAAAACAGCAGCACCCTGCAAAACAGCAGGAGCACCCTGCTAAACATAAAAAACAGGATAAGCCGCAACATGCTCATACTCCTAAACAGGAAGCTCCAAAACAGCAGATGCCAAAGCAGGAAGTTTCTAAAGAAGGTGAAGGAACAACGCCAGGAGAGGATGTTATTAAAACACAATACCAAAAGCTTAGCGGTACTACCTTTACGGGTAAAACCATAGATCTTTCCCAATTCGAAAAAGCTAAGAAGAAAAAAGAAGAGCCTAAAAAAGATAATAAAGGCGGAAATAACAACCAGGGCGGAAATAACAATAATAAGAATAAGAGAAAAAGAATTTCTGCTAAACCTCAGGGTGGTAACAATAACCAGGGAGGTAACCAGCAAGGCGGAAATAACCAAGGCGGTAACAGACAAGGTGGGGGTAATAGATTTGGTAACAATAAGGGTAATAACAAACGCCAGGCTATTGTTAACAAAGTAGAGCCTACTGACGAAGAAGTTAAAAACCAAATTAGGGAAACGCTTGAAAAACTTCAGGGTAAAGGTAGCAAGTCTAAGGCTGCCAAATACAGAAGAGATAAGCGTGAAACACACCGTCAGCGTACTGATGACGAGCAAAAACAGCTTGAAGAAGGAAGCAAAGTGCTTAAGGTAACAGAGTTTGTTACTGTAGGAGAGATTGCAAGTATGATGGATGTGCCTATTACCAAGGTTATCTCTGTATGTATGTCATTAGGTATCATGGTAAGTATGAACCAGCGTCTTGATGCGGAAACACTTACTATTGTTGCTGATGAGTTTGGTTATGAAGTTAAAATTACAACAGCCGATATTGAAGAATCAATAGAGGTTGTGGAAGATAAAGAAGAAGATTTACAGTTCAGAGCGCCTATCGTTACAGTAATGGGTCACGTTGACCACGGTAAAACGTCGTTACTTGACTACGTCCGTAAGGAAAATGTAATCGCTGGTGAGTCGGGAGGTATTACGCAGCACATTGGTGCATATGGTGTAACTCTTGAAAGCGGACAAAAAATCGCATTCCTTGATACACCGGGTCACGAGGCGTTTACCGCGATGCGTGCACGTGGTGCTCAGGTAACAGATATCGCTATTATCGTAATTGCTGCGGACGACGATATCATGCCACAAACAAAAGAGGCAATTAACCACGCTCAGGCAGCTGGTGTACCAATTATATTTGCAATAAACAAAGTTGATAAGCCAACGGCTAACCCGGATAAAATTAAAGAACGCTTAGCAGGTATGAACCTGTTAGTGGAAGACTGGGGGGGTAAAATTCAGTCGCACGATATATCTGCAAAAACAGGTCTAGGTGTGAAAGAATTACTTGAAAAAGTATTACTTGAGGCAGAGATCCTTGATCTTAAAGCTAACCCTGATAAGCCTGCAGTTGGTACTGTAGTTGAGGCTTTCCTTGATAAAGGTAGGGGTTATGTGGCTACTGTACTTGTACAGGGTGGTACTTTAAAAGTTGGTGATTATGTACTTGCAGGTAAACACCACGGTAAGGTTAAAGCAATGCACGATGAACGTGGAAACAGCCTTCAGGAAGCAGGTCCGTCAACACCGGTATCGTTACTGGGGCTTGATGGTGCGCCAACAGCGGGTGACAAGTTCAACGTGTTTGAAGATGAGAAAGAAGCTAAGCAAATTGCTGCAAAACGTACTCAGTTACTACGTGAGCAGGCGGTACGTACTCAGCGTCACATTACTCTTGCTGAGATTGGACGTAGGATTGCTTTAGGTCAGTTCAAAGAGCTTAACATTATCCTTAAAGGTGACGTGGATGGTTCGGTTGAGGCATTATCTGACTCGTTCTCTAAACTGTCTACAGAGGAAATTCAAATCAATATCATACATAAAGGTGTAGGTGCTATTACAGAATCTGACGTATTGTTAGCTTCGGCTTCAGATGCGATTATTATCGGATTTAACGTAAGACCGATGGGTAGTGCTAAACAACTTGCAGAGAAAGAGGAAATCGATATCAGAAACTACTCTATCATCTATGATGCTATTGATGATGTTAAAGATGCAATGGAAGGTATGCTTTCTCCGGAGCTTAAAGAAGAAGTTACCGGTACAGCAGAAATCCGTGAAACATTCAAAATCTCTAAAGTGGGTACTATTGCCGGGTGTATGGTTACAGATGGTAAGATATTCAGGAGTTCTAGAATTCGTCTTATCAGGGATGGTGTGGTTATCTATACCGGTGAACTTGCTACCCTTAAACGATTTAAAGATGACGTTAAAGAGGTATCTAAAGGTTACGACTGTGGTATGCAGGTTAAAAACTATAACGATATCCAGATTGGTGATGTTATTGAAGCATTCCAGGAGGTTGAAGTTAAAAAGACACTTAAATAATAAGAGTTTATACATGACAAAAAGTCCGGCCATTGGCCGGGCTTTTTTTTGTTTAATACTACTGTTTGATATAGTGCAAAAAAAAGCCCTGACATCGTCAGGGCTTTTTGCTTATTTGTGAGTTGTTATTTGCTAGGTTTTATCAACAGGGCGTAAGGGTATTTGTCTTTTATCTTTATAAGCTGTCTTTCGGCTTCTATACGGGATTTAAAACTGCCTACCCATACTTTGTATGTTGGGCTTTCAAATATAATTGTGCCATCAAGGTCTTCATACTCTTTTTTGAATTCAGCTAGTGTTTTTCTGGCATTACTGTTCTCTCCGTAGTAAATCTGAATCTTGTATCGGTCGTTAATATCAATGTTTGAATTCAGTTTTCTTTTTTCATTTAGTAATTGCTCAAATTTTGGGTCTTGAGAGATAGTATTTTCCTGTTGTTGGGCAGTGCTTTCTAAAGAATAAAAAGTAAGAAAAACTGCAGCTATTTTTAGGGCATTTATTTTTAAAATTCTCATAATGAATAGGGTTTGGATGCAAAATTACGATTTATTACAAAATCTCTTTACAATATATTTATTTAGAATTGTTATAAATTATGCTTTAAGATTTATTTAAGGTTTGAGAATAATACATAAGTCGTATTTTTGTGGGAGTTTTTAAAAAAGTATATAGATTCATTCAAATATACCCTTAAAAACTATACCAATTTTAGTCGATAATCATTTTTTAATATGAAAAAAGTGGGTAACCATACTTCGTTTTCGAGAATTTTATTTTTCTGTTTAGCTTTATCGCTCTCATTCTCACTTGCTTCTTTTGCACAAGATGCTGCTCCGGCGGCTGATGCAGGTCAGGAAGCAACGGCTTCGGCAGGTGCCGGAGATCCGAAAAAAGGTAAAGAACTGTTTAATTCATTATGTGCTGCATGTCATAAGCTAGATGCTAAAATGACAGGTCCTGCCCTAAGGGGTGTTGCTGATAAGCATGACCGTGAGTGGCTTTACAAATGGATTCATAATAGTAGTGAGCTAATCAAATCAGGTGATGCTACGGCTGTAAAGCTGTTTGCTGAAAATAATAATCAGGTAATGACTCCGTTTCCTCAGCTTTCTACTGGGGATATAGATGATATTCTTGCGTATACATCTGAGCCTAAAGCTGAACCTCAGGTTTCTAAAGTTTCTCCTGTAGGAGGAGAGAGTGCTGGTGGAGGGGCTTCTAATAATCTGATTCTTGGTGCGCTTGTTCTGGTTCTTTTAGTTCTTATTGTTATGCTTGTTCTTGTGAACAGTACATTAAGAAAAGTTGCTGCTGCAAACGGTGTTGATGTTTCTAAAAAAGGGAATACGATATCTTTCTGGCAGGCATATGCAAGAAACCAGTTCCTTGTATTGGTTACTACGATACTTTTACTGTTATCAGGAGCTTATTTCCTTTACGGTTACTTAATGCAAATTGGTGTTGATCAGGGTTACGAACCAATTCAGCCAATACATTTCTCTCATAAAGTTCACGCGGGTGAAAACGGTATCGATTGTAAATACTGTCACTCTTCTGCAAGGGTAAGTAAAACTTCAGGTATACCGTCTCTTAATGTTTGTATGAACTGTCATAAAAACATCTCTGAGTTTACAGGTAGTAAAGATTCTACTTACGTTGAATATTCTAAAGAATTCTATACTGCAGAGATCCAAAAGCTATACGACGCTGTAGGTTGGGATAAAACTGCACAACAATATACAGGTAAAACTAAGCCGGTTAAATGGGTTAGAATTCATAATCTTCCTGACTTTGTTTACTTCAACCACTCTCAGCACGTTTCTGTAGCTGGTGTTGAATGTCAAAAATGTCACGGTCCTGTTGAGACGTTTGAGATTATGAAGCAAAATGCTCCGTTAACAATGGGTTGGTGTATTAACTGTCACCGTGAGACAAATGTGAAAGTAGAAGGTAACGACTACTACAAAAAAATCCACGACGAACTTGCTAAGAAATATGGTGTGCAGAAGCTTACAGCTGCCAACATGGGAGGTACAGAGTGTGGAAAATGTCACTATTAATCAATTTTTAAGAAGCTAATATCTATATACAACATGGCATCAAACAAAAAATACTGGCAAAGTGTTGAAGAACTGAACGAAAACAGTTCTATTGTTGAGACGCTAAGAAACAATGAGTTTGTTGAGGAGATTCCTACTGATGAATTTCTTGGTAATGAAGAGGCTATGTCTTCTTCTTCAACAAGCCGTCGTGACTTTTTGAAATATGTCGGGTTCAGTACTGCTGCAGCTTCTCTTGCAGCGTGTGAAGGACCAGTAATTAAGTCGATTCCTTATGTGGTTCAACCAGAGGAAATCATTCCGGGTGTTGCAGATTACTATGCAACTACAATAGCGGATGGTTTTGATTTTGCAAATATATTAATCAAAACCCGTGAGGGTAGGCCAATTAAGGTTGAGAATAACAGAATGCCTGGTTCGGGCATTAGTGCTAATGCCAGGGTTTATGCCTCTGTTCTTTCTCTTTATGACAGCATGCGTTTAAAGCAACCTATGGTTGCTGGTAAGCCGGCTTCATGGGAAGAGGTTGATACAAGGGTTAAGGCTGGTTTAGCAGAAGCTGCTGCAAGCGGTGGTCAGGTAGTTTTATTAACTAATACTATGGCTAGCCCTTCTACAGATAAGCTTATTGCTGAGTTTGGTGCTAAGTATGCGAACTTTAAGCATGTTGTTTATGATTCAGTTTCTTCATCTGAAGCTTTGGATGCTTACCAAGCTGTTTATGGTGAGAGAGCTTTAGCTAATTATGATCTTTCAAATGCTGATGTTATTGTTGCTGTTGGAGCAGATTTCCTAGGTGACTGGCAAGGTGGAGGGTATGATGCTGGTTATGCCGGTAAGCGTATCCCGAAACAGGGTAAAATGTCTAAGCATATCCAGATGGAGGCAAATCTTACTCTGTCAGGTTCTAATGCAGATAAGCGCATACCTTTAACTGTTACTCAACAAAAACACGCATTAGTTCATTTATATAATGAAGTTACAGGTTCTTCTGTAAGTGTTCCTGCTGTAGGTGAGAAATATGCTGCAGAGGTTAAGAAGGCTGCTAAACAGTTAAAAGCTGCCGGATCTAGAGGTGTTGTTATGACAGGTTTAGATGATGTTAATGCTCAGCTTCTTGTAATTGCAATTAACCAAGCGCTTCAAAGTGAGGCATTCAAGCCGGAAGAGGCTCGTTACACCCGTAAAGGTGATGCTAAACAGGTGCAGGCGCTTATCAATGATATTAATGCAGGAAATGTTAGCGCGCTTATTATGAGTGGTGTTAACCCTGTTTATACTTTACCAAACGGAGCTGAATTTAAAAAGGCTTTAGGTAAAGTGAAACTTTCTGTTGCATTCTCTATGAAAGAGGATGAAACTGCAGCTCATACTACTGTAGCTGCTGCTGCCCCTCACTATCTTGAGTCTTGGGGTGATGTAGTTATCACAAAAGGTACTTACAGTATTACTCAGCCAACTATCCGTCCTTTGTTTGATACAAAACAACTTCAGGATGCTTTATTAAGCTGGAGTGGTAACTCACAATCTTACTACGAATATTTAAAAGCTTCTTCTTCTGAGTTCTTTAGCGGAAAATCATGGAACCAATTAGTTCATGATGGTATTTCGGTATCAGAAAACGTTCCTGCTCTTACTGCAGGTACTGCTGACTTTGGTGGTGCTGCAAGTGCATTAGCAGATGCTAAAGCTGCAGGAGATTTTGAACTTGTACTTTATACTAAAACAGGTATGGGTGACGGTCAACAGGCTAATAACCCATGGTTACAGGAGTTCCCTGATCCAATCACAAGAGCATCTTGGGATAACTATGTAACGGTTTCTAAAGCTGATGCTGAAAAGCTTGAGCTTAAAAATTACCACGTAGCTAATGGTGGTCTTAACGGTAGCTATGCTACTCTTGAGGTAAACGGAGTAAAACTTGAAAATGTTCCTGTAATGATCCAACCGGGTCAGGCAGTAGGTACATTAGGTCTTTCTTTAGGTTACGGTCGTACAGCGGCAATGAAGCAGGAAATGCAGGTAGGTATCAATGCTTACCCTGTATACAAAAACTTCAACTCGTTCCAAACGGCTAAAATTTCTAAAGGAAACGGTGACCACGAGTTTGCTTGTTTACAGTTGCAAAAAACATTAATGGGTAGAGGAGATATCGTTAAAGAAACTACCCTTGAGATATTCAATACTAAAGATGCTTCGGAATGGAATGAAATTCCTCAGGTTTCTTTAGATCATAGTGAAGTAGCGTCTACTTCGGTAGACTTATGGGAGTCTTTCGACAGAACGGTAGGTCACCACTTTAACTTATCAATAGATCTTAATGCATGTACAGGTTGTGGAGCTTGTGTTATAGCTTGTCACTCTGAAAACAACGTTCCGGTTGTAGGTAAATCTGAAGTTAGAAGAAGCCGTGATATGCACTGGTTACGTATCGATAGATACTACTCTTCTGAAGATACCTTTGCAGAGGATGTTGAGCTTAAAGAAAACACTTCAGGTTTAATGGACTCTATCAGTACATTCAATGCTATGGAGGATCCGGCAGAAAACCCACAGGTTGCATTCCAGCCGGTATTCTGTCAGCACTGTAACCACGCACCATGTGAAACTGTATGTCCTGTAGCGGCTACATCACACGGTCGTCAGGGTCAAAACCACATGGCTTACAACCGTTGTGTGGGTACTCGTTACTGTGCTAACAACTGTCCTTACAAAGTGCGTCGTTTCAACTGGTTCCTATATAACAAGAACAGTGAGTTTGATTACCATATGAATGACGATTTAGGACGTATGGTTCTTAATCCGGATGTTAACGTACGTTCTAGAGGTGTAATGGAGAAATGTTCTCTATGTTTACAAATGACTCAGGCAACAATCTTAAAAGCTAAGAGAGAAGGTCGTCCGGTTGCTAAGGATGAGTTCTCAACAGCTTGTACAGAAGCTTGTGGGTCGGGAGCACTTGTATTCGGGGATATCAATAACCCAGAGGACACAGTTACTAAACTTAAAGAAGATGACAGGATGTATCACCTACTGGAGCATGTAGGTACTCAGCCTAACGTATTCTTCCAGGTTAAAGTAAGAAACACCTAAAATCAAATAAGTATTAATAAGAAACAATATAAAGGATTATGTCGTCTCATTACGAAGCACCCATTAGAAAACCTTTAGTTATAGGTGATAAAAATTTTCACGATGTAACAGTAGATGTTGCAGCACCGGTGGAAGGCAGGGCAAATAAGCAATGGTGGATTGTATTCTCGATCGCTTTGGCAGCTTTCCTATGGGGTGTAGGTTGTGTGGCTTACACAGTTGGAACAGGTATCGGTACTTGGGGTTCAAATAAAACAGTTGGCTGGGCCTGGGATATTACTAACTTCGTTTGGTGGGTTGGTATCGGTCACGCCGGAACACTAATTTCAGCAGTATTATTATTATTCCGTCAAAAGTGGAGAATGGCAATTAACCGTTCTGCAGAGGCGATGACCATTTTCTCGGTAATTCAGGCAGCAATGTTCCCTGTATTCCACATGGGTCGCCCTTGGTTAGCTTACTGGGTAATGCCGGTGCCTAACCAGTTCGGTTCACTTTGGGTTAACTTTAACTCACCTCTACTTTGGGACGTATTTGCAATTTCTACTTATCTTTCTGTATCACTTGTTTTCTGGTGGACAGGTTTATTACCTGACTTTGCAATGCTTCGTGACAGAGCTGTAACTCCTTTCACAAAAAGAGTATACTCGATCGTTAGTTTCGGTTGGAGTGGTAGAGCAAAAGACTGGCAGCGTTTTGAAGAGGTTTCTCTTGTACTTGCCGGTTTAGCAACTCCTCTTGTACTTTCTGTACACACTATCGTATCGTTTGACTTTGCTACTTCGGTTATACCGGGATGGCACACTACAATTCTTCCTCCTTACTTCGTTGCCGGTGCAATCTTCTCCGGATTCGCCATGGTAAACACGCTTCTTATCATTATGAGGAAGGTATCAAACCTTGAAGCTTACATTACAATACAGCATATCGAGCTTATGAACATCATTATCATGATTACAGGTTCGATTGTTGGTACAGCTTATATTACTGAGTTATTTATTGCATGGTATTCGGGAGTTGAATACGAGCAATATGCATTCCTTAACAGAGCAACAGGTCCTTACTGGTGGTCATACTTATTAATGATGACTTGTAACGTTGTTTCTCCACAGGTTATGTGGTCTAAAAAGATCAGAACTAGTATCATGGCATCGTTTATTATCTCTATCGTGGTAAACATCGGTATGTGGTTTGAGCGTTTCGTAATTATCGTTACCTCACTTCACAGGGATTACCTGCCATCATCATGGACTATGTTCCAGCCTACATTTGTAGATGCAGGTTTCTTCATTGGTACAATTGGTTTCTTCTTTGTATTATTCTTACTTTATTCAAGAAGCTTCCCTGTAATTGCACAGGCAGAGGTAAAATCTATCATGAAGTCTTCAAGTGAGAAGTACAAGAAATTAAGAGATCAGGAAGGACACAACAATCATTCACATTCAGATAATCATTAAGAATCATGAGTAATAAAGTTATACATGTACTATACAATGATGATGATATCCTGATGGATGCCGTAAAGCAAACACGTGCTGCTCATCATCACATTGAAGAAGTTTATACACCTTTCCCGGTTCACGGGTTAGATAAGGCCATGGGTCTTGCTCCTACAAGATTAGCTATTTGCTCTTTCTTATATGGTTTAGTAGGTTTATCTGTTGCTACATCTATGTTATACTACATTATGATTGTAGACTGGCCACAGGATATTGGTGGTAAACCAAGTTTCAGTTTCATTCAAAACATGCCTGCATTTGTGCCGGTAATGTTTGAGATGACAGTATTCTTTGCAGCTCACTTAATGGTAATTACTTTCTATATGAGAAGTAAATTATGGCCATTTAAAGAAGCAGAGAACCCGGATGTAAGAACTACAGATGACCATTTTTTAATGGAAGTTTCTGTTCACGGTGATGTAGACCAGATGGTTTCATTCTTTGAGAACACAGGAGCTGTGGAAGTAAAAGTAATTGAAAAGCATTAAGAGAGATATGAAAGCATTATATAAAATAGCATTATTGGCATGTGTGTCGGCAGTAGCTACTTCCTGCTTCGATAAATCACGTCCAAACTACCAGTATTTTCCAAATATGTATGAGGCGGTTCCTTATGAAACTTATTCTGAGGTTCCAACTTTCGCTAACGGTAAAGAAGGTCAGCTTCCTGCTGAAGGATCTATACCAAGAGGTTTTACTCCATATGAATATGAAAATACTACTGAAGGTTACGAATTAGCTAAAGCTAACTCAGTATCTCCTCTTGACAGTGCTGATATTGATTTACCAAGAGCTGAACAGCTTTTCACAATTTACTGTGCAGTTTGTCACGGTGATAAAGGTGATGGTAAAGGTAATCTGGTTAAAAGAGAAAAATTCCTTGGTGTGCCTAACTACAAAGACAGGCAAATTACTGAAGGAAGTGTGTTTCATGTAGTTACTTACGGTCTTAATAGTATGGGTTCTCATGCTAACCAGTTAAGTCAGGAAGAGCGTTGGCAGGTAGCTCACTATGTAATGAAACTTAGGAGTGAATTATAATTGTAGAACACTGAAAGCATAAAATATGTATACATTTTCAAGTAAATTAAAAACTTTTTCTTTCATCCTTATGATCGTAGGTGTTCTGGGGATCGGTTATAGTTTTTTTACTGCGCCAAAAGATATCAATGATGTTGAGGCAATATTAGCCAGTCAACACGGTCATCACGGTGATGCTCACGCCGAAGGCGCAGAGCACCATGATGCTAAAGATGCTCATGTTAATACAGCTCACTCTGAAGATGCTCATGCAGCAGCGGGTCACGATGCACATGATGCTCACGGAGCAGAAGCTCATGAAGCACACGATGAGCACACTCATCACTTAGAGCACGTTTTACATCAATTACAAAACAAGCCTTGGGCTGGTGTTTATGTAGCGGCTTTATTCTTTATGTTAATTTCACTAGGGGCATTAGCTTTCTATGCTATCCAAAACGCTGCATCTGCAGGATGGTCTCCTGTACTGTTTAGGGTTATGGAAGGTATATCGGCTTACCTTATCCCGGGTGCTGTTATAGTATTCTTATTACTTGTATTAGGTGTTATGGGATCACACCATCTGTTCATATGGATGGACAAGGATGTGGTTGCTCACGATCACTTAATTCAGGGTAAATCGGGCTACCTTAACGGTACTTTCTTCCTTATCAGAGCTGCACTTTTCATGGGTGGATGGATTTTCTACCGTCAGTATGCAAGAAAAGTTTCTTTAGCTCAGGATGAGGCATCAGATAACCTGAACTTTAAGAAAAGTTTTAAAGCTGCGGCTTCATTCCTTGTATTCTTTATCGTGTCAGAATCTATCATGTCTTGGGACTGGATCATGTCTGTAGACCCACACTGGTTTAGTACACTATTCGGATGGTATGTGTTTGCAAGTTTTGTTGTAAGTGCAGTTACTGTTATTGCAATGGTTACTCTTTACCTAAAATCTCAGGGTTATTTAGAGTATGTAAATACAAGCCATATACACGATTTAGCTAAATTCATGTTTGGTTTCAGTGTATTCTGGACTTACCTATGGTTCTCTCAGTTCATGCTTATATGGTATGCTGATATACCGGAAGAGATTACTTACTTTGTAACAAGAATTGAACACTATAATCTTCCTTTCTTCGGTATGGTTGTTATGAACTTTGTTCTGCCTGTACTTATCCTTGTTAATACAGACTTTAAACGTCTTACATGGATTGTAGTTCTTGCAGGTACAATCATCCTTTGCGGTCACTATATTGATTTCTTTAATATGATTATGCCTGCAACAGTTGGTGATCAGTGGTTCATTGGAGCTGGTGAGATAGGTTCTATACTATTCTTTATGGGATTGTTTATCTTTGTTGTGTTCAGTGCCATTTCAAAAGCGCCGTTATTAGCTAAGCGTAACCCGCTGATTGAAGAAAGTAAGCATTTTCATTATTAATATTTAAAGAATAAACAGATGACAAGTTTATTGATAGTTATAGTTTTAGTTTTATTAGGCATTGCAATATGGCAATTAACTAAAATATTTGATTTAACTCAAATCGGCACAGCTGTTAACGGCAATTCAGAAGTTGCTAATGATAGAGATAATAATGTAAATGGTTACCTGATGTTTGCCTTTCTTGGCTTCATCTATGTGTTCACTATATACTCTCTTGTAAAATGGGGTCACCTTGCTTTAGGTACTCCTGCATCAGAGCATGGTCCGCAGTATGATAACCTTATGACTATATCGTTAGTATTGATTTTTATTGTACAAACGATTACTCAGTTTCTTTTACACTACTTCGCATTTAAATACAGAGGTAAACAAGGACAGGTTGCTTTTTACTATGCAGATAACGACAAACTGGAGTTTGTTTGGACAATTATCCCGGTAATTGTACTTGCTGGTCTTATCCTTTACGGACTTTATGCATGGACAAACATCATGTTTGTTGATGAGAATAAAGAAGATACTCTTGTTGTTGAACTTTATGCTAAACAATTTAGCTGGGAAGCGAGATATGCCGGTGAAGACGGTGTACTTGGTAAAGCTAACGTAAGATACATTGAAGGTGTTAATACTCTAGGTGTGGATATGTCTGATCCAAATGCTCAGGATGATATCCAGTCTACAGAACTTCACCTGCCAAAAGGTAAGCAGATTATATTTAAGTTCCGTTCTCAGGACGTACTTCACTCTGCTTACATGCCTCATTTCAGGGCTCAAATGAACGTAGTGCCTGGTATGGTAACACAGTTTGCCTTTACTCCTACAATTACAACTGAAGAGATGCGCTTAGATCCTAAAATCATGGATAAAGTGGCTAACATTAATAAAATCAGATCTGAAAAAAGCGCTGATATAATTGCTGATGGTGGTGAAGCGCTTTCTCCTTATACATTTGACTACTTACTTCTTTGTAACAAAATTTGTGGTGCATCTCACTACAACATGCAAATGAAAATTGTTGTTGAGGATGAGGCCGACTTTAATAAATGGTTAGGTGAGAAAAAAACACTTGGTGCAGCTGTAAAAGAATCTCAGGCTAGTGAAGCTCCGGCTGAGGCGGCTCCTGCTCCTGCTACTGAAGAGCAAGAGGCAGCAACTGTAAATGATTCTACAGTAGTAGTAGACCATAAATAATAAAATAATTCTTTTTAAATATTCAAATTAAAGAAATATGTCAGCAGTAGGACACGAAATACACGGTCACGATGATCATGGACATCACAAAGAGACCTTCATCACGAAGTATATCTTTAGTATAGATCACAAAATGATCGCTAAGCAATACCTGCTTACCGGTGTAGTTATGGGTATTATTGGTATTGTGATGTCATTATTATTCCGTATGCAAATTGCATGGCCGGAAGAGTCTTTCACAATTTTTAAAGTTCTTTTAGGAGATAAATTTGCTCCGGGTGGAGTAATGCGTAATGATATTTATCTGGCGCTTGTAACCATTCACGGTACCATCATGGTATTCTTTGTATTGACTGCAGGTTTAAGTGGTACTTTCAGTAACCTTCTTATTCCGTTACAAATTGGTGCAAGGGATATGGCATCAGGTTTCATGAACATGATATCATACTGGTTATTCTTCCTTTCTTCTGTAATCATGGTTATCTCTCTATTTGTAGAGGCAGGACCGGCTTCAGCAGGTTGGACAATATACCCTCCTTTAAGTGCACTTCCTCAGGCAATTGGTGGTTCTGGTGCAGGTATGACACTTTGGTTAGTATCTATGGCAATATTCATTGCTTCGTCACTTATGGGATCACTTAACTATGTGGTAACTGTAATTAACCTTAGAACTAAAGGTATGTCTATGACAAGACTACCGCTTACAATATGGGCGTTCTTTATCACTGCTGTTATCGGTATAGTTTCATTCCCTGTATTACTTTCTGCTGCATTACTATTAATATTCGATAGAAGTTTCGGTACTTCATTCTTCCTTTCAGATATTTTTATCGCTGGTGACGTTCTTCACTATCAGGGAGGTTCTCCTGTATTATTTGAGCACCTTTTCTGGTTCTTAGGTCACCCGGAGGTATATATCGTATTACTACCTGCATTAGGTATTACATCTGAAATTATTGCAACTAACTCACGTAAACCAATCTTTGGCTACCGTGCGATGATTGCTTCTATTCTTGCAATTGCATTCCTTTCAACAATCGTTTGGGGTCACCACATGTTCGTATCAGGTATGAACCCGTTCTTAGGTTCTGTGTTTACCTTTACAACACTTCTTATTGCGATTCCATCGGCTGTTAAGGCATTCAACTATATTACTACACTATGGAGAGGTAATCTGCAAATGAATCCTGCGATGCTATTCTCTATCGGTCTTGTATCTACTTTCATCACCGGTGGTCTTACGGGTATCATTCTTGGTGATAGTACACTTGATATTAACGTTCACGATACTTACTTCGTTGTGGCTCACTTCCACTTAGTAATGGGTATCTCTGCTCTATATGGTATGTTTGCCGGTATTTACCACTGGTTCCCTAAAATGTTCGGTAGAATGATGAACAAGAACCTTGGTTATATCCACTTCTGGGTAACTGCAGTATGTGCTTACGGGGTATTCTTCCCAATGCACTTTATAGGTATGGCGGGTCTTCCAAGACGTTACTATACTAACTCTGCTTTCCCATTATTTGATGACCTTGCAGATGTTAACGTTATTATCACAATGTTTGCTATTATTGGTGCTGCATTCCAATTAGTGTTCCTTTGGAACTTCTTCTACAGCATCTTTAAAGGTAAGAGAGCTCCTCAAAACCCATGGAGATCTAACACTCTTGAGTGGACTACTCCAGTAGAGCATATTCACGGTAACTGGCCAGGTGAAATTCCTGAAGTTTACAGATGGCCATACGACTACAGTAAACCAGGTCACGATGAAGATTTCGTACCTCAAACTGTACCGATGAAACCAAACGAAGAACAATTACACCATTAATAAATGGTTCATATCATAATAAAAGCCTCTCCTAACAGGGAGGCTTTTTGTTTAAATGCTTATTTTTATATAAAATAAGAAATAATGATATGATGGCAGACGATTATACTTTTAGCGTTAATAAAAACATGAATCAGTTTGAACTGGTTGTGGATGAAGATAATATTGCTTTTTTGGAATACTATACCGATGGCAAAAAAATATTTTTAAACCATACTGAAGTTCCTGTTGATTTGAGAGGAAGGGGCATTGCGGCAAAACTTGTTGAGAAAAGCCTGGCGTATTGCCGGGAAAACAATTTAATAGTTGTGCCGGCCTGTTCTTACGTGGCGCATTTTATTGATGATAACCCACAGTGGAGTGATGTGCTGTCGGAAGGTTATCAAATGTGAGCCTAATTAAATTATATTTGCCATATGAATGAGAATTTAGATCCTACTAATAAAAACTTCAATCCCGAAGAGCTTGACCTGGAGAAAAAGCTGAGACCCCTGTCGTTTGATGATTTTACAGGGCAGGATCAGGTGTTGGAAAACCTAAAGGTATTTGTAGAAGCGGCAAACTTTCGTGACGAGGCTTTAGATCATACCCTGTTTCATGGTCCTCCCGGGCTTGGTAAAACCACTTTGGCAAACATACTGGCAAATGAGCTGGGCGTTGGTATTAAAATCACTTCAGGGCCTGTTTTAGATAAACCGGGCGATTTAGCCGGACTGCTTACCAATCTTGATGAAAGGGATATACTTTTTATAGATGAAATTCACCGTCTTAGCCCTGTTGTGGAGGAATATCTCTATTCGGCTATGGAGGATTTTAAAATAGATATCATGATTGAGTCGGGGCCTAATGCCCGCTCAGTACAAATAGGTCTTAATCCGTTTACACTGGTTGGGGCTACAACCCGTTCGGGTTTATTAACTGCGCCTATGCGTGCCCGTTTCGGTATTTCAAGCCGACTTCAGTATTATACTACCGAGCTTTTAACAAGTATAGTGGAGCGTAGTTCTGCCATACTTAAAATGCCTATTACTATGGAAGCTGCTATTGAGATAGCAGGTCGTAGTCGTGGTACACCCCGTATTGCCAATGCACTTTTACGACGAGTGCGTGATTTTGCCCAGATAAAAGGTAATGGTAAAATTGATATCGAGATAGCCAGATATTCACTTAAGGCTCTTAATGTAGATGCTCATGGTCTTGATGAAATGGATAATAAGATACTTAACACTATAATCGATAAGTTTAAAGGTGGACCTGTTGGTTTGTCTACACTGGCAACAGCAGTGTCTGAAAGCGGAGAGACTATTGAAGAAGTATACGAGCCTTTCCTTATTCAGGAAGGTTTTATAGTAAGAACCCCAAGAGGTAGGGAGGTAACTGAGAAAGCTTATAAGCATCTTGGTAAGATTAGAATAACACAGGGAGGATTGTTTTAGCATTTAACTATTAACCAACCAATATAATTATTAATGAAAAGATTTTTAATTCCATCCTTACTATTGGTGGGAGCTGTTGCGCTCCTTTCTTACAAAGGTATAGCCGATGCGTATACCAAAGATGAAATCAAATTGTATGCAAAGAGTATAGGTATACCTCAGGAAGATTTATATTTTATAAAGAACGACTTACAGGCTCAGTATCTTGAAAAAGGTCAGCCTAATCTTATTGTTTTAAACAGGCAGATGCAAAGGCTTAAAGCCGGAACCTGTTATATGGAGTATCCGTACTACATGGATGGTTTTTTTGAAATGAAATCTCAGGTTAAGGATACTCTTAGCATGTATGATATGAAGTTTGACGGAGATGTAAATAAAGTTTTTGAAACTATTCAGGGAGGTGAAACGCTTAAACTTGATGCTTCTAAAAAGTATTATGCCTTTTATTATTTTGCCAGGTATGCTAAGTTTAAGGATAAGCTTATCAAAAAAAGTATGAAACGGTATAAGGACAGTATACAGTACTTCTATGTAAACGTAGATAATATAAAACAATAAAAAAGCCGCTATTAGCGGCTTTTTTATTGTTTTGAGGGTGTGGTTGCTTTTGGTAACTTTGCCTGTGTAATTATAGCTTACCTTGGATAACAGAAAACGATATTCCGATTTTATAAAAGCCGAAGCCAAACGCCTCGGTTTTTTGTCATGCGGTATATCTAAGGCCGGGTTTCTGGAAGAGGAAGCGCCCCGTTTGGAAAAGTGGCTTAACGACAATAGGAACGGGAAAATGCAGTACATGGAGAATCACTTTGATAAAAGGTTAGATCCAACCCTGCTTGTAGACGGAGCTAAAAGTATGATTTCTCTATTACTCAATTATTATCCTGAACAAACCCAAACAGAAGGGAGTTATAAAATATCAAAATATGCCTATGGGCAGGATTATCACTTTGTAATAAAATCCAAGCTTAAGGAACTTTTAAATTCCATTCAGGAAAATATAGGCGAAGTAGGAGGTAGGGCTTTTGTAGATTCGGCTCCTGTGCTTGATAAAGCATGGGCTGCAAAAAGCGGCTTGGGCTGGATAGGCAAAAACAGTAATCTGTTAAGTAAGCAGGTGGGCTCCTTCTTTTTTATTGCTGAGCTTATTGTTGATATAGATTTGGAATACGATGGGGTAACTACCGATCATTGCGGAAGCTGTACAGCCTGTATTGATGCCTGTCCTACGCAGGCAATAATAGAGCCTTATGTAGTAGATGGCAGTAAATGTATTTCCTATTTTACCATTGAGCTTAAGGAAAACATTCCGACAGAGATGAGGGGCAAGTTTGACGACTGGGCTTTTGGTTGTGATGTTTGTCAGGATGTATGTCCGTGGAACCGTTTTTCCAAACCACATCGTGAACCGTTATTTAATCCGCACCCTGATTTGCTTTCCATGACAAAAAAGGACTGGGATGAAATTACCGAAGAAACTTTTAGGGCGGTGTTTAAAAACTCGGCTGTTAAGCGTACAAAATTTGAGGGGCTTAAAAGAAATATAAATTTCCTTAAGCCCTGATGCGACTTTGGGGAGATGATAATTTTTTTACCACACGAAATATGGATGTGTATATAACAAAGCTCAGGAAAAAGCTGAGTGAAGATGCTTCGGTAGAGATTGTAAATGTTCGAGGTTTTGGCTATAAACTCATTTGTTAATTACTCATTAATTAAATAAAAAGAAAGTTCTTAAAAATTTCTCAATTTCAGCGATACGCTTACCTTTGTAAGTTCTGTAATAAAAGTAAATAGAATGAACAAGTACAGTAAGCGTAGAGAAGCACTTTTATACCACGCCAAACCCCATCCGGGTAAAATACAGGTGGTGCCTACAAAGAAATATGCAACACAAAGGGATTTGTCGTTAGCTTATTCTCCTGGGGTGGCAGAGCCATGTCTTGAAATAGCCAAAGATGTAAATAACGTTTATAAATATACAGCAAAAGGAAACCTTGTAGCCGTGATATCAAACGGTACAGCAGTTTTAGGTCTGGGAGATATAGGCCCGGAGGCATCTAAACCTGTAATGGAAGGTAAAGGCCTTTTGTTTAAGATTTTTGCCGACATTGATGTTTTTGATATTGAGGTGGATACCAAAGATGTAGATAAATTTATCGAAACGGTAAAAAATATAGCTCCTACTTTTGGGGGTATCAATCTTGAGGATATTAAAGCGCCTGAGTCTTTTGAAATTGAAAGGAGGCTTGTTGAAGAGCTTAATATACCTGTAATGCACGATGACCAGCACGGTACGGCCATAATTTCTTCGGCTGCACTTTTAAATGCGTTGGAACTTGCTGATAAAAAAATAGAAGATGTTAAGGTAGTGGTTTCGGGTGCTGGATCGGCTGCTTTGGCATGTGCTAACCTTTATCTGCTTTTAGGGGTAAAGGCCGAAAATATAACCATGTTTGATAAAGACGGTATGCTTGTAAAAAGCCGTACCGATTTATTAGATCTTCAGATGAAATATGCTAAAGATGCAGAGCCTGTTACTTTAGCCGAAGCGGTTAAGGGAAGCGATGTGTTTTTAGGACTTTCGGTAGGTAATGTACTTACTCCGGAAATGCTGCTTACCATGAATCACGATCCAATTGTGTTTGCAATGGCAAACCCGATTCCGGAAATTGATTATGACCTTGCAATTGCAACACGTGATGATATTATTATGGCAACCGGTAGGTCTGACCATCCTAACCAGGTGAATAATGTGCTGGGTTTTCCTTATATCTTTAGGGGTGCTATGGATGTTAGGGCAACAAAAATTAACGAGACTATGAAAATGGCAGCTGTTAAGGCGCTTGCCGAACTCGCTAAAGCTCCGGTACCCGAGCAGGTTAATATCGCTTATGGTGAGACCAAGCTTAACTTTGGTCGTGATTATATTATTCCGAAACCTTTTGATCCAAGGCTTATAGCTGTGGTACCACCGGCAGTTGCTCAGGCAGCAATGGAATCGGGAGTAGCATTAAACCCTATAACCGACTGGGATAAGTATGCCGAAGAGCTTCTGGACAGGTTAGGTAATGATAATAAAATGGTAAGACTGCTTACCAACAGGGCTAAAACCGATCCTAAACGAATTGTATTTGCCGAGGCAGATCATCTTGATGTGCTTAAAGCGGCACAAATTGTTCATGAGGAGAAAATTGGTATTCCAATCCTGTTAGGTAACAGCGAAATTATAAATGAACTTAAAGAAGAGATAGGTTTTGAAGCCGAAGTGGCTATTATTGATCCGAAAACCGATGAGGAAGCGGAGAGAAGAAACCGTTATGCCGATGTGTTTTGGGGTTCAAGACGTCGTAGGGGTGTGAGTCTTTTAGATGCTCAAAAGTGGATGCGTGAGCGTAACTACTTTGCAGCAATGATGGTGAACGAAGGGGATGCCGATGCTATGGTTACAGGATATTCAAGGAGTTATCCTGCTACAGTTAAGCCTATTATCCAGCTTATAGGTAAAGCACAAAGTGTAAGTAAAATTGCTACTACTAACCTGATGCTTACCAAACGCGGACCTATGTTTCTTTCAGATACAGCTATTAATCCAAATCCGAATGCTGAAGAGTTAGCTAAAATCGCTATTATGACGGCAAGAACGGTAAGGATGTTTGGTATGGAGCCTGTAATTGCAATGGTATCGTTTTCAAACTATGGTTCGTCACCAGATCCTGAGGCAGTAAAAGTAAGGCAGGCTGTACAGATACTTCATCGTGATTATCCTGATTTACTGGTAGATGGAGAAGTTCAGGCCGATTTTGCCTTAAATGCAGAAATGTCAAAAGATAAGTTTCCTTTTTCAAAAATTGCAGGAAAAAAGGTTAATACATTAATTTTTCCTAACTTGGATGCAGCTAATATTACTTATAAGTTGTTAAAAGAGCTGAATAAAGTAGTTTCTATCGGGCCTATAATGCTTGGTATGAATAAGCCTGTTCACGTATTCCAGTTAGGTGCCAGTGTAGAGGAGATGGTAAATATGGCAGCAGTGGCTGTTGTAGATGCTCAGGAAAAGGAAAAGCGCCTAAAAATGGCAAAAAATTAATACATAGTAATCATTAGAGAATTTTATTATTTTTGGGAACGGATAAAAAAATGTTATGATAGCACATCTTCAGGGAAGACTTGTTGAGAAAACACCAACAGAAGTAGTAATAGACTGTAATGGGGTTGGTTACCAGGTTAATATTTCCCTGCACACCTTTTCTCTTTTGCCTGATTCTGAAAACATAAGGTTGTATACCTTTTTACAGGTTAAGGAAGACGCACATACCCTTTTTGGCTTTATAGAAAAAGCCGAAAGGGAATTATTTAAGCTTCTTATTTCTGTTTCAGGAGTGGGGGCAGGTACGGCTCGTACAATGCTCTCTTCGCTTGAGCCGAAACAAATTATAAACGCCATCGCATCGGGAGATGTGGCAACAATTCAGTCTATAAAAGGGATTGGTGCAAAAACAGCACAAAGGGTAATACTTGACCTTAAGGATAAAGTGTTAAAAGTGTATGATTTGGGTGAAGTTTCGGTATCAGGTTACAATACAAATAAAGATGAGGCGTTATCTGCGTTAGAGGTTTTAGGATTTAACAAAAAGGCTGCAGAAAAAGTTGTAGATAAGATTGTTAGGGAAAATCCGGATGTTACTGTTGAAACAATTATCAAACAAGCATTAAAAAATTTATAGTCCTTGAAAACAGAATACTCTAAAGATTTTTATATAAAGTTAAGACTGGCCGTTTCGCTATTGTTCTTATTTTTCAATCTAACCGCACAAGCACAGGATGATGAAGATGATAACGAAAAACAGGATACTCTTACCGGTTACAGTACTGCAAGGGTAGAGCTCGAAAATCCCAGGAGTATAGTACAAGGCTATACTTATGACCCTATTACAAATAAATATATCTACACGGAAAGCGTAGATGATTTTAATATCAACTATCCGCTTATTCTTACTCCCGAGGAGTATGAAGAGCTGGTTCTTCGTGAATCCATTCGCGAATACTATCAGCAAAAATCAAAAGCGCTTGATGGTAAAGGAACTGAGGAAGAACAGAAAAATCTGCTTCCCAGGTATTATGTAAACTCCAAATTCTTTGAAACCATATTTGGAGGTAATACCATTGATATTAAACCTCAGGGTTCGGTAGAGCTTGACTTGGGGGTTAGGTATACCAAGCAGGATAACCCATCACTTTCACCAAGAAACAGGAGCACCTTTACCTTTGATTTTGACCAGAGGATAAGTATGAGTTTACAGGGACAGGTAGGTACAAAATTAGGGGTAACGGCTAATTATGATACCGAGTCGACCTTTGCATTCCAAAACCTGATCAAACTGGAATATACTCCTGATGAGGATGATATTATACAGAAAATTGAAGTAGGTAATGTTAGCTTTCCGCTATCTAACTCATTAGTTAGAGGGGCGCAAAGCCTTTTTGGTGTTAAGGCACAGTTCCAGTTTGGGAAAACTACCGTAACGGGAATTTTCTCAGAACAGAAATCACAAACCAAAACCATAACCGCTCAGGGAGGTGGTACAGTACAGGAGTTTAGCTTCTTTGCTGCCGACTATGATAGCGATAAGCACTTCTTCCTTTCTCAATGGTTTAGAAATAATTATGATAAGGCATTAAAACAATATCCTTTAATTGATAGCCGTGTACAAATTACCCGTGTGGAAGTATGGGTTACAAACAGGCAAAACAGAATTAATTCTCAGGAAAACAACTCCAGAAATATTCTTGCACTTCAGGATTTAGGTGAATCGCAATTAACCAGTTATTATGATAATACAGATATTACAAGTGATGCTGTAGGTTTTGCCAGTAGTGGTGCGCCGGGAGGTTTCTTTACTTCGGGGCCTAACTCGCCATCTGATAATAGTAATAACGGACTTGATCCTTCTCTTGTTGACAACGGAAGTAGCCAGTTTTTAAGTCCGTCTGTAAGGGAAATAGTAACGCTAAGTAACAATAGCTTTATAGGAGGTCTTGATGCTAACGAAGGACGTGACTATGCTAAACTTGAAAATGCAAGGAAACTTACTACAAATGAATATACATTTCATCCGCAGTTAGGTTATATATCATTAAACCAAAGGCTTTCTAATGACGAGATCCTTGCTGTAGCTTATCAGTATACCATTGGTGATCAGGTATACCAGGTTGGTGAATTTGCAACAGATGGTACTGATGCCACTTCGGTAACAGAGTCAGATAATCCGAATGAAGACGCATCTATCAGTACCAAGAGTCTTATATTAAAGATGCTTAAGAGTAGTTTGGTAAATGTAGGTGAGCCGGTTTGGGATTTGATGATGAAAAATATCTATTCAATTCCGGGAGCTTACCAGTTAGAGCAGGAGGATTTTAAGATGAATATACTTTATACCGATCCTTCTCCGCTAAACTATATTACTCCGGCTACAGATGTTAACGGTAACGTCATTGATCCGTTCCCAAATACAGGTGTTTCGGAAACGCCTCTTTTGAATGTGTTTAATGTGGATAGGTTAAGCTATGCTAATGACCCGCAGCCAGGTGGTGACGGTTTCTTTGACTTTTATCCGGGGATTACTGTAAACACACAAAACGGTAATTTAATCTTTACTACTGTAGAGCCGTTTGGTAAATACCTGTTTGAGAAATTAAGGTTAGATAACTTAGAGGATTATGCTGATCAAAATGAAACCACTTATAACGCTAACCAGGAAAAATATGTATACCGCAGGCTGTACATGAGTACACAGGCAGATGCATCGCAGGAAAGCGCAAAAAATAAGTTTCAGTTAAGAGGTAAGTTCAAATCTACTGGAGGCGATGGTATCTCTTTGGGGGCATTTAATATTCCTCAGGGTTCGGTTGTGGTGACAGCCGGTGGTCGTACACTTGTTGAGGGTGTAGACTATACAGTGAACTATCAGTTAGGTAGAGTACAAATTTTAGATGCCTCCCTTCAAAATTCTAATACTCCTATTGAGGTTTCTGTTGAGAATAATGCAGTATTTGGGCAGCAAACACGCCGCTTTGCCGGGGTTTATGTTGAACATAAGTTTACTGACAAATTTTTAGTGGGGGCTACCTTATTGAATATGGCAGAAAGGCCATTTACCCAAAAAACAAATTACGGACAGGAATCGGTTAACAATACAATTTTCGGACTTAATACGACGTATTCTACCGAAGTGCCTTTCTTTACACGCTTAGTTAATAAACTTCCTAATATAGATACAGATGTTCCTTCTAACTTATCGTTTAGGGGTGAAATAGCATACTTACAACCGGGAGCCTCAAAGGCAGACCAGTTTAACAGTGAACCTACTACTTATGTAGATGACTTTGAAGGTTCACAAACCACTATAGATATGCGTTCGCCACTATCGTGGTCGCTTGCCAGTGCACCAATTACCCTGTTTCCGGGTAATGCACCACCTGTAGATGATCTTTCTTACGGGTACCAAAGAGCAAAACTTGCGTGGTATACCATAGACCCTACATTCTTTACAAATCAGCGCCCTACAGGTGTTAGTGATGATGACCTGTCTTCTAACAGAACGAGGCGTGTATATTATAGTGAGCTTTATCCTGTAACCGATGTAGCACCGGGTCAAACTACTGTAGTTAATACTCTAGATCTTACTTATTTTCCGCAGGAAAGAGGACCCTATAACTACAATCCGACAGTAGCGGGTACAGGAGGTATTTTTGATCAAGGTCAGGCAGAACAAAACTGGGCAGGTATAATGAGGTCTATAACCTCTACCAATTTTGAGCAGACGAATGTTGAATATATTCAGTTTTGGGTTCTTGACCCGTATTCAGGTAATGCGGGAGACGTAGCCGATCCTACTAATACCGGTATGCTTGAAATCAACCTTGGTGAAATATCTGAAGATATATTAAAAGATAACCGTAAACAATACGAGAACGGACTTCCTGCAGCGGGGGGGACACAGCCAACATTTACTTCTTCGTGGAGTAGGGTTCCCGTTTCTCAATCACTTATTTATGCTTTTGATACCGATACGGGTAACAGGGCTTTACAGGATGTAGGTCTTGATGGTTTAAGTGATGAAGAAGAGGCTGCAAAATTTGCTGCTCAAGGATATGGTGGTTATGAAGATCCTTCGGGAGATAACTATCAGTTTTTCCTTGATGCCGATGGCGACGTGATAAATAGATATAGAAATTATAATGGTACAGAAGGAAACTCTCCTGTAGATGTTACCAGCAATAGCAGGGGTTCTACTTCCCTTCCTGATGTAGAAGACATCAACAGGGATAATACCATGAATACCATTGATGCTTATTACAGATATAGAATTCCTATTGAACCGGGGGTTCAGCCTGGACAGGGTTACGTTATAGATGCAAGACCTTTTAGTGTAGAAGTGCCTGGTAATAATGGTGACGCGGGCAGTAATCAGGCTACCGGTAGATGGCTACTGTATAAAGTGCCTATTGAAGTGCCGGATGAGGATGATGAAGAGTATGCAGTAGGAGGTATAACGAATACCCGTTCTATACGTTTTATGAGGATGTTTGTTTCCGGATTTAAAGAGGAAATAACCTTAAGGTTTGGTGCCTTAGACCTTGTAAGGGGTGAATGGAGGAGATATACCGGAATATTTGATGAAGATACAGATCCTGACGGAGATACTAATGATACACAAACCGGTTTTGATGTAACATCGCTTAACGTACAGGAGAACGGGTCGCGTACACCTATTAATTATGTGTCGCCACCGGGAGTTGTTCGTGAGCAGCTATATAGCGGTACTGCTGTAATTAACCAAAATGAGCAGGCTTTATCGTTAAGGGTTTACTCTACCAACGGATCGGGTACAGACGGTGGTTTAGAACCGGGTGACTCTCGTGCTGTGTTTAAAAATGTAAATGTGGATATGCGTCAGTTTAAAAAACTGAGAATGTTTCTGCATGCCGAGGCGCTATCTGCCGGCGGAGGTAATATACCTGAAAACGGTGCAGTTGAAAACAGAGAGCTAAAAGCATTTATCCGTTTTGGTAATGACTTTACCGATAACTATTATCAGGTAGAGATTGAACTGGATTTGACTCCTCTTGGAGCAACTAGTGCAGAAGATATTTGGCCGGAGGATAACGAAATTAACTTACCGCTGGAATTACTTACCCAAATAAAAATTCTGGCCATGCAGGATAACCTTCCTATTGACCAGGAAGGGGCAAGGTATGCTAATGTGAGTGATTTAGATGCTTCCCTTGGCGACAGGATGACGGTAAGAATTAAAGGTAATCCTAACTTTGGTTTGGTGCGTACCTTAATGGTGGGGGTTAAAAACGGATATGAAGTAGGTGATACCGGAGCCAGAAACCTTAGAGGTGAAGTTTGGTTTAACGAGCTGCGTCTTTCAGATATGGATAGTAGTGGCGGTATGGCAGCACTTGCCAGTATGGATACCAACTTTGCTGATTTTGCAAACTTTTCTGCAACGGGTAGGGTGAGTACAATTGGCTTTGGTACTATTGAGCAGGGGCCTAATGAAAGAAGCAGGGAAGATGCAAAACAGTATAATATTGTAACAAACCTTAATTTGGGGCAGTTGCTCCCTAAAAAATGGGGTATTAATCTGCCGTTTAACTATGGTGTAGGTGAAGAAATAATCACGCCTGAATATGATCCGTTCCAGCAGGATGTACGACTGGATCAATTGATAGATTTAGCAGAGACGCAGGCCGAAAAAGATAATCTTAAAGACAGGGCTATAGAGTATACGAAGACAAAAAGTATAAACTTTATAGGGGTTAAAAAGAACAGGTCGCCTGAACAAAAACCTCATGTATACGATCCTGAAAACTTTACGCTGTCGTATTCATATAACCAAACCAACCACCATGATTATGAAGTGGAAGATTTGCTGGATCAGCAGGTAAGGACATCTGTTGACTATAGTTATGCTTTTAACAGTAAACCCATAGAGCCTTTGGCTAAAACGAAGTTTATGAGTAAAAGCCAGTATTGGAAACTGCTAAGGGATTTTAATTTTAATTATTTACCTACTAATATTTCTTTCAGTTCAAATATATTAAGGCAATATAACAGGCAGCAATTCAGGAACGTAGATGTGGAAGGTATTCCTATTAATCCGCTTTACAGGAGGAATTATTTCTTTAATTACCAGTATGGCTTTAACTATAATCTGTCTAAAGGGCTTAGGTTTAATTATGCTGTGGCTACCAGTAATGTTGTAAGAAATTATCTGGATGAGAATAATGTGCCTATTGAAGACTTTACCATATGGGATGACTTTTGGAATATAGGTTCGGCAAATCAGCACACACAGCAGCTTACTGTGAATTATGATATTCCTATTAATAAGTTGCCTATGTTTAGCTTTATTAAACCGGTATATACATATACTTCAACGTTTAACTGGCAACGTTCTACAGATGGTTTAAGATACTTTGACAGAACTAATGAAGATGGTAGTGTTACAACTTATGATTTAGGTAATTTAATTCAAAATAATAGCAGCCATAAGTTAAATACAGGCTTTAATATGGATGTTTTTTATAAATACATAGGGCTTACTGCTAAAAAAACGGCTAAAAATGCCAAGCCAAAACCACAGGCACCTAAACCTGGTCAAAAAATTACTAATAATCAAAAAACAGGTGATGATGGCAATGTGTTTTTAAATGGGCTTATAGGTGTTGTAACCAGTGTGAAGAACATAAATGTTAATTATGAAGAGAGAAGAGGTACAGTGCTTCCGGGGTATATACCTGGCATAGGTTTCTTTGGAACAACTAAACCCGGGCTTGATTTCGTGTTTGGTAGTCAGGGTGATATAAGGTATGAAATGGCTCGAAATGGATATCTTACTAATTATGATCAATACAATCAGAATTTTACAAGGGTTAAGACCCAGGTATTGAATATAACGGCTTCAATTGATTTATTCCCTGACTTAAAAATTGATCTAACAGCCGACAGGACTTATTCAAGAAATGATTCGGAACAATATTATGTTGATGGAGGTGAATATATACCACAGTCACCATATTCTACAGGTAACCTTCAAATGAGTACTATACTTATTAAAACGGCATTTAGTAAGAGTGATGTGAATTCATCTGAAGCTTTTGATCAGTTCCGTGAAAACAGGCTGGTAGTGGCAAACAGGCTGGCTGAACAGCGTTATGGTACTCCTAACTTTCCTGTTTATAACGGTCCGCTTGACGGTAATGCAGGTAGTGAATATAGCGTTGCCAATGCCGGTTATCCTTTAGGTTATGGTAAAAACTCACAGGCGGTATTACTTCCGGCATTCCTTTCGGCTTATTCAGGTCAGGATGCTTCAAAGGTAAAAACAAGTCCGTTTAGAGATGTTCCGCTTCCTAACTGGGTAGTTAAGTATACAGGTTTAATGCGTTACAAATACTTTAAAGAAAGGTTTAAGCGATTCTCACTACAGCACGGTTACAGGGCTTCATACAATATTAACTCTTACAGGACTAATTTGGAGTATGAATCAACACCTATAGATGCTAACGGTAACTTTGCTAACAAGTATATTATATCCAATATTAACCTTGCAGAGCAGTTTAATCCGCTTATACGTATTGACATGGAGATGAAAAACTCTATTAAGATATTGGCAGAGATTAAAAAAGACCGTACGCTTAACATGAGTTTTGATAATAACCTTTTAACTGAGGTTAAGGGTAATGAGTATACTGTAGGGCTAGGTTACCGTATTAAAGATGTTACAATTAATTCAAGCCTGGCAGATAACCCTACTAATGTTATTAAGAGTGATATTGACCTAAAAGCCGATTTTACACTGAGAAAAAATGAAACTATAGTACGCTATCTTGATTATGATAACAACCAGCTGGGAGGTGGTCAAAACATATGGTCGGTTAAGTTTACAGCAAGTTATTCGTTTAGTAAAAACTTAACTGCTATATTCTATTATGACCATTCGTTCTCTAAAGCGGTAATTTCAACAGCCTATCCGTTAACAAATATTCGATCAGGCTTTACTTTGAGGTATAATTTTGGAAATTAATAAAAAAAACATTTTATAATTATTTTTATTCAGCATACATTTGCTAAAAATATAAACTAACATGAATATTCCGGCAGATTTAAAGTACACAAAAGACCACGAGTGGGTTAAAATTGATGGAGATGTAGCTACTGTAGGTATTACAGACTTTGCTCAAAAAGAACTAGGTGATATTGTTTATGTAGAGGTTGATACCCTTGACCAGACTCTTGATAAAGATGAAGTTTTTGGTACGGTTGAAGCAGTAAAAACAGTATCTGATCTTTTCTTGCCTCTATCTGGAGAAATAATTGAATTTAATGAGTCTCTTGAGACTGCACCGGAAACAGTTAACACTGATCCTTATGGTGACGGTTGGATGGTTAAAGTAAAAATTTCTAACTCTGCAGAGGAAAGTGAACTTTTAACTAGTGATCAATATAAAGAGTTAATTGGCGCGTAATACGTTTTTTTGGGGTGCGGTAATATGGATGGTCATAACAGCAGTTATGTGCCTTATACCTGCTAACAACTTTAATGAGTTTGAACGCTTTCCAATCCCACATAAAGATAAGATAGTTCATTTTACTTTTTATTTTGTGTTTGTCCTTTTATGGAATTATACCTTTAAAGGTAGACAAAATATAAAAGCCAGGTTTTTGATTTTTATTGTTGCAGTTTTTTACGGTGTTATAATAGAGCTATGTCAAAAACTGTTTACAGTAACACGAAGCCCTGACTTTACAGATGCTCTGGTGAATACTTGCGGAGCATTATTAGGAACTATACTTTTTTGGCTTTTAAATAAAAATAAGTAATAATAAAATCCCGCATTATGCGGGATTTTTTATTTTTATGCTATGGATGTAAGGCAATATATAGATTCTACCTATTTAAAAACTCCTGCTATGGCAGGTGTTACCATTAAGGATAATAACGAGGTCGTGAAAAGTCTAGTTAGAGATGCTGTGATTAATGGTTATAAATTGGTTATGGTAAGGCCTGAAACGGTTACTTTTGTTAAGGAATTACTTTCTGTTGAAAGAAGTAAGGTCTTGATTGGGACCGTGGTTGATTTTCCTGAGGGTGAGGGTACATTGTTTAAAAAGTTAGAAGAGGCTCGTGAATGTATTGAATGGGGTGCCGATGAACTTGATTTTGTGATTGATTATAAGGCTTATAAAAGAGGTGATATAGAGAAAGTGAAGACTGATGTGATTGAATGTACCCGTTTGGGTTTAGATCATAAAAAGGTGGTGAAGTGGATAATAGAAGTGGCAGCATTATCAGATAAAGAGATTATCTCCATTACTGTATTAATTAAAAATATTGTACTTACTTATTTTTCAGAACCTGATTATTTTAATGTTTTTGTGAAGTCATCAACAGGGTTTTATAAAACTGAAAAGGGTTTGCCTAATGGAGCAACTATTCATTCAATCAAACTGATGCTTGAAAATTCATTTCCACTGCCTGTTAAAGCTGCCGGAGGAATACGTAATTATAATGAAGCTGTACAGATGATACGGCTTGGAGTAAAGCGTATTGGTACGTCTTTGGCTAATCAGATAATTGCCGGCGAACAGGTTTCGGGTGAATATTAAAAACAAAAAAAACCTTCCCGGTATGGAGGAAGGTTTCTTTTTCATAGCAATTTTTCCCAATTTTTCTTTTTCGTTACACCTGCACTACCTTAGCAGCTGTATATATATAGATGCGTATTTGTCGCAAAAGGTTGCGTTGGGTGCTAAAAAAAAATATTTTTTTTATAAAATCCCTTTTTAAAAAGCTAATGCTTTGATGAAAAGCAATTTTTCAAGTATCTTTGCGCCAGTTTTTGAAAACAATGAAAATTACTTTGGATACTACTGAAAAAACTATTTCCGTTAAGTCTTTATTTGCAGATTTTACAGCAATTACCAAGGCAAGGCTTGCGGTAAGTGTTGTTTTTTCCTCAATGGCAGGATATCTGTTAGGCTTCTCCGATATACATCCGTTTAGCTGGCTTACATTTATTTTACTTGGAATAGGCGGCTACTGTATGGTTGGGGCATCAAATGTTTTTAACCAGATTATAGAAAAAGACTTGGATTCCCTTATGGACAGGACAAAAAACAGGCCTGTGCCTTCGGGGAAAATATCTGTGAAAAATGCTTTTTGGTTAGGCTGTTTGCTTACTGTGTTAGGGATAGGGATACTTTATGCTATTAATCCTAAAACAGCAATGTTTGGGGCAATCTCAATTTTTCTTTACACGAGTGTATATACTCCCTTAAAAACCAAAACACCTCTTGCTGTATTTGTAGGGGCTTTCCCAGGGGCTATACCTTTTATGTTAGGGTGGGTGGCAGCAACAAATAATTTTGGTATTGAAGCGGGTACACTGTTTATGATTCAGTTTTTCTGGCAGTTTCCTCACTTTTGGGCTATTGGCTGGTTTTTATATGACGATTATAAAAAAGCAGGTTTCTTTATGCTTCCTACAAAAAAGAAAGATAAAAAAACGGCTCTATATACCATATTGTATACTGTTTGGTTGATATTAGCATCGTTGCTTCCTGTTACAGGATTTACAGGCGAGCTTAAATTAAGTTATATATCGGCAGGTGTTGTATTGCTTGTTGGGCTTTGGATGCTGGTTTATGCAATAAAGCTTTATAAAAAAATGGATGGGCCTACAGCCCGAAAACTTATGTTGGTAAGTGTATCATATATCTCTCTTTTACAGGTGATATATGTGCTTGATAAATTTATTAGATAATTATGGTAGAGAAAATGACTGCCCAGGAGCATATGGAAAGAAATGCAAAATCAAAGAAAATGCTGCTTTGGTTTGCTATGATTAGTATGTTTATGACTTTTGCGGGTTTAACGAGCGCTTATGTTGTGAGTGCTTCGAGGCCGGATTGGGTTAATGACTTTAAGCTTCCGCAGGCTTTTGTAATCAGTACTGTAGTTATACTTTTAAGTAGTATTACGTTTCACATGGCAAAAACCTTTGTGAAAAAAGGTAATAACAGTATGGCGGGTACTATGCTTTTAGCTACGCTGGCACTGGGTATTGCTTTTGTTTTTTGTCAGTTTCACGGCTTTAATGAGATAATAGAAAACGGTTATTTTTTCACCGGAAGTGAGAGCAGTGTAACAACATCTTTTGTTTACATTGTTATTGTGGTGCACATGGCTCACCTTTTTGCCGGGCTTATTGTGCTTTTGGTGGTAATTTATAATCATTTTAAACAAAAATACAACCCTTCTCAAACGCTTGGTATAGAGTTAGGTGCGATGTTTTGGCACTTTCTCGATGTTTTGTGGGTTTACTTGTTTTTGTTTTTGTATTTCTATTAATAAAAAAAAATGTAAATTTGGAAACTTTTTATAATTAACTAACTTTTATGGCAGCGACAGTTACTTCTTCAGCTACTACAGGTAAAACATGGGAGGGCGGTAATGAACCTATGGGTGCGAGTTACGGCAAGATGATGATGTGGTTCTTCATCGTATCAGATGCTCTAACTTTCTCAGGATTCCTTGCAGCTTACGGTTTTTCAAGATTTAAATTTATAGAAACATGGCCTATTGCGGATGAGGTGTTTAATCACTTCCCGTTTATGCATGGTGTTGATGCACCTATGTACTATGTAGCGTTCATGACATTTATCCTGATCTTTTCATCAGTAACCATGGTACTTGCCGTAGATGCGGGGCACCAGTTGAAAAAAACAAAGGTTGCTGTTTATATGGCTCTTACTATTGTAGGAGGTTTTATATTCTTAGGTTCTCAGGCCTGGGAGTGGAAAAACTTTATCAAAGGTGAATATGGAGCAATTGAAACTAAAGGTGGTGCGATTCTTCAGTTTGTTAAACAAGGTGAAAATGGTACTTATGAAAGAGTTAAGCTTGCTGATTTTGCTGCTCATATTCAAACTGATCGTGTAAACAATACCAGAAGTAATGGTATTTGGTTTGAAGACTCTGCAGCTTTACCAAGTTTTAGTGTTGAGGAAGTTGCAAAAGGTCTTGAGGCACATCCTGAAGTTTTAATCAGAACAGAAGTAATTAAAGATAAACATAAGACAGTACTTTCACGAGAAGAATCTCTGGTAAGGATTAAAGATGCTAAATATGTAGTTGAGGGAGCTAACCTTGTTAGAAATGAATACGGTCACAAATTGTTTGCTAACTTCTTCTTCTTTATTACAGGTTTCCACGGTTTCCACGTTTTCTCTGGGGTAATGATCAATATTGTTATTTTCCTTAACGTACTGTTAGGAACTTATGAAAGAAGAAAAAGCTATGAAATGGTGGAGAAAGTTGGTCTTTACTGGCACTTTGTAGACTTAGTTTGGGTGTTTGTATTTACATTCTTCTATCTTGTTTAATTGTTAAAAAGTATTAATGTCATGGCACATACTCACGAATCTAATACAAAAAGAATCTGGACCGTTTTCGGACTACTGTCAGTAATTACAGTGGTAGAGGTAGCATTAGGTATTATTAAACCTGATTTCCTTTTCAAAACTGACTTGTTTAAAATGCACCTGCTTAACTGGATATTTATTATCCTTACAGTAGTAAAAGCTTATTATATCATGTGGGCTTTCATGCACCTTGAAGGGGAGAAGGCTAATTTAAGATGGTCTATTGTAGCTCCACTGGTATTCCTAATTATCTATTTAGTGTTCATCTTACTTATAGAAGGTAATTATGTATTTGATGTGTTCCAGGTTTCTCAATATAAATGGATATTCTAAAGAGCACATATTAACGATAAAAAAGGCGGTTTTTCAACCGCCTTTTTTTATTTTTGTACCCGGAAACTTCCCCTCAATATTATGAAAAAAAAGTTTGTCCTTATACTGCTGCTTATATTCCCAATAACAGCTTATGTTTACTTTTCAATGGTAAAGCATAATTCTATTTATTTGTCTACACTTGTTAAGGATGTAGATGAATTACCTGAGGGTACAACGCTTAATGGTATGAAGGTGCATTTGCTGGATAAAATCACGGTAGTGGGTTTTCCGGGAGATGATCTTTCAAAGAGAAAAGAAAGTCTTTTTAACCTGAATCAGAAAATTTATAATAAATGTGCCGAGTTTGATGATTTTCAAATGGTGATGCTACTACCTAAAGGTAGTGATGAGGAAGTGAAAGAAGTTATTTCTGATTTAAAAAGAATGAGTGACCTGTCCGGATGGAGGTTTCTTTTTACTGAGCCTGAAAATATAGAGGCGTTTCATAAATCGTTGCAAACTAAACAACCCCTTGATAAGGATTACGGGTCTTTTTATGTATACATAATTGATAAGGACAGAAATCTTAGAGGTAGAAATGGTGAGGTTAAAAGTGAAAAGGGACAGGATGTTATGGATGGTTATAATACCTTCTCTGCTGCCGAACTTCATAATGAGATGACCGATGATATAAAAATCCTTTTAAGAGAGTACAGATTGGCCTTGAAAAAAAATACAGGCAAAGGTGTTAAAAGAGAAATCTAATTACAATGAAAAATAAGTCATATATAGGTATATCGTTTATTGTCCTGGTTTTTGGTATATGGGCAGTAAAAGAAATAGGAGAACGCTTTAGTAAATCTGATTTGGTAGAGATAGGACCTGTGCCTTCTTTCGAATTAACAGATCAAAACAACAAAACCATTACTGATAAAGATTATTTAGGTAAGGTATATGTAGTGGAATTCTTTTTTTCTACGTGTCCTACAATTTGCCCTGTAATGAACCAAAATATGGTTGAGATACAAAATGAGTTTTATGGTAATCCTGAATTTGGTATAGCTTCTATAACCATTAACCCTGAATATGATACTCCGAAGGTATTAAAACAGCATGCCGAAGATTTAGGGGTTAAGCATTACAATTGGCATTTTTTAACCGGCGATAAAGATTATATTTTTAACCTTGCGGAAAAAGGTTTTAATCTTTATGCAGGTCAAAACGATAAGGTGCCGGGAGGTTTTGAGCATTCTGGTTTGTTTGCTCTTATTGATAAGGATGGTAATATAAGATGTAGGGAAGATCAATATGGTAATCCTATTTTATATTATGACGGGCTGGAGGAAGAAGGCGTTAAGGCAATCAAGGAAGATATACGAAAATTATTAGCAGAGTAATATGGATACAGCAGCTCAAAGTGTTGAAAAAAAGTACAGGGTTTGGATAATATTATTATCAATAGTTATTCCTTTAGCAGTAGCGGTGCTTTTTAGTGTTAAGCTTAAGGATTTTGGCTTTGATGTAGAGCCGTTATATTTCCTTCCGCCTATATATGCCGGAATTAATGGCCTTACAGCTGTGGTGCTTGTAGTTGCTGTTATGGCGATTAGGAGGGGTAAGCAAAAACTGCATGAAAACCTTATGAAGTTTGCTATAACCCTGTCCTGTCTGTTCCTGGTAATGTATGTGGCTTACCACATGACTGCCGATTCTACCATATTCGGTGATTTTAATCACAATGGTGTTTTAGAGCTTTCTGAACAAAACGAAGTAGGTTTCTCAAGGTATATTTACCTGTTTATTCTTTTGTTTCATATAGCGCTTTCTGTAATCATTATTCCGCTTGTATTATTGACCTATGTAAGGGCTTTGTCTAAAAGCTTTATAAGACACAGAAAACTGGCTCGTATAACCTATCCGTTATGGTTGTATGTGGCAGTTACCGGAGTGGTGGTTTATTTGATGATATCGCCTTATTATAACTATTAAATAAAGAACGTTATGAATAACGGACTTAAAAAATACGGATTCCTGCTTATTATACTGTTTCTTTCAGTTCAGGGGCAGGCACAATGTGCCATGTGTAGGGCGGCTTTAGAGAGCAGTGACAGTGGTATTAAACCCGAAGCGGTTAACGATGGTATAGTATATCTTATGATATTTCCCTATCTGCTTGTAGGACTTGTTGGTTTTGCAGTTTATAAGCTGAGGAAAAAGAAAACTGCTAAGGCAGAGTAATAATAAAAATAGACGGCTACTTCATGCCGTCTATTTTTATATTCATATTACCGGAAGTTTTTATAAAGGCTATAATAGCATTGTCTGTAAGTACGATTTTATCAAACTCAAAACCGTTTAGTTTACCGTTTACAAATATTCCCGGCATGGGTGAGTAATTGTTAAGGTATGGAGCCAGGCTTCGCTCGCCTTCATTTAGATTTTCTGTTATGGTGTAACGGCAGTTCTCCTGTATTTTTAATAATACCGTTTTCTCAGCAAGCCAGTTTGCGGTTTTTATCAAAATACTTTTGGTATCCAGTACATAATCCAGCCTGTCAAAATAAATTTCCTGTGTTGTGGCATTGTAACTTGGGTACCCCGAAAGGTATATTGTTCCGTTTATACTGCCCGACATGTTTAGGGCTATTATCATCTTTCCGTCTTTATGCCATAGTTCAACATTGTTTACAATTACCTTCTGGCTGCCTGAACCAAATTCCTGTCCTTTAAAGTTTTTAGTTATAATTTTTGAGGCGCTTTCATAGGTCGATATTCCGGCTACCACTACATTAACCTTATCAGGCATTTTACTTACTGCTTTTAGTACAACCTTATCTTTGTTAAAAGTGTTATTTGGTTTTTGTCCTATAATGGTTTGCATAGTGCATTTCAGTCCCATTTCCATAGTGATTTTCTTGTCCTTTAAAACGGCATCGGTAACATATAGTTCTATTGGGTTTAGCTTGAACCATGCCTCATATTGTTCGTTGGATAGGAATGGGGTGCTTATTTTGTCCAGTGCATTAAGTACGTTTGGCTTAAAGTTAGTGGCCTCTTTAATCGCGTTATCCAGCATTTCTTCAATTTTAGATTTAAAGAGTTTTACTGCAGGGTTTATAAGGTAGGTTATGGCTACTTTTTGTCCGGCAATAGTTGTGGTTGGACTTTCCTGCCATTTAATTTTTTCAAGGTTTGTAACGGTTTTAAGTTCCCAGTTGGTTAGCCCGATATTACTTTCCATAGTTACAATGGCATTAAGATCAAACTCTCTGGTATCTTCAATATTTATACCTAGTGCCGATGTGCCATATCTTACCTTAGCATTTATTTTTATTGGAACCCTGGATTTTAGTTTCCCGTTTTCATCGGTAAATTTTATGGGAGCTGTTTTCCATATTTTGAGAGCAATATTATCATCGTTAATATCGTTGTCCTCATAAATGAGTCCGTTAAAAAATTTGTTGAGCTGATTTTCAATGTCGCTCAGGGATATGGTAACCGGCAGGTTTATAAATGATGTTGTGGTTTCATAAACCGTAGGTGTGTTTTTTGAAGGTTCGGGCTTTAGTGCCTGTATGTGTTTTGTTGTGGAGCAGGCTGTAACTATAACGGTTAACAGGCTAAACACGAGTAACTTTTTCATTAAGTGTGCGGCTTTTTTTAGCTAATTTAAGGGTTAATTTGTAACATTTACAATATCTTGTCGACTAAAAGTATACAGTATAAGGGTATTTACTTTAAATAAAATAAATACCTTTGTGAAACCCGTATTTTTACGCTATGAAAACCAACCTACGAATAACTTTTTTATTGTTTTTTTCATTTTGCGCATTTTTTTCCTTTTCTCAGGAAAAGAAATGGACGCTGGAGGAGTGTGTAAACTATGCATTGGAAAAAAACATTTCGATACGTGAAGCCGGACTTGATGTTCAGTTGGCAGAAGTTAACAAAAGTGATGCTTCAGGGAATTTTATGCCGAATGTTAATGTTACTGGCAGCCACTTTTGGAATATAGGTTTAACCCAAAGTATTAGCGGTATCCTTGAACAGCAAACTACCCAGTTTACCAATGCCGGTGCAAGTGCCAGTATAGATTTGTATAAAGGACTTTTAAACCAAAAGCAATACAGGAGGCAAAAAATGGCACTGGTGGCAAGTCAGTATCAATTAGTGAAAATGAAAGAGGATATTTCGCTTAATGTTGCTAATGCTTTTCTTGAAATCCTGTTTAATAAAGAGAACTTAAAAGTACAGCAGGAACAGCTAAAGGTTGACCTTGAGCAGAAAAACCGTACTGCCGATCTTGTTGAGGGAGGAATGGTGCCAAGAGGAGACCTTTTAGATATCGAGGCGACCGTTGCTGCCGACAGGCAAAAAGTAATACAGTCAGAAAATCAATTGCTTATTTCTAAACTTAGCCTTGCACAACTATTACAGCTGGAGGAGTTTTGGAAATTTGACATAGCCGATGAGGAGTATGATTTAAGTGAAAGTGAAGTAATGCTTAATACTCCTGTGCAGGTATATGATAAGGCAAGGGAACTGCGTACCGAAATTAAAATAGCACAGGCTAACCTTGAAGTGGCCGAGCAGGATGTGAAAATTGCACGTGCAGCATACCAACCTACACTTACAGGATTTTATAACCTGAACACAAGGGTTACCTATGCTGATTATAATTCTTTTGAAAACGGTCAGGTAGTGAGTGTTACTCCGCCGCCATTCTGGAATCAGTTTTGGGATAATAAAGGGCATTCGTTTGGGTTCCAGTTAAACATACCTATATTTAATGGTTTTGCTACCAGAAACAATGTGAGAAAGTCTAAAATAGCTTTAGAACGTTCTAAATTAGCTTTTGAAAGAGAAGAACTGGATTTACAGCGCAACGTTTATACTGCTTATACAGATGTTCAGGGAGCTCAAAAAGCATATGAGGCAGCCGTATCGGCGGCAGATGCCAGAAAGGAAGCACTTGTTTATGCTAAAGAGCGTTATGAAGTGGGGCTTATTAATGTTTTTGACCTTAACCAGGCACAAACACTATCCGCTAATGCACAAAGTGAAGTGCTTAGAACTAAGTACGATTATATATTTAAAGTTAAGATATTAGAATTCTATTTCGGTATACCAATTACTCAAAACTAAAACCTTATGTCTAAAAAGTCATTATATTATTTACTGGGAGCTGCAGCTATTGTTGTAGTGTTGCTTATTGTTTTAAAGCAAAAAGGAGTTATAGGTAAAGGAGAAGAAGGTAAAGAAGTTGAAACTGCAAAAGTGGAAGCGATTACACTTACCGAAACGGTTTCGGCAACAGGAAAAGTACAGCCTGAGGTAGAGGTTAAAATATCTTCTGAGGTTTCGGGTGAGATAATTGAACTGCCTATAAAAGAAGGACAAGCCATAAAAAAAGGTGATTTACTGGTAAGAATTAATCCTGATTTGTATGAGTCGGGCGTTAATAGGAGTGCAGCAGCATTATCTACTGCTAAGGCAGGATTAAGCCAGTCTGAAGCGCAGCTTAAGGAAGCTGAGGCAAACTATAACAGGAACAGGTCACTTTATGATAAGGGAGTAATATCAAAATCAGAGTGGGATAAAATCGTTTCGGCTTATGAAGTGGCAGTTGCCGCAAAGCAATCGGCTTATTACAACGTTCAAAGTGCTAATGCTACAGTGAGTGAAGCACGCGATAATTTAAACAGAACAACCATATATTCTCCGGTAGATGGTACTATATCAAAACTGGATGCCGAACTGGGTGAGCGTGTTGTAGGGACTCAGCAAATGGCAGGTACCGAAATTCTAAGGGTGGCAAACCTTAATAACATGGAAGTAGAGGTTGATGTTAATGAGAATGATATTGTTAAGGTAGAGATAGGCGATGAGGCTGATATTGAGGTAGATGCTTACCTGAAAAGAAAATTTAAAGGGGTTGTAACCAGTATCTCAAATTCGGCTAGTAGTGATCTTACTGCCGATCAGGTTACTAACTTTAAGGTTAAGGTAAGAATACTTAAAGAATCGTATGAAGATATGACCGAAGGTAAAGCCTCTAATTACTCACCTTTCAGGCCGGGAATGACAGCTACGGTAGAAATTATTACTCAACGTAAAGAAAATATACTTGCAGTACCTATTAGTGCTGTAGTGATAAAAACCGATACGACATCGGCTAAAAAAGATGTTATAGCCGAAATGGAACGTAAGGAGAAAGAACAGAAAACCGGTAAACTGGATGAACGTTTTGAATGTGTATTTATAAACCAGGGAGGTAAAGCTGTTCTTAAGCCTATTAAAACGGGTATACAGGACGATACTAGCATAGAGGTGGTAAGTGGGCTTGAAAAAGGTGATGAAGTGATTACAGGACCTTATACGCTGGTTTCAAAAGAGCTTAACCCAAATGATAAGGTGAGGCTTAAGCAAGATACATCTAAAAAGTAATTTTATACAGAAGGCTGGAGAGAGAAATGGCTTTAATACTTAATATTGAAACGGCTACAAGAAACTGTTCGGTAGCTTTGTCTTTAAACGAAGAGGTAATCGCAGTTAGGGAAATCGCGGCTCAGGGATATCTGCATGCCGAAAAACTGCATGTTTTTATTGAAGAGTGTATGGCAGAAGCCAAGAAGGAGATTAAAGACTTAAATGCAATAGCCATAAGTATGGGGCCTGGCTCTTATACCGGACTGCGTATAGGTGTTTCGGCGGCTAAAGGACTTTGTTATGCTTTGGGTATTCCTTTAATAGCTGTTGATACTTTAGAGGTGCTGGCAAGGAATATTGAAGTTAATGAAGGTGAAATCCTGTTACCGATGATTGATGCCAGAAGAATGGAAGCCTACACAGCCATTTTTGATAATAACTACAATAAGCTAAGGGAGACCAAAGCCGAAATAATAACTGAAGAATCGTTTACTGAGCTTAGCGGAAAAGTACATCTTTTAGGTGACGGAGCTGCTAAGTGTAAAGAAGTACTAACAGATGATAAATTTGTTTATCATGACGAGGCATTATTCCCTTCGGCTAAACAAATGTGCAGTGTAGCTTATAATAAATACAAAATAAGCGACACTGTAGATGTCGCTTATTTCGAGCCTTTTTATTTAAAAGACTTTATTGTAAACAAATAATAATCTTAGATAAGAGTGCTAAGGTAGTTTGCAAGCTGTTTTAGGTCTTCGTCTTCGTCTGTAGAGATTTTATTTTGCTTTATAAAGGTTTTTATCTCTTTTTCTTTACCGGGTACAAGACTTAAAATATCTTTTTTCTTAGTAGACATGTGCACTATTTCTCCGTTGTTAAACTGAATGTAGTATTCAATATCATTTTTCCTGAACATAGGAGCTTTATATCTACCGTAACCACTTGTAGGGTGCTCTTCCGGTTGCAGGTAAATGCTTTCTTCTTTGTAAATGCTCACTTTATCGCTTTTACTTACAGGTATTAGATAACGTTGCCTGCTTGTACCTTCTTTATCTGTGTATTGCAGATATTCGTAGCTAAGGTTTTGTCCTTTTAATTCTATAACCTGATTGTTTACAGGCTGAACTGCCATCTCTTCTCCGTTAACCTGAACTTCAATTTCATCGTGATAAGCATTATATCTCGCAAGAACAACTTCTTTTTCTCCGTTAATGTAAGCAGGAAGGAATTTTTCAGAAAAATACTGAGAACCCTGTGCTACTTCGCTATCTGCTTTTTTGTTATTTATGTAACCAATTTGTCCTCCTTGGTAATTATAAGTGGTTTGTTGGGCACTCATTAAAGCACCCGAAAATAGGAATGGGATTACAAGTAATTTAGTTAATTTCATTTTTATAGTTTTTTTATGCTCAAAATTAGGTAATATGATTAGGTTTTTATGTTAAAAAACGGCAACAAATGTGCCGTTTTATTAAACCTACGTTTTTTTAACGTATTATGCTTGAATATATTATTTAAGAAGGCAGGTTTTTTGTATCCAGGTTTCTTATAACAATATCTCTTTGAGGGAAAGGTATTTCTATCTTTTCGTTGTCGAACATTAATTTTACATTTTCCTGAACATCTGAAAGCATTTGCCAGTAATCCTCATTTTTCGCCCAAGCCAATATCTGGAAGTTAACCGAATTGTCTGCAAGCTCTTTCACCCTGATAATAGGAGCAGGCTCATTTAATATTTTAGGCTCTTCAGTAACAATTTTAGTCAGTACGTCTTTTACGTGTTTCATGTTACTGCCATAACCTGCACCAACTATAATTTCACCACGACGCGTAACCTCTTTAGAGTAGTTTTTAATGTTGCCGTTAGAAAGTGATCCGTTAGGAATGTAAATAACCTGATTGCTTGGAGTGGTAAGTTTGGTTGCAAAAATCTGGATTTCGTTAACAGTACCGCCTTCACCCTGTGCCTCTATATAATCTCCAACCCTAAAAGGCTTGAATATTATAATAAGTAATCCGCCTGCAAAGTTGGATAGTGATCCCTGTAGTGATAAACCTATAGCTAAACCTGCAGCACCCAGTATAGCTACAAATGAAGAAGTTTGTACGCCGAGCTCTCCAATTACTGTAATAAACAGCATTACTCTTAGTGCCCAGGTAAGTATATCTAAAAGGAAACGAACTGCAGTTGGATCCATATCCCTTTTCTTCATTACTTTTACGATAATAGCTCTAATAAGTTTAATGGCTATTAAACCACCTATAAGTATACCTAATGCTACAAGGATTTTAGGGGTGTACTCAAGTACTAGGTTTACAAACCAGTCATAATATGATTCAAAATTTTTCATTTCTATTTTATTTTTAAATTATTTAGAGTTTCACTTATTGAGGTGTGCGGAAGTTCACATGCTTTATTTTTACAAATATAAAATAGCTGTATGTCTTTCACAAAGCGGTTTTTAAGTATTGGTATGTTACTTTCACTATTGTTTCCCGCTATTAGTACATGTGGCAGGTATTCGCTGTTTATGGTTTTAATAGCTGCTTGTGCATCTGTACCACATACAGCCAGTTCCTTATTATCTATCGAAAGGTCCAGCCACAGGTTAAGCCAGTTGGAAAAAGCCGAAGGGTAATCCATATTAGGTATCATGTTGTGTAGCATTTGCAAAGCTGTTTTTTCATAGTAGCTGTTGTCAAAAATCAGACTTAGCTTATACAGTACATTTGCCATAACCGAATTTGATGCCGGGATTACATTATCCTCGGTTTCATAATGTGGTGTTATAAGCTGTTCTGCCTTTTGTGAATTATAGGTAAATAACATTTTTTGTTCGTCATAAAAATTCTCCAGCGTATAGTCGGTTAACTGTTTTGCGTAAAGCAGCCACTTCTCGTCAAGTGTTGCCTGATACAGACTTATAAAAGCATCTGCCGTATGGGCATAATCTTCTAAAAAGGCTTCAATTTTTGCTTTACCGTCTTTGTAGGTACGCCATAAAAACCCGTCCGGATCCCAAAGGTATTCAGTTATGAATAAAGCATTTTTTCGTGCGGCATCCAGGTATTGTTCTTCTCCCAAGGCTTTATAAGCATCGGCATATCCTTTTAGCATAATGGCATTCCAGGAGGTAAGTGTCTTATCGTCAAGCCCGGGTTTGGTTCTCTTTTGCCTTTCATGGTATAATATGTCTTCCCATTCTTTCTTTTTACGGCTTAATTCTTCCGGAGTATAATCCAGTTGCTCTGCCAGTTTTTCAAGAGGTTCACTTTGTATAAGTACATATTTTCCGTTTTCCCAGTGCCCAAAATCATTTACATTAAAAACTTTCGCAAAGGCATTAAAATCATCTTTTAATAATTGCTGAAGTTCCTGTTGTTCCCAAACATAAAAGGCACCCTCTTCGCTGTGCCCTTCATTATCGGGACTATCAGCATCCAGCGCACTGTAAAAGGCTCCGTTTGCTGTTGTGAGCTCGTTGTTTATAAATCGATGGGTTTTTTCTATAACCTCTTTGTATAATGGATTTTTGGTACGCTTGTAGGCTTCGGCATACAGGCTCATCAATTGCCCGTTGTCGTAAAGCATTTTTTCGAAATGGGGTACATGCCATTTTATGTCTACTGAGTATCTTGAAAATCCGCCACCTACAGTATCAAACAACCCACCGTAAGCCATGCGGGTAAGGGTAAGGTCGGTGAAATTAAGTAGGTCTTCTGATTGTGCCTGATACCCGTAACGTTGCAGGAACAGGTAATTGTTAGGCATCATAAATTTAGGGGCACGAGCATAGCCGCCAAAATCCCAGTCAAAACTTTTGGACCATTTTTCTACTAATGGTCTTATTGCATTGGGCTCGGGTATATGTTCCTCTTCATTAGTGTTGATAAGGCTCATAGCCTGTAACCCTTCAATCAGCTTTCCGGCATATTCGGTTACCCTGTTAGGGTCGGTTGCATAAAGTTGGTGTAGTTGTTCCAGTGAGGCAATCCAGTTTTCCTTTTTGAAATAGGTACCTCCCCAAACCGGCCTGCCATCGGGTAGTAAAACCACATTCATGGGCCAGCCTCCCTGCCCGGTCATTACCTGTACGGCTTTCATGTACACTGCATCAACATCGGGTCTTTCTTCACGATCCACTTTAATCGATACAAAATGGCTGTTCATCACTTTGGCCACTTCGCTGTCCTCAAAACTTTCATGTTCCATTACATGGCACCAGTGACAGGCCGAATATCCTACGCTTAGTATAATGAGTTTATTTTCCTCGCGGGCTTTTGTCAGGGCATGGTCATTCCATGCTTTCCAATGTATAGGGTTATTGGCGTGTTGTAGTAAATACGGACTTGTTTCAAAGTGAAGTTCGTTCATAGGCTGGTTATAAAAGTTGTAAAATTAGGAATTTTTGAACGGGAGGCAATGTGTTTTAAGAAAACTGAAACACTTGTTGAGAGATAAAATTAAATGTTTATAGCTGTTACTTTTACCGTTTTCCAGATAAAAGATTTAGGTGCTTACAGTAAAATGGCAAATTTTTACAAAAAGTTTTACTATCATATTGCACATCATTTGTTTGCGCAGTTAGGGATACTTAATTATCCGTATATTGCATTTATTATTAAAAGTATGCTGATAATGCATATAGAAATCTAAAAAACATTATGAAAAAAATTGTGGCATCCTTATTACTGCTTAGTGCAGTGACTGCCTGTAAAAATGAAAACAAAGAAACAGTTGAAGGACCTGCTGTAATAACAGAGCAGGCTGAACCTGTAAAAGACACTATCCCTTATGCTGATTTTGGTATGGATACTGCCGATTTGCCGGAAGGGCTTAAAGTAGGAGATATGGCTCCGGAAATTGCTATGACTACAGCCGACAATAAAACGGTTACACTACAAAGCCTGTATGAAAAACAACCTGTTGTGGTATTGTTTTACCGTGCTTACTGGTGTCCGGTATGTAGCAGGCACTTAACTGAGTTTGCCGAAAGAGCTAAGGAGATTGAAGATAAAGGAGCCAAGCTGGTTATTGTTACACCTGAAACCTATGAGAATGTAACCAAAACTAAGGAGCAGACTAAAACCGATTTCACAACCATATCTGACACTGATGGAAGTATAATGCGTGCTTTTGATGTTGACTTTAAGGTAACCGATAGTTATCAGGATATGATTAAGGAAAAGCTAAGCGCATCGGTAGCTGAAACTAATGCTACAGGCGAGGCAGTTTTACCGGTTCCGGCAACATTTGTTATTGATAAGGGTGGTAAAATAATTTACAGGCATTTTAATCCTAATTATAGGGAAAGAGCAAGTGTTGAGGAAATTATTAATCATCTTCCTTAATCAATCAAACTATTTTATATATAGTAAAAAACCCTCGCCGGCACTGCCTTTGAGGGTTTTTTCAATTAAACACAACGAAACGATTTTTATAACTTGCTAAGTACTCTCTCGGGATAATCGGTAATAATACCGTCTACTTTAAGCTGTATCATGCGGTTTATGTCTTCATCGTTATTCACTGTCCAGGGAATAACGCGCATGTTTTTCTGTCTTAAAGAGTCAATAAAAGCCTCATTCACCAGCTTATAGTTGGGACTGTAAATAGATGGTGTAAAATCCATTTGCGATAGGTTACTGTCTATGCCCGGTTTTGCGGTAAGGTAAGCTAGGGTTACCTGAGGGTATTTTTTATGCATTTCATTAAGGATAGCAGGGTCAAATGACTGGATGTTCATTTTATCTATTATTCCTTTTTCGGTAAGTACCTTCATTACCATATCTACAAAAACCGATGGTTGAGGCTGGCTTATGCCATACTCTTTTTCCTCTGATTTGATTTCGATATTGTAATGTACCGGTTTACTATTATTTGCCTTTACATAATTTTCCACACTGTCTATCACTTCTTCAAGTAATGGCTTGTAGGTACGCATTTTTTGCTGCTGGGTAAAGTTTTTATTTCCTTTAGAACCCGTGTCAAACTTCCTTATACTGTCGTAGGTCATTTCATGCAGGTTATAGTTGCGTTCGGTTTCCTTAGCAATAGAATCTCCTGCCGGAGTAGTAACGTATAATGATGACATAAACGGTTCGTGTGAAACTACTACTTTACCATCTTTAGAGATTACCACATCAAGCTCTACCACATCGGCACCTTTTTTAACGGCACTTAAAAAAGCAGGTATGGTATTTTCGGGAAAATTACCCCTGTCACCCCTGTGTCCCTGTACTTCTATAGTAGTTTTTGGCTGTTCGGCAGTTTCATGTATTTTCTTACTTTCGTTTTTACAGGAAATCATTGCCCCTGCCATTGCGAAAACTAAATAGGCTTTATTGTATTTCATAATCATTTAGGCATTTCTATTCGGTAGCTTTTTTCAGCTGTGTGTACCTTACCAAACATATCTGTAGCTTTGATTTCAATTTTATGTTCACCGGTTTCAAGGTTAGCCGGAAGGCTGCCTCTCCATACGTGTGTACTGATAACAGGATCAGACGAACGTCTTCCTGCCATAAGCTCTTCGGCAAGGTCCCATTCGTAAACCAGTTCCACATACGACGGATCCTGTGCTTCAACATGGTGCATTTGCTCCCACTTACCATTGTCTACACGATATTCAATTTTGTCATTTTTACCACCCATAAAGAAGTTTACAAAAACACCTGCTTTTGTTCTTTTTCCTTTAGCAACCACCTTAGGGGCAAATACCTCCATTTGATGTTCTTTGGTTTTTCCGGCGGCTTTATAATCAATAGTATATTGATTTCCGTTAAAACGAATAAAGGCATAACCTTTTGGAGTACCGTCTCTCATTACAGAGATAGGAATTCCTTTTTCATCCAGTTTGCCTGAATACCAGTCGCCCGAAGTTGTACCGATATTATAATGATGATGAGGTTTGTCCTGTAACCATCCGTCTTCTTTAGAGAAGAAGTCCTGACGCTGTAAATGCGTATGAGCTGAAAGGGAAAGGGTATAAGGATAATCTTTTAACGCACGGAACATCCTGTTACGGTCTTCATCACGAAAAGAATCGTCATTTACATCCGGTTCGCTAATTGGGATATGGAATGCCAGTACGATAAGATGGTCTTTAGGTACAAACTTCAGGTCGTTTTCAAGAAACTCAAGTTGGTCTTCCCTAAAACCACCCCAATAGCCTTTTGCATCCCTTGGATCCGGATACATAACATCATCCAGTACTATAAAGTGAACCTTGCCATAGTTGAATGCATAGTTGGCAGGGCCAAAGTGAGCCTCATAGGTCTCGTCGGCAAGGTTGTCACTTTCAGCGTCAAAATTCAAATCGTGGTTACCCAGTACGTTATACCATGGCAATCCTACTTTTTTTGTAGCCTGTATGTACGGATTAAAAAGGCTAAGGTCATTACCTACAAGGTCACCCATACTAAGCCCGAAAACAACACCTTTTGTGTCCTGGACATCGGCAACAATACCTCTTGCATAAAAGTCAATCTCTTCAAGATTGTATGGTTGCGGATCACCAAAAACAAGCGCGGTGAAATCTTCAGTTTCCTTAGCAGTTGTTAAGGCGAAGTCTACGGACTTAGGTAGTTTTCCTGTTGGGGCAACACCATCGAATTTTGCTTTAGGAGAACCCTGTGGTTTGTGGATGTAAAAAAACTGAGGCAGGTTGTCACTGTTTACAGGAACATTATATCCGGCCGGTTTGATTACCGATATTACGGCATCATCGCTAAGGCTAAGTTCATAATTACCGTTTTTGTCGGTAAGTACAACATCACGTCCGTTAGTAACGGCAACATTGGCAACGCCTTTTTCTTTTCTTTCTTTTTTACCGTTTAGGTTAGCATCGTTATATACTGTCCCTTTAACGGTTTGGGCAGAAAGGTATGCTGCGAAAAGCAGCATACCTGTTGTAATAATGTGTTTCTTCATTTTTAGTTGAATCTATTAATTATCCCACCAAACTTTGGTGTTGATGTCATCTTCACCTATCATTTGTACAGCGTCCTGATAGTTTGAAAGGTTATAAATCTGCTGATCTGATGGATAAGGGAATCTTGATGGCATTATACCGTTGTTAAGCATTGCCGGAGTTGTAGGGAGTTCAGGTAAACCTGTTCTTCTAAACTCAAACCATTGCTGATAGTCTACAAAGTACAGTGCGTAGTATTTTTGAAGCATTATCTGTTCCAGTGTGCCGTCATACTGTGCTGCTGTGTTATCAAAGTAATCTTCGGGCATAGTGGCTTTAACCTGCTCTATAGCTGCTTTAACACCTTTGTTGTAATGCTCTTCGGCATCACCTGTAAATCCTTTTTGTGCTACCTCCGCCTTAATGAATTCTACTTCCGAATAAGGAAGAATAAAAATTTGCATAGGGTTGGTAACCTGTAATATCTGTAAGGTAGAGGCATTGTATTCAAACTGAGAATCCGGTCCGTCATATCCACTGGGAATACCGATGTAGCCAATGTTGTTATTGTCAAGATCAGTACCTGTAGTTGCAATAAGCGGTCTCCTTGGGTCATTCCAGTCGTTAAGATTGTCAATAAAGAACGATGCCATTTTTACATTAAGCCTGAAATCCTGAGGTCTTCCCCATGGCGATACATTTGCACCCACACCTGTTACCTGTAGTATAGCCGACTCGGCATTGCTTTCAAATACAGGATATTCTTCAGGGTTGTTTATGATTGTTGTAAGCTTTTGGAAAGCATTCGTCTCAGTACGGTTTGAAATCCTTAATAAAAGTCTCATATGTAGTGAGTTGGTGAATTTTTTCCACTTTTCAACATCATTATTAAAAAGGATGTCGCTTGCATATATCATACCTGCATCGGTATCATATAGTTGGTTAGCTGTTTCCAGGTCGTTAAGTATGGTTTCATAAATAAGTTCCTGACTGTCGTATGCCGGGTAAAGTATACCGTCTTCGGCTCTTACCGCCTCAGTCATCGGTACAGGTCCAAACTGGTCTGTTAGGTTTGAGTATACCCATGCGTTAAGCGTTAAAGCAGCGGCCAGGTAGTTGTTGTCTCCCGAAGCTTCGGCAGCCATACGCATTTCGCGTATGTTTGCCAGCCACTTGTAGGATGTATTCCATGACGAGTTACCTATATTAGGACTAACGTCATAACGATGTAAGCCTCCCGATACACTTGGGAAAGGCAGGGTAACCTGCATAAGGTCAAAATTAGTACTGGCACTGCGTGATGCATTGTGACTGGCCATACCATAAATGATAGGGTTAATAAGTGTACCCGGACTAATTTGTGCTATACGGTTTGGATCTTCGTTTATTTCTTCAAAATCACCTGTACAGGCTGTGTTAAGCATAAACAGCGATAAACAGGCGGCTATATAAGTTATCTTTTTCATTTTCAAATCAGATTAAAAATTCACTTTTAAGTTAAAACCATAAGTTGCAGGCGAAGGCATTTGCCCCATTTCTATACCCTGTAGCATTACGTTACCGTTAAGTGCTGCAGTTTCCGGATCGTATATAGGGAAGTCTGAAACTACTGCCAGGTCTCTACCGAATACTGAAAGCTGAACTGAGTTAAGTCCCGTGTTTTTTAACCACGTTTTTGGGAAGTTATATCCAAGGCTCACCTCACGAAGTTTTAGGTATGAAGCATCAAATGAGTTTGACTCAATATTAGCCCTGCGGTAGTATCTCTTATACCAGTCGGCAGGTTTAACCTGCGTAGTGTTTGGAGAATAAGTACCGTCGCCATTTTGAACAACACCGTCGCCCACAATAAAGCCTTCTTCTCTACCATAATAAGTTGAGGTAAGTTTACCCTGCTCCATAGACTTGTGGTGCGTTTGCGAATAAATGATACCGCCATACTGTCCGTCAACAGTTACACTGGCAGTGAAATCGCCAACAGTGAATACGTTTGTTAAACCAGCTTTCCATTTAGGGCTGGCATCGCCTATGTATTGTATCTCATCCGGGTAAGCCGGTAAACCTGCATTGTCATAAACAATCTGTCCGTCGTCAGAACGTACAAAACCATAACCGTAAATTGCAGTTGTTGTACCACCTACACGTGCAATTACCGATGCAGTACCACCTTCACCAATTACCTGCTGATCCTGAATACCCTCGGCTAACGAAAGTACTTTGTTCCAGTTGCGCGACCAGTTAAGGTTAGCTGCCCATTTGAATTTTGGATTGTCAAATATTTTACCGCCTAATAGTAACTCTATACCGCGGTTTCTTACTTTACCTGCATTAAGTACGGCTCTGTTGTATCCGGTACTGTAATCCATAGGTACTTCAATAATCTGGTTTTTGGTGTTACTCTCATAAATAGTAGCATCCAGATTAATACGTTTTTTAAGCATATATAACTCAAAACCTGTTTCAAAGCTGGTAGTAATTTCCGGCTTAAAGTGGTCATTAAATAATAATACCGGAGCTACAGCCGAACTTGCAAAATCACTCTGGTCATAGTATTTCTGTGTTTTGTAAGGTCCGGTATCGTTACCTACCTGTGCAAAAGAGAAACGGTATTTTAAGTAATCGATAGCCTTAGGCATGTTAAACATTTCCGAAAGGATAAAGCTCGAGTTTGCCGAAGGGTAGAAGAATGAGTTGTTAGCAGCCGGAAGGGTACTTGACCAGTCGTTACGCCCGGTAAGGTCAATAAATATCTGATCTTTGTAAGAGAACGACATTAAACCGTATAGTGAGTTCACTTTCTCAAAAGCATCTCTTGCCCTGATTAGAGGAGCATTAATACCGTTTGTTAATTTATAAACATCCGGTACTACAAGACCTTCAACCTCTGCTTCAGTGTTTCTGTATTTGTAGTTTTTAAGGTTACCACCTACAGAACCTGAGAAAGCAATAGAGCTGCTTATGTTGTTTTTGTATGACAGTAAGAAATCAGTGTTAACTTCCTGCTTAAATACATTTTGTGTTTTAAAGAAACCTTTTGCATAACGGTTGATGCTGTAAGGTCGTCTTTGTTCTCTGTGCTGACTGTAAGTATTAATAGCTGATCTAAGCATTAAGTCAAGGTTTGAAGCCAGGTTAATGTTAGCAAAAATATTACCTACTATCTGGTCATTATCCAGTGAGTTAGTAGCTTCATAAGCTATAAGGTACGGGTTGTCTATGTACGAACTGAAAGGGTGTACCTGCTGGATATTTTCCTGTCCCTGTTTCCATATACTACGATACCAGTCAAGGTCTACGTTTGGATTTTGGAAAATCATGAAGTAGGCAATAGATCCGTTGTTGTAACCGGTAGAAGGAAGATTGTCACTGGTTCTGTTATTAAAGTTAACCGATGTTCCCAGTTTAATTCTGTCTGAAACCTGATAGTTGGCATTCACGGCAGCAGATATTCTTTCGAAACCGGTGTTAGGCATAATCCACTCATTTTTTTGGTGGCCTAAAGAGAAACGCATAGAACCTTTCTCATCACCTCCCTGAATAGAAAGATTGTTGTTGTAAGTTACGCCTGTTCTCCAGAAATCCTTACGGTTGTCTTTGTATGGCTGCCATAATTGTCTTTCTGCCGACTGACCTTCAAGAGTTGGGTCGTACTGGTAAAATGACTGACCGTTAAATTCAGGTCCCCAGGCACTACTTGTACCGCCAGTACTACCTCCGTCTTCAGAACTCCCGTAAGAGTAGTATGGGTTTCCGTCTGCGCCAAAAGAGTTTCCTGTACCCTGACCGTATTTGTACTGCCAGTCCGGCCATCTTTGTATTACATCAAAAGTGGCACCTGTGGTATAGGTAATACCTAAACCTTTGTTCTTTTTGCCCGATTTTGTTGTAATGATTAATGCACCATTTGCTGCACGGCTACCGTAAAGCGCCGTTGCACCTGCACCTTTCAATACGGTTACGGTCTCTATATCGTCAAGGTTAAGTTCAGATATACCATTACCATAGTCAATAGGGGAATCCTGACCCATATAAGCTGATGATGATCCTGATGTTGTCATTTCCTGATTCATCGGTACACCATCTACCACTATAAGAGCATAGTTATTTTCGGTAACAAGCGATCTGTTTCCTCTTAATACTATTTGCTGAGAGTTAAGTGGCCCTGATCCTGATGATACTATATTTAAACCGGCTACTTTACCTTTTAAAGCCGATGACCAGTTATTTGGAGTTGTAGTTTCAAGCTGATCTGTTTTAATGGTTTGTTGTGCGAAACCTAAACGTTTCTCTTCTCTTTTAATACCAAGAGCTGTTACTACTACCTCATTAAGCTCGTTTGCTTTTTGAGTAAGTGTGATAATAAGCTCTTTAGAAGAATTTGCTTTTACTTCTATGGTTTCAAAACCAATGAAGGATACAGCAAGGGTAGCACCTGTAGAAGTGGTAATGGTAAAGTTACCATCCATATCGGTCACTACACTGTTATTGGTTCCTTTTTCCAGTACCGAAGCTCCCGGTAATGAAAGCCCGTCTTCATCAATTACCTTTCCGCGAATTATTTCCTGCTGATTTTTGGTAACCGTGATAGTGTTGTTTATTTTTTTGAACAGGAAACCTGTTTTAATGGTGATTTTGTTTAAAACATCTTCAACGCTTTCGTTAACTGCTTTAATGGTTAGGCGCTGGTTAGCTCCTGATATTTTTTCGTCAAAAACGAAAGTGAATTCTGTTTCTTTTTCAATAGCAGAAAAAACTTCTGTAATTGAGGCATTTTTTAGGTCCAGGTTAATTTGTTTACCTGTTGGCTGTCCCTTTACAGGAGCTGCAAAAGTGGTTGCAGCCATGAAAAGGGTGCAAAACAAATAAAATAATTTGTTTGATATTCGATTCAAAAAAAATTGTAGTTTAGTATCCATTACTATAGGCTATAAATTTGATTTTGTTTGTAGTCTTTGTTTTAAGTAAGTGGCCCGTTTCTGTTGCAGCAGACGCGGGTTTTTTTGTATTGGTTAATGTTGGGTATTTCTTCTTATAATAATTTGGTTTTTAGTTAAATAATCAATTTTTACTTCTTTAAGGAAGGCGATACTCTCTAATATGTTTTCCAGCTTCTCGTTTTTATACTTACCGGTTATGGTAAGGTTCTCAAGGCGGCTGTCTTCAAATTTTATGGATACATCATACCAGTTTTCAAGTATTCTGGCAGTTTCGGCAAGAGTATTGTCTTTAAGTATTATTATGTTTTTAGTCCAGGCTATACCATCGCTGCTGTTCTCTTTAGAGAGTACAAATTCATTTTGAGTGGTATATTCTGCCTGTTCATCTTTAATGAGAAATACTTTTTTTCCTGTATCGTCAGTCACCTGTACTTTTCCGGTAAGCACACTTACTTTGGTATTAAGAGTGTCGTAAGCATTAATGTTGAATGAGGTTCCCAGTACTTTTATATCTACCTTATGGGTTTGAACTATAAAAGGCTGCTGAGGGTTGCGAAATACTTTAAAGTAAGCTTCACCCTCAAGCTTCACCTCCCTGGTTTTACCAAACTCTTCAGGATAGCTTATGCTGCTGTTGGAGTTAAGTACTACCACGCTGCCATCGTGCAGCATAACTTCTTTTTTCTCTCCTTTAGCGGCAAATTCGGTAATAGTGGGGATTTCTTTATTAATAAGCATGTAGCAAAAAGCAAGTCCGGCTACTATAAACAGTGTGGCGGCAACCCTCATGGCTTTTTTCCATAATGGTATGACCTTAACAGGTTTTATGGCTTTGTTTATAGTATTGTAGATACTGTCCCTTTTTGAGTCAAGAATGTACTCGGGGATATCATCAGTAGTTTTTTGCATTTTTTCAAAGTAGGCTTCAACAGCATTTTTTTCTTCTTCAGTGCAGTTGCCGGATGCATACTTTTGGGTTAAAACGATAAAATCTTCTTTTTTCAAAATACTTGCTTTTACCCTTAAGTCACATTTTTTGACCCCAACAAGTAGTAGGAAAAAGACGTTTAATGTTTTCTTAAAAAACGCGGTTAAGCCGTAACATTAAAGAAACAATGAAATAACAACTATTGCCAGCTGATAATTGTCTAAGTTGTTGCGTAGGTGTTTAATAGCGTTGCTTATATGCTTTTCTACAGTATGTACCGATAAATTGAGTTTTTTTGCAATTTCGCTATTAGTGTAGTTTTCAAAACGGCTTAAAAGGAAAACTTCACGACATTTTGGGGAAAGTTTTTCAATCTCGGTAAGGATGCCTTTTTCAAATTCCTGATATTCGATATCAACGGTTGTTTTGGACGGAGTAGGAATGTCCTGCAACACATCAATATGTTCCTGACTGAATTTTAGCCCTCTAATATGGTTGGCTATCCTGTATTTTACCGAACGCATAAGATAGGCTTCAAGATTTAATATGTTTGAGGAGGAAGCGTTGTTCCAAAGACTGATAAAAATTTCCTGAACGATGTCCTGGCAAATTTCTTCGTCACGATAAATTTTATGGGCGTAGTTGTAGAGTTTTTTCCAGTAGCGGTCAAAAATAACACTAAAAGCCCCCTCATCCTCTTTCTTTAAAAGGTTTTGTAATTCATTGTCTGGTAATGAAGTAAGCTTTTCTCTCATGGTAAAAACAGCATAGGCAAATGAATGACAATCCTGCAAAACCTACCAGAGATTTATTTTAAGTTTGTGTTATGTAATGTTTAAATTGATAAGGTGTTTTGTGCTTTTTTAAAACGGGAAAGTGAGTAGCGAATGCTGACTTGCCGTGTGCAAATCCCTCCATACACGATTGAGTTCCGATCCGGTTTTGGCAGCTTCGAGTCCGCAGTAAGGGTATAGGGTGTCGGTAACTTTACGAGCAGTGTGGGCTAAAGTCCTGCTGTAATGTGATACTTGTTTAAGTATATCATTTGTAATAACATTATGCTTTATATAATTCTCCCACGATAAATCTACTGCTTCATAAAAACGCTGTGAATTATCTTTAAGTTCCAGTTTTACTTTTTTGAATTCGGTTTCAAAATAGGTTTTCTGTTCGGGGGTAAAACGTTCCATGCCCGATCTGTGATAAAACAGATCTTTTACTAAATCAATAAAATGTGATGCCATCCCTAAAAAGTTTACAGCCAGCGTGGCTTCAGCTAATTGCAGGAAGGGGTAGTTGAGGTAAGGTGCTTCTGTTTTAGGACTTCCGTTTATGGTAAAGCTCCGATTTGAAGGAACTTCAATGTTATTTACCGTAAAGCTATGACTACCCGATGCTATCATTCCTATAGATGGCCAGTTAGGTACTACGGTTACTTCATCTTTTTTAAGCAGGAAGGAAAGAACAAGTTCTTCATTATCATCATTAATAACAGCAGATCCATCTGTATTTTTTACAACACAGTTCATAGTAAAGTGAGTGGCATGCAGTGCTCCGCTTGCATATTTCCAGTTCCCGTTAATTATATATCCGTTTTTAGTAATAGTTGCCGTACCTGTTGTAGCGCCGCTTCCTGCGAGGCATACGTTCGGGTTGCTAAATATCTCTTTAGCTAAATCAGGTTCTAAAAATGCAGCAAACCAGGCTGCTCCGCTACAAAGGGTAACGGTCCATCCGGTACTGCCGTCGGCTTTGGCAATTTGTTCTTCCAGCCGTAGTATCTCAGGTAATGGCTTTTCCAGTCCGCCATATACTTTGGGTACATAAATATTAAACCAGTTTTTGGAATGGATGAGGTTAAGGATTTCGGGATGAAGTTTACCGTTTTTTTCTGATTGCCCAGCATGTTCCTTTATGATTTGTACCCATAAATCGTTAAACTCAAAATTACCCATAATAGTTTTTTATACTGATACTTTGCAAAAGTAAAACATAGCCTGGTTGCAGAAAATCAAAACGACAGAAATATTAAAAATGTAGTATCAGACTTTAAGTCTGATACTATCTGTGTGTTAAAACTATTACCTGTTATACGGATATTCGTTTATCCAATGGAAACCTCTATTCATAAGCAGGTAATCATTTTCATCTGTACGCAGGGTGTTCATTTTTATAGTATCGTTTTTATAAATACCTTCAAATGTATAATGAATGCTGTCGGTTTTGTAGTATTTAAATTTACCTACTTCTGTAGAATCGTTGTAGCTTATAAATGAAATATGTTTGTTAAGGGTGTCAGTTTTTGATCTAAAATATATTCTGTTTTTTGATCCTGAAGTCTGCATTTTAAAAACATTGCCTGAATCCCATTTATCTATAATAACATAACGCCATCTTATGGTATCAGTAAGCATTGGTGGAAGGGTGTCGTTATTTATTACAAATTCTTCCACTTCATAAATTCCGTACATAGGTGGTTTAGGGGCAGCATCTCCATATTGTGCCTGAGATTTCAGTCCGTTATATATCATTAACCCTGAAGCGGCTACTATGGCTACGCCTTTTGCAATTTGAGTAGTAAGGTTTGCCCATTTCGGTTTAAAGGGGGGGCGGTTAACCTGTGTGCCTACGGGTTTGTTAAGGATAAATACATTTACAAGCCTTTTGTAGTCCAGGCCTATAAAGAAGGCAGAAAGGAATAAAAGTTCAAAAGAAAATAGCTTGACCGGAATGTCGTAAGACATGTTTATTAAAAATACATTAAGCATTACACCAAAACATACAATGGCTCCCAGTGTTCTTGTTTTGCGGTACATTAAAAGCAATCCGCCAGCCACTTCACATAATCCTGAGAATATAGAATAAGTGTCAGAATATCCCATAAAAGTCCAGGCCAGTCCCATAGGAGATTTGTCTCCTAAAGGTGATAGCAGGGCAGGAAGCGAAGGGTATCCAAACTGGGTTTTAATGACTTTTGAAAAACCGTAAACAAGCATAAAAGCTCCTAAATAGTAGCGGATGTAGGTTTCCTGAAGATACAGTATAAGTTTATATTCTTTGCTTTTCCTGTCAACAAGAGTCCAAATTAATGCTACAATTAATGCAAGGATAAGCCGGAAAGCTAATTTGTAGTAATCATATAGGGTGTCTCCGCTGCCACTGGGATGATAACTAACCTCTGTGCCTAATAGCGAACCGACTAGTTCGTTAGTGATGTTAAACAATATATTTCCTATTGCAGGCAGTATTGAAAAGGCACAAAATGCAAAGAAAAACCGGAAAAGGAATTTAGTAAAGCCATTCCACGGCGTTGCGGTTAAGGTGTTTGGTTGGTTCATTATAGCTGGTTTTATTTTGTAGTCAATAACGCAGATGATTTAAAAATGTTGTAGGCATTTTCTTTTGTTTCAGCTTTGAAAAGCGGTAGTATTTGTTGATGTGTTTTTTCTTTGCTGTTGTCTGGTGGTATATTAGTGCTGTTTTGTGTAGTTTTTCCAATAATATGGTGTAAATGAAATTATTATGCTTACCTTTACGCATATTGGTTTTCTGCCTGAGCTTTCTCTGATCTGCGATTTGTTTACACTTTACTCTTCAGCCTGGCGTTTCAGTTGCCACTTTTCTAATCTAAACAAATTTTTATCATGAACATTTATGTAGGGAATCTGAGTCAGGAGACTTCAGAAACCAAATTACGTGACCTATTCGCAACATATGGCGAGGTCGAAACAGCGAAAGTTATAACAGACAGTCTTACGGGTTTATCCAAAGGATTTGGTTTTGTTGAAATGAGTAGTAAAAAAGAAGGAGAAAAAGCTATTGATGAGCTTAATGCGACCATTTTTGAATCTAGTAATATAGTTGTAAACGAAGCACGCAAAAAGCCTGCCCATTCGGGAGGCGGTAACTTTAAGTTTAACAAAAGGAGTTACTAGAGCTAACCTGATTAAAATTACTAAGGGTAGCATTTTATGTATTATCCTTGGTTTTTTGTTTTAGGGGTGTACTTAAAAAGACTATCGTTGGCTTTTGCGGCCAAATACAAACAAGTAAATATAAATTAAAAACTAAATAACATTTATGCCAGACTCATTTACAAAAAAAGAGAATATCAAAAAGAAGATTAAAAAGAAAAAAGAAAAAGAATTAAAGAGAGAGGATAGGAAAACAAACAACAATAAAGGGAAAAGCCTGGAAGATATGTTTGTTTATGTTGATAAGAACGGGCAGTTAACCTCTACACCACCGGTACAAAAGCAGCCTGAAGTGAAAAATGAAAAGCGTAGTGATGCTTTTAACAAGAAATACAAATAAACAAGTACAGGTTTTACATAAAAAACAAAAGCCGATTTACAAAATGTAAATCGGCTTTTTTGTTTGTGGTACCTCCAGTATTGGCTTAAAATGCATTTATGGACTATTATAGAGCATAATTTGCGCATTTATATAACTAATCATTTGAAATGTAATATCAATAGACATCTCTATACACATATAAATATTTGACCATTTTTAACAAACAATTGAATTTACTTAATTAGAAAAATTTGTAGCGACAAAACTCTCAATGCTATAAACACCTATTTTATTCCATACAGATGAAGCAATTTTAAATCTAACGCTTTGTTCTTCTATTTCAACAGACACTCCATTTTTTCCCTGAATTAATCCTTCTTTTTGGAATTTGATATTACTATAATCGTTATGAATTGATTGCAGATATGATCTTATGTCAACAATGACCTTTGCATTTGATCTTATATATTCAATATTAATTTCGCAGTCTTGAAGTGGAATGACAATTAAAGCATAGTTTTGATTTGGTTTTACAGCTGTTTTAACTTGCAACTCAGTCATACTTGCAGATTGCTTTCCAGTTGCTTTAAGTTCTATGAGCCAAGTACCAATTTGAAAACTTTCTCTTTCACCGTTTTGATTAACTAAATCAGAAGAATCTTCTGTTAATATGTAATCACTACCAAAAGGCTTACGGTTAATATTAATATTTATTCCATCAGTGTTGTAATTTATAATAAGCTCTTTAAAAAGTCGTTCTACAGTAGCGCCAATATTTTGATTTCTTTGTATTAAGTTTCGTTGGCTTAATCGGTTTTCATATTCTTTCCTTATGTTTGGATCACTAAATATTGCTTGAACTAATTCAGGGTCAATATTACTTGTAATGATATTAGTGATTGCTTTGTCCCAACTTATTTTTTGATCGTTAGGTAAGGTATTTCTAATTAAGTCAGATACACCGACGCCTAACCTAGAAAGGAATTTTTGTTTCTTTTCTTCTCGTAATAATCTCATTATTGAATCTTCATTTTTAATTAAATCAGATAAATTTTGAGAATTAGGTGGTACATTCAACATTTTTTTCTCAGAATCAGGCAGAATATTTTTTGCAATAACCCACGGTAAAACTTTGGCTCTATTTAGCCACATTGTTTTACTGAAGAGAAATGTTTTATCGATACCTTCTATATAGTGTTTATAATATTCTTCATCAAAAAAAGGATCTTTTTCGACAGCTTCTTGAAATAAGAACCTGAATCTTTCCATGCTTGATTTTGAGGAAGAATTTCTTTCATAAATGTGGCCATCAGAAGCTGTTAGATATGCGAAATCAGAATACGTACACTCTATTGGGAATTTCAATTTACCTTCTTCATCTTTTAAAAATTCAATATCTGTAGGGTTAACTAAAAGTGTTTCTACGTTTTTAATATCTAATAATTCTGTTCGAACAACTAAAGGGCTATAATGGATAAATCCATTATTATCAAGATATCGGAAATCATTATCAGAAAGAATTGAACTATAGATTGAATGCATGCAATCCTTTTCTCGTATTAAGTTTGAGTATAAAGGAAATTCTTCGTTGAAAAAATTTATTGGTGTAAGGATTAGGTGTTTAGCTTTAATAAAAGTTTGTACGACTATAGATTCAGAGTCTAATTTAAAATCACTTATTATTTTAAGGTTTTTTATATTATCTATATCAGATTCTCCGATTAACCATTTTAAAAATTTAGCATTTGAAGCTTGATTATTTTCATCAAGATATTCTCTATCGGGTAAAGTATTTAATGTGTTTTTTAAAATTTCTACAGCATGATTTTTTGTTAATACATCAATGCCAGGAGATTCAAAAAAGTCTATTTCTTCTGCTATAAGTTTATTTGGGAAATTAATGTTCAGACTTGTTGAAATTTGATTAAGAACTTCGTCAGTTACATTGTCCCAATGCATTCCTTCTGCTATTCTGAACACTCCATTTTTATTTAATAAAATTGATTTATCTAAAGGGAATTGAGAGTATTCTTGAATAATTGTCTTATATAAATTATTTATGAAAGGAAATATTTTATCTTTTTCACGTAATAACGTTGTAAGGTTAACAAGATTACGTTGATCCTCTACAATATCTATCAGGTTTTTTATGCCTTTTATAGAAGATATATTATAAATGTCAGTCTTATAAAGTTGGGCTATATTTTTTGACACATTAATCCATTCGATTAATCTTGCGATATCAGGTATTTTTGCATTTTCAAGTTCACTATAAAGAGTCCAAATTTCGAACGAAATATCCTCACTATTGTTATACGGTATAGTTAGATCATTAAATGAGCAATATTCTTTACTATTATGATAAGTAATACAGTTAATTGAGCAAAGGGATTTAATAATTTCAATTTTAAGTAATCTAAACCATTCTGAATCAATCCAATGATAGTCTTTTTCTTCCTTGAAATCATAAATTTTAAAGATATTATTGATTTTTTTCTCTTTAAGTACTTGTAAGAATAAGGGGCAACAGATTGATAAAGCATTTTTAATAATACTTTTATTGTTGTCGGAGTCATGAGAGTAATTTAAGTAGATGCCATCCCTTTCAATTTTAGGATCGAAGTGTCTTGAATTGATAACAACAGGAATTCCTATTCCTTCAGTGCCAATTAACGGAAATATAAAAAATAATTTAGCACCTTCTGTACTAAGATCTACTATTTCTCTTGTTTCCTCATTAACTAATATACTTACATCATATTTTGAATCCCTGTATAGATAAGCGATATATGCGCTTTGTACATCACCCTCTACTACATTAGTCACTCTCCAAGTCTCAATACTTTTACCTTCTATTAAAATATTCTCTAATTGCTCTTTTTCATATTCATTAATTACGCCGTTGTTATTTATAACTATTGAAGCTATCTCGTTATTGAAGAGTTGTGTGTATGGTATTAGGTTATTAATGCTCTTGAGTCCTACATTCGCTGTATTTTTGCCTAAGTCATCGAATAAATATTTGAATCGGGTTTGATAGAGGCTTGTTCCCAAATAACTTGATTCTCTAAGTGAATTATCAAATTCATCGTTTGATTTTTTTTGTAACTCGTAAAATTCTATATTGTCAATAGCGTTTCTGTTTAATTTAAACGAGAAGAATCCATCATTGTTTGTCAGTGCCCCTGTAATTTCAACTTCTCTTGATAGTAAATAGGTTGTCATAAAACCTGTCCCGAAACGCCCCACTTTCGTCTTATCAACTTTTGATGAACCTTGAACAATAAGACTTAATATATCATCGAGTTCAAACGGATTTCCTGAATGAGAAAATGATAATGAATTTTCAGTTATATCAATTCTAATATGAACTCTTCCATTCTCTTCAACAGAATCTTTAGCATTTTGAAGTAATTCCCAAAACCATCGCTCTTCATATTCATTTCTTTCTTTTAAACGTGCTTCAATATCTCTATATACGCTATCAGCATGTCTAATTCCGGCAATTTCATTTCTACGGTTTTTAATGTATGTTTTATCTAACATATTAGTTATTATTTAAACAAGTTGTAATTTTCATTATCCTCCCAAAAACTTATACATTTTTTTATTTGCGATACTTCGAAAATTCTTTCCTTCTTTAATTTTTTTGCTTCTCCAAAACCTAACTCTTGTGCTAATGTGTAGAATCCGTCACCTTCACGACTATCCGAAGCTCTAATAACAAGCGCACTAAGTAATGGTCTCTCAAATGAATGTTCATATCGGGATATAGTATCAAGAATTGAAGCTATAGCTAATCTATCAGAAGGATTGGCATGCATATTAAAACCAAGTTTACAATCATCAGATAGTTTCTGATATGTAACCGTCTGATTAAATCTTTTTCGTGCAAGCTCAATTAAGTAGGCTCTAACAATTATATTCATACATTGATTTTTTATGCAATGTATTATTTTGATTCTATATTATATATGTTAACGCGTAAAAAATTAAATGGCAATTTAATTTTACGTACAATTACCTAGCTTTCCCTTGGAATGTACTTTCGCATTCTAACTTAAATTTTAATTTATGAATGCGGATTTAAAAACAGAACTATTAGAAAGAAGTAATAATGGCTTAGACTTCTTTAAAATCTATTTTGGGGATCAGCTACGTTGGGCAACAAAAAAGCGAAGCAAAAACCTTAAGAATCCTTTTTATCGCGATAAGAATGGTAGTCTTTCAATTTATGAGGATGATAGTGGTAGATGGCGGTTTAAAGATTATGGTGACTCAAACTTTCAAGGTGATTGTTTCAATTTGTATGCGTTGGAATATAGTATTGATATAAATACAGGTTTCAATGACCTTCTACTAAAGATGAAACAGGTTTTAGAAGAAAGGAAAACTAAAATTGACGAAGAACTTCCTAACGAAATCAACTTTGAAAAATCAGAAATAGTTAAGGTGGATTTGCATGAAGTTGTAATGTCAGATGAAGCAAATAAATTTTGGCAAGACTATGGGATTACTGAAAAAATCTTAAAAACTAATCAAGTAACTCAAATAAACGGCTATACTCTCACTTATAAAGATGGTTTAAGTAAATACATCTGGCAAGGAGATATGACTTTTGCTTACAAAATGGGAAGTTATTATAAAATTTATCGTCCAACAGCAGAAAGGAAATATAAGTTTAGCTATTTGGGTAAACACGGGCAAGAGCATGTGTTTGGTTGGAATTATCAAACTGACAGTAAATTACTCTTTATTACAGGAGGTGAAAAAGATGTTATGACGTTACATAGTTTAGGTTTTCAAGCTATTTGTGTGGGAAGCGAAGTAGCAACTATATCAAGAAGATTAGTAAAGGAGCTCTACTATGATGAATATATTGTGGTAGTATTATATGATTTAGATGAAACAGGACGCAGAGAAGCAACTAAGTTATCACGGGAGCATTTATGGCAGATTGCTAATCTTTCTTCCATTGTAGAGGTAAAATCCGACAATAATTTAAAAGATGTATCTGACTATATTAAGAATGAACTTTCAATAGATAAGCTAAAAGTATTCTTAAATCAATTTGATGATAAAAAATTAGAGTGTAATGCAGTTATAGAAAATATACAAACTGAAGAGGTTGGAGAAATAGATGAAATCGAAGATTTTGTTGAGCAAAATGAAAAGCAATCTTATGCTTCAATACCTAAGAAGGTATATGAAAATTTGCCACCACTTATACAACGTATTACTACACCATTTAAAAATCAGGTTCAGAAGGATTTACTATTAGCTGCAAGTTTGGGAGTTCTTAGTAATCTTGTTGAGGTTAGCGGTGTTTACAGAAGAAATATAGTCTATCCGAATTTGTTTATTTTTATTACAGCTCCTGCAGGTTCAGGAAAAGGAGTTATGAAGTGGACAAGAAAACTAGGGAATTGCTTACAAAATAAGTATGATCAAAATTATAAGAATGCAAAAGCTGAATACGAGGAAGATAATAAGAAAGGAGAAAAACCTAAACGGCAAACAGTTTTTCAAGCTGCAAATGCAAGTGTTCCAGCATTTATAAAGCAGCTATTCAAGAATAATAGCAGAAGTATCGTTTTTGAAACTGAGGCAGATTCTCTTAATGGTGTAATGAAAAATGATGATTGGGGTAGCTTTTCAGATATGCTAAGGCGCTTTTTTGAATTTGAAGATGTATCGATGTTAAGGGTAGATGAAGAAAATAGTATTGAGATTGAAAACCCACGTGTTTCAATAGTTCTTTCTGGAACTAAGGATCAGCTTTTTAAATTAATGCCATCTTCTCAAAATGGTCTTTATAGTCGTTTTTTGTTTATGGATTTTCCACGTTTACGAGAATGGGGAAGCTCTTGGGAAAGTGATGAAAGTTTAGATAATTATTTTAATAGCCTATCAACAAAGGTTTATAATTATTTTCAGAAGACAAAAGAATGTAACATTAAGTTTCGATTTACCTCTACACAACAGTATTAATTTGATGAGTATTTTAGTAAAATCCAAAATAAATATGAGACATTGTATGGGGAAGATATTGTTGCATCTATTAGACGAATTGCTAATATACATTTTAGAATATCAATGCTACTATCATCAATAAGAATGCTCGACAATAATGATATTACTAATGATCTTGTCTGTGATGATTTAGATTTTGAATTAGCAATGGATTTGGTAAACTGGTTTTTAATGCATACTGTTAAGATATTTGGACAATTGCCCGATAAGCCTAAACAGTATAATGAGCTAAAAACGATTGTTCAGAAACTATATGATAGCCTTCCGAATAAATTTACATATCAAGAGGCTCTAAAGGCAGGAGAGTCTTTAAAAATACCTAATGGTACGGTTCAAAAATACTTAGCTAAACTTAAAAAAGTTGAGCTTATTTTAGCAGAAGCTCACGGAAAATATAGTAAAACTGAAGGCATAAATTGATGTGCCTTCAGTTAAATTTTAAATTAATCTGTCAACTTAAAATTATAGTAGATAAATTCTGTTTGTTGTTCAGGAGCATGATTATTAGGCTCATAAACAGTATGTAAAGCAGCTATTTTTGATTGTTCTAATAGACATTCTGCCATATTAGTTGTTCCATTAATACCTGGGATAGCTTCAATTACTTTTCCTGCTTTGTTAATTGTAACTTTGACTATCACTGTACCTTCTTCATTGCAAATATATCGGGGCTGAGGCTTTGTTATACAGTTCCTTTTGATCGGAATACTATTTTGTATACTATCTTGTTTTATATCATCTGCTATTTCGAAATTATTCTTGCTAATTTCAGTTCGCATTTTCTTTATCTCGAAGCTTGTGTCAGCAGTGTTTCTTTCCTCATGCATAATGTTTTTAATCACTTCTTTGGTGTGTGCTTCCATACTTTTTTTCTTAATGATTTCAATTTTTTGAAGGATTGATTTGCTAAGGGATGAATTTTTGGTCTTATGATATTCTACAATAGCTGTATTATCTTTTGATAGTATAAATTTATAATAGTAATTAAAGTCGTCAGTAAAATATAAGTTATCGATTATCTCAAAAGAATAATTTCGAATATAAAAATCTTTTACGGATTCAAGAGTTAATGAGTTAAATTCTTTAGTAATGGTGTTTATTTTGCCATTTTTAATTATGCAATACTCACAAAAATCAGTACTGATTGTCAAACCTGTAATAGGCTGATTCAATTTACATAGAGTTATTTTAATGAGTGTGCCATTATCATATTTTACATCAGTTGTCCAATATGGCTTGTCTAATTTTTTAAGAGGATTCAAACGGTTTTGTTTACTTACACTCCATTCAATTAAAGTCTTGGCATATTCGCCATCTTCACCTATTTTAATATTCTGTGCGATACTAATGTTTTTAATAAACATGATTGAAAGAATGAGTAGGAACTTTTTCATAACTGATAACTCTCTGTCAGCCCCAAGTAGAGTATTAGTTAATAAAAAAAAGCGTGGAACTGTAGCTTACCGCATCTGAGGTACCGCCAAGCACCCTGCACACAAATAAACTAAGCCCACGCCAAGCGTGAGCGTTCGTCTATTTAACTTGTGTGCATCTTTAAATTGGCGGTTTTCAGATACAAGTGAAATAGCTAACGCTATAATATTTTTCGATATGTTTGCAGTAAAATTACAAAAAGCTTACTTACTATAAACGTATAAAATAAAAAAAGGATAGCAAATGCTATCCTTTATGTGAAATAGGATTGTTTATTTATGCTGAATTTCTCAATTGTTCAAGTATCATAATTGCATTTTCTTCTTTCGTAATTTTAATGTATGCCATAAATGATTTGTCAGTTGTATGTCCAGTTATTTGCATTATTGCTAAAGTGCTTAAGCCTCGTTTGTACATATTAGTAGCAAAGCTTCTTCTCGCTGTATGAGTGCAAACGATTTGCCATTTCATATAGCTTTTAGAAATTTGTTTATTTCCGCTCTTGAAACTTTTTTGTATGATGTCATTAAGTTTAGCCTTTTGAGCAACTAATTTTAAGTATTCATTCATCTTTTGGTTACAATATGCTTTGGGTAACTTACCATTATACTTTTCAAGTATTTTTTTTACTTCTGGTAATATCGGTATAACTACGTCAACACCTGTTTTCTGTGTTTTAATTTTAATTAAATCTTTGCTTATATTATCAGGAGTTAAAGTAGAAAAATCACTAAAGCGTAAGCCTGTATAGCAACCTATTATAAATAAGTCTCTTGCTCTGTCAAGCTTTTTATTTTCATTAAAATCCAAAGCAATTATTTTTTTAAGTTCATCTTCATTGAGGTATATATTGTGTACATCTTCTTTAAGTGCTTTAAACTCTTTTCTTTTATAAGAAAGGTTACCGTTTATACCTCTATCTGTAGCACAGTTAAGTATTGACTTCAATACTTTGATAATTTTTCCGAAGCCGTTGTTACCTAAGCCTTTATAGCCCGTATAATAATCTAAAAATTTGTAGTAAAAAGAAGTGTCGAAACTCCCCCAGTCTAAAGTTATGTTTTCATATTTTTCGTAACTCTTTAGGTTATTGATAACATTGTTATAACAGCGCAATGTATTAGGATTTAACTTAGAATGAATCTCTTTAAAGTAACCATCAACAAATGCCCAGAATGTAACTTTTATTTTCTCCGCTTTCTGTTCTTTATTAGTGTTGTATAGGTTTTTTACATAAAGAACAGTTGGATTAATGTCATTGGCTAATGCTGTATTAATTATATCTTCAATTTTTTGTCGGTGTACAGATAGTAATACATTAAGTTTGTTATGTCCTGAATATGCCTTTTTAATACATTGATTTTTTTTATCGAAGTACTGAATGTCAATATTTTTTCCAGTAAAAAAATAAGTTGTTTTAGCTTGATGAGTGTAACGATACATTAACATAGCTTCACTACTATTATTGCGCTTTTGTGATTCTGAATGTTTACAAGTTAATTTTAAAATAGCCATTTTTACAATTTTATATGATACAATATTTTGTCGGGAAGATCCCCAAATATTAGGTGCAAAAATTGTTTTACTTAAAGTGGGTAAGAAATGACCCTATGTGCCCTTTTTAAAAAATTCTTCAACCTCTGATTGACGAAAGCGGATTGAGCCATCGATATTTAATACAGGGAAGTCTTTATATTTCTTTCGAAGCTTATTAATATGAGATTTTGATACCTTAAGGCAGGAAGCTAATTCGTCTGTAGTAAGAAGTGGCTGTAGTGTATTTTGTCGTGAATTATAAATTTTAAGTGATTGACCTACAGAATTAATAATCTCATCTGAGATTATAGCTTTTACTTCTAAAAATAAGTTGGTGAGGTGGTGATTTATTTTTTCTTTCATTTGCCTTTAATATTTATATAGGCAAAGTTGTAGATAAAATGGTCTATTTTAAATTGTGCGTAAAAGAAGTATAAAATTAAATTGATTACGTTTTCTTCATGTTCTTACAGATATTTTCAAAAATATAATCATTAACGGAAACCTTATTTTTTAAATTAGCTTTAATAAATTTTTCTCGTTCTTTGCGATAAGTGATAAAAATAATTTGAGCGAAATGAATTTTATTGGTTAGCTTCTCATATAGATTTTTATCTGGAAGAGTGAATAACTCTCTCACTGCTTGTGAAGGTTTGATGTTGTTATTTGTCTTTTTGTCCCAATATTTTTTATGTTCACTATCTGCATAATCTTTAAATGTGTCAATTTCTTTTTTATAGAGATGATATATTTTAAAGAATCTACTCCTGACTGCCCCTATACTACTATAATTTAAGTCAAGTAATCGTGGAGATAATTGGAGATTTCCAAAAGAATTTCCAAGCAGAATATCAATATCATTATCATTTAATAAGCCTTTCAAAATTTCTTTTAGGGGAGGCTTAAAATCTTTAGTAACTCTTTTACCGCTTTTGTCAATAAAACTTAATTTCAATGGAATTTTTATTGAATTAAAGGCAACCAAATCAAAAGTTGTTTCATATGCATCATATGGTATTTTATTTTGTAGACTGTTTTTATACAAAATTTCAGCTTCTAACAAATATGAATTACATGCTTCTGTAATTTTCTTAACATAGCTGTCTGTTGAAATCTTCCATTTAGCCAAATCTTCTATTTCTCCATTGTATCCCTTTTTATTTAATATTTCTTTTTCATTTAATTGCCTATAAATAAATGAATCTTGATTAAGGTAATGTTTAATATAGGTAACTATAAAATATTTTTCTATGCTGCAGTAATTATAGTCAAAAAATATGTCTTTCAAATCTTCCTTAGTTTTTAAAGGCTTTCTATTTAAATCAGTAAATAAATTTACTATGCGAAAAACTCTTGCAACTGATTTTGGGTTTAAATGGAGTAAGTTAGGTTTAAAAGATTTCATTGTATTACAAATTTCTGTAGCTAAAGTAAGTAAGAAATTGTAAAATGTGAACCATAAATTGGAGCAGATTAACTTGTTATGTTTTTATCTTTTTGGTTATTAGTCTGTTATCTGATTTTGTAGTGATACATAGTGTATCATATTATGATTGTTATTTACAAATATTATAAAATGTGGCTACATTTAGTAAAGGGAAAGAGGTTTTTTATGTTGTCAGGGCATTTTACGAGCTTAATATTAGCAGAATTTAAGGTTATAGTTGTTTCCAATTGAATTATAGAGTTTGGTATTACATGCTTAGGTGTTGATTGTGTATCTTTTAAAGAGTTAACACCGCCCATTAATAATATAATCTCTGGAGAAAAAGAAAGTGTGTCGCAAATTTGAGAAATAAAATCATTTTTCCAATCTGATTGTAAAGTTAGATTAGAAATTTTTTCAATATCAGAAATTTTAGTTGCCTGTTTTCGAAATAAGTCTTTGAACTTAATTTTTTCTTCCCAAACAATTACTACATTGTCTTTGATAGATAAGCAATCAGGCTGTTTATAAAGAGGTGGAAAAGTATTATTTATTCTATAATAAAACTTTTCTCCATTATTTTTTGTTGAGATGAATTGGAAGTCATTATCTAATAAGAATTTTCTTGTACAAGAGTTTATTTCTGCTTCTGAGATTTTATCCATATTATCTAAAGGGAATTACAATATCTTTTAAGATAATTATATCAGCTGCGTAGCAATATTGCCTTATAAAATCTTTAATTTCATGAGTATATCCTTCTGTAAGATGAAGTGAATATTTAGGTATTTCACTTTCTTTAGGGAGTGTATTTTTTCCTATTGGACTTGAATCGTGAACCTTTCTTGCGTATACTGAAAACTCTTCGAAAGAAAGTTCAGATAAATCAATTAATAAATTCACATCCCTGTCATAAGTTGTCGTTCCTAAACGACAAAATAAAAAGTCAAAAGCTAATGGCATTCCGTTATAGGGATTACCATTTTTTTTATGAATCCGATCCATTAATGTTTCTTTTAAGACTCTATTAGTTTTAGTAAGTCTTGGTAAAAAAACTAAGCTTTTATTTCTTAAAGGAATTCTTTCTGGTAAACTTGGTATTTTTAGCTTCTTTTCATTTTCAATATAGTTGACAACCGTTTGCCAATCAACATATCCTTCATTTGATAAATGCTTTAATCTGTTATAGTTGCCAGGGTGTGGGATTTCTGAAATTTTAATTCTATGCTTATTCCTTAAATCGACGATTAATCGTTCTTTTATTAAGTTTTTGAAATCCTTGCCGTGTATTGCATAGTCAATAGTAGTGTTTAAAAATTTAATGGTATCTTTCATCGAGAAACTATCTCTATCGGGTACGTCAGGATAGTCCTTATCAGCACTCAATTCTCCTTTTTCATTTGGACACCAATCAGCTAAATATATTGGGATTTCCTGAATTTCCATTACACGATCATAGGCGTAAAAGAACTCTGAGTTAAGCTTACCTTTCCATTTATTGGTGTCACTCTCATATCTCATTATAAACACACTGGGAATGCCTAATTCACAAGCGCCTACTAAACTAGGAAACCTTTGCATCCAGTGATCTGTCGCAGGTTTAGCATCTGTTATTTCCCATGCAAATATTGTCTTTTCACTTTCAATCCCATTATCGTAAGTTAGAATAACATCAGGATGCCCAAAGAAAAGTAACTTTCTTAAAGATCTTGGGAGTAAAGCAAATTCTTTCCCAGAATTTCCATTGGGTAGTGATTTTATATTTACATTAATTGAATAATTGGTAAGAGCTGAAAATTTTTTAAGAAATTCTGCTAAACCCCTGCTTTTTTCACCATGATAGTATAAATTGAACTTTTCCATTACTTTCTAAGTACTATAATTTTATCTTCATCTATTTTTTTTCCGGTTGAATGTCTCGTAATTTTAAAACGATGTTTTTGTATTTTATATTTGAATTCCAGTTCTTTTTTAAATCCTAATTCCACTCCGATTTCACCTAATATAGAACATGTGTCAATAAATTCTCCTTTGATTTGGTTTGTACCACAAACAATAACATAAACTCCACCTTTTTTAAGGTAGTCGTAGGCTTTTTGAATTGTATTTTTCATGTCTTCAAAATATGCTTTAACAATATATGCTCTCTTTTTTTCTTTTTCAAAAATATTTGATATTTTCAAATTTAGTTCTGTAAAATCATTTCCGGGCATTCTGAATAATTGTAAGACATTATACTGATTTGCATATACTCTTTCGGTACCTATATATTCTGTTTGATGGGAGATGTAATCTTCGGGAGATATCAAGCCTGAAAGTAATAATTCATATCTATGGACCATTGGATAGTTCATGGCATTTATATAAGGAGGTGATGAAACTATCAGATTTACATTTCCTATGATATTAGTTACTGTTTCTGTTGAAGAAGTTAAAAAGAATTGTGTTTGAGGCTTAAGCTTTTTTTCTTCAATTATCCTCATATATGAAGACATGGATTTTATGTTTTTTATAGCTTGAGCTTTGAATAACTCCTGTGCGTTTTTATTTCCATTCAAAAGCTTTTGATGATCTCTTTTTACTTTTAACTGACTTTCATCTAAAAATGAAATTTTCTTTATTATGGAGTACAGAGTAAGTTGGAAAAAATCTTTTACTTCATCGTCTTTTACATATTTTATTGCTTTTTTTATTTTAAAAAAATCTTCCAACTCTTTTACTCCGAACCAGAATTCTTTTAAAGGAAAATCTATTATATCGTGTGAATCTAAATTAATTGATTTAAGTTTTTCAAGAATGGATTCTAATTCCGAATTTAATCGGATAACAGGTATAGGTGTTGTCTTTACTCGCGATGTCAATACAGCCACTGGGTTAATGTCGAATCCTATGCTTTTTCTATTTAGTATTGTAGCCTCTAAGTTCGTTGTTCCTGAGCCCATAAAATTGTCTAAAATCATATCACCTTCTTGTGAATACTTTAAAATTGCCCATCTTGGAATATGAGGTATATATTTAGCGGGATATTTAATTAGACCGTGAGTGTAATTAGTTACATTATTTGATTTAATTATAATTGAAGATTGATTTTCAATGTCAAGAGGTATCTCGCTCACCTCTGTATAAACTGTATCGGAATCATTTTGAGATATTATATCTGACTCATCGCGTTTTATTTTTGAACCATTTTGAAAAACAAGAACGTGTGTCTGTTTTTGCTCAAAATGCTTACTGGATGTATTCTGAGAAATAAAAGAACGGCTTGCATTTTTCATCTTGTAAGAAGTTAGCCCTATAAATTTCATGCCAGATTCTTGGCAAACTTCTTTGTAAAAGTCATCCATCTTAATAAACTCTCCTTTGATTATAGAGTCTCCGACGATAATAAAAATCATTTTACCAGGTTTGGTTACTTTGTGGACACTTTTAAAGCAATCAACCATTTCTTTTTTAAATATTTTAATATCTGGAGCATTTTTTCCTGAAAATTTATAGCGTGAACCAAGTTCTTTTTGTTGAACTTCCGTTATGTCAATAACTTCATTGTTTTCTGGATAACTAATCCAATAGATTCTAAATTTATGATAAAGATAATAATCAAAGCTGTTTACATATGGAGGGGAAGTGATTACAAGATCGATAGAGTTCTCTGGTAATGATTCCGAAATATTTCTTGAATCTTCAAGGTAAATTAAGCACGAACTTCTACTAAATTTTTCATTTCCGCATAATTCTTCAAGTTTTTCTTTATTAACTATTACTTTTCTTTTAAAAGAAGCAAAAACACCTTTGAAATTAGAGTTATTAGATTTAGCTGCAAATCTTGTTTCACTTTCTTGGTTAGATACAGATACGATAATTCCTGATAAGCATAGATTGAAAAATCTTTGAATATCAATATCTTTTATTTTTCTAATTTCATCCACAATAATAGATAGTGCCTGTATGACCTCTTTTTTAAACCAATGCTCTATTCTAGGGATTTTTGGAATCCAGAGTTTTGAAGTATTTGTTTCATTTTCTCTACGAGCAATTACAGCTAATATTTCTTCAATCTGTTTAAATTGATCAGAAGTATAACAATGGGATTTTACTCTACTTATTAATACTCCTATAGGATTAATATCAAATCCTACTGAATCCCGTCCTTTTATTTTAGCTTCTAAAAGAGTGGTGCCAGATCCAGAAAATGGGTCAAGTATAGTGTGTCTTTCATTAGAAAACTCTTCTATGATTTTTTTTGGTATCTGAGGTATGAATTTTGCTGGATAGGGGTGTATAGCGTGTGTGTAATTATTAGCTTCAGAAGGAGGCGTGTTTTGAAAATCACTAATCTCTGAAAGTACTGTCAATTCTTTATTCATAATTTACTTTTCTCTTTATTGTTTTCTAATAATTCTGTTACTTCGATATTTAAAATATTAGCTATTTCAAATAGAAGTTCAAGTTTTGGCTGTTGCCTATTTTGAACATATGCATTTACCATATTATAGCTTTTCCCTAATTTATTTGCGAGCCAGGTTTGTTTAATTCCTCTTTCGTCTAATACTTTTTTAATCCGGTTCATTTGCCAAAATTTAAGTGACTAAAGTTAATTAATGGAGTTTTTATCTTGTAAAATGAGATAAAAATTATATCAATTATTTATTAACATGCTTATTTGTTGGTGTAGGTGTAGTCTATTTGTTAAGTAGATGCAAGGGGGATTTAGTTTCGAGATTGTTCTTGAATATAAGAATTATATTCTATTAATATGACCATTTTTTAGGTGTAAAGAAAAAGCCCCTGATAATCTTTCTGATAATCAAGGGCTTCTTTTTATTTCTTGTGGTACCTCCAGGAATCGAACCAGGGACACATGGATTTTCAGTCCATTGCTCTACCAACTGAGCTAAGGTACCGTTGTCATTGCGGGTGCAAATATAGAACCATTTTTATATTATCCAAAACAAAAATCAAAAAAAATCAATTTGTATCTTTGCCGTACTAACAAAAGGAAAATGCTTTTAGCCGTAGATATAGGTAATACAAAAATTAAAGCCGCTGTGTTTGAGGTGAATGCCTTGAAAGAGAAATTTGTTTTTGAGAAAAACGAGGCCGAAAAAAAAATTAAAAAAATTTTTCATCAATATGAAAAAATTGAGGTTTCCATCCTTTCTTCGGTAGGAGAAAAGGAAAAAGAAGTAATAGGTGTACTTAAAAAATATACCCGTGTTGAGGTGGTAAGCCATACTTTTTTGTTTCCGTTTACAAATAAATATGCTACTCCGTCTACTTTAGGTATCGATAGGATGGTGCTTGCGGCAGGTGCCGTACTGCAATATCCCGATAAAAACAGGCTTGTACTTGATGCCGGAACCTGTATAACCTACGATTTTATAGACAGGAACAATCACTACCTTGGTGGTGCTATTGCTCCGGGATTGCAAATGCGCTATGATGCCATGCATAATTTTACCGCTAAACTTCCGTTGTTATATCCTGAAGAGCCGTTAAACTATATTGGGAACTCTACTTCGGCCTCAATGCATTCGGGGGCTGTGAATGGTTTTTTGCATGAAATTGAGGGGTTTATAAAAGACTACAGTAGGGACTATGAAGATTTAACGGTTATATTAACAGGAGGAGATGCTGAATTTTTGGCTAAAAGATTAAAAAACACCATATTTGCCAATTCAAATTTTCTACTGGAAAGTTTGAACAATTTGTATATATATAAAACCAACAATGATTAAAAAGATAATCGCAGGTATATTCCTTCTTTCTTCGGGGGTAATATTTTCACAAGAGAGTAATTCGTCACCATATTCATACTACGGCCTGGGAGACAGGAAGTTTAAAGGTACTGTAGAGAATATAAGTATGGGAGGTGTAGGGATACTAAGAGATAGTATTCATATCAATCTTCAAAACCCTTCGGGTTATGCCGCTTTAAAATTCACCACTTTTACGGTAGGGGCCAACACTTCGGCTACCACTTTAAAAACAGATGAAGCTAATGAAAAAGCTAACAGGACTACATTTAACTATATTGCAATAGGGATTCCTGTAAATAATAAGTTTGGTGTTGGTTTTGGTTTAATGCCGATTACTTCGGTAGGTTATAAGCTGGATAATTCGTCTGTAGGTAATGATGGTTTAGAGAGGTACAGAAGGTTTAATGGTAAAGGTGGATTGAACCGGGTATTTGCAGCGGCTTCTTATGCTGTTACTCCAAAACTTAGTTTGGGTGCCGAAATCCAGTACAACTTTGGTAATATTGAAACGAAATCTATAATAGCCGTTTCAGATGTGCAATATCCTACAAGAGAGAGTAATGATTCTCACTATGGTGGTGCATCGTTTAATTTAGGAGCTACATATCAAACCCGTTTTGAAAGCGGTGTTACATGGTATACAGCTGCTACTTATACACCTTCAACTACCTTAAACAGTTCGGTAACACGTAATATAGCAGTGGTTTCTTATACGAACAGTGGTGCAGAAACTACTATTGACGCACTTGATGAATCAAGTTTTGATGAAAAGGTAAAATTACCTTCGGCATATAGTATTGGTACAGGATTTGGTGTAGAGAGAAAATGGTTTGTAGGGGCGCAATATACTGCTCAGGAAAGTAACGAGCTTGGTAATAGGTTTGATAACGTATCTGATGCTTCGTTTCAAAGTTCGTACAGAATGTCGTTAGGCGGATATTTTATTCCTAAATACAATTCGTTTACCAGTTATTTGAGCAGGGTTACCTACAGGGCGGGTATGAGATATGAAAATACAGGCCTTGTTTTGAATGGTGAAGATATAATAGATCTTGGTGTAAGTTTTGGTTTAGGTTTGCCGCTGGGAAGTGGTATTGGAGGGTCTAACCTTAACATAGGCTTTGAGTTTGGTAAGCGTGGTACTACTAACGCCGGACTAATACAGGAAAATTATTTTAACCTGCATGTAGGTTTATCGTTTAATGAAAAATGGTTTGTTAAGCGTAAGTTTAACTAATACTTAAAAATGTGTCATTTATGATAAAGAAAAATCTAACAGCTTTTTTATTTATCGCTTCGGTTTTTACAGCTGTAGCGCAGCAAACTTCAAAATGTGAAGAGCAAATTGCTGTTTTTGAGCAAACTGTAAAGGCCGGGAAATATGATGATGCATTGCAGGAGTTTGGCGGACTTGTAAAAAAATGCCCTAATGTTGATGAAAAACTATATACACTGGCAGAAACTGCTTTGGTATATAAAATAGAATCGGCTCAGACTAAAGAGTTGAAACAGCAGTTTGCCGATAGTATTTTTGGGGTATATCAGTTGCATAATAAAAACTTCCCTAAAGCTAAAAATGGTAATGGTATCAATAAGGCTTTAATACAAAATGATTACAGGCTGGCAGACGAGAAAGAGGTCTTTAAAGCGCTTGATGCTGCTTTTGTATTACAACCTCATGATTATACTGATTACAGGGCTATAGAGACTTACTATAATATTTATCTTAAGCGTTTTGAAGCCGGACAGGAAATTACGCTAACTGATTTTACCGAAAAGTTTGGGGCGATTTCCACTCAGGTAATGTATGCTAAGAATAGAATTGCCGATAGGCAAAATCAATTAAAGGTTAAAGAAAAAACCGAGCCGCTTACTCAGGAAGAGAAAGATTTTTTGGCGAGGGCAAATAAAAATATTGATGTGCTTACTGCTGTGGGTGAAAATGTAGACAGGCAGTCATCAAAGCATTTCAGTTGTAAAGGGCTGGAAGAATATTACACAGCCAATTTTGAAAAGAACAAAGAAAACAGTGACTGGCTGGAGGCTTTGGTTAACGTAATGTTCTTAAACAGATGTTACGAGTCGGAAATATTAGCGAAAGGTGCTGCAACTTTGTATAAGTTAAAGCCTTCGGCTCAATCGGCTTTTAATATGGGTACTATCGAACTTAGAAAAAATAATATTGATAGTGCTGCCGAATATTTTGATAAATCGGCTCAGCTTGAAACAGATATTGATCAGAAAGCTGAGGTATACTATAAAGTAGCCGGGATATTAAGAAACTCAGATAAAGCAAGAGCCAAAGAATATATTATAAAAACAGTTAAGGCTAATCCTAAAAAAGCCCGTGCCTATATTTTACTGGCCGAGATGTATGCTTCGGTAACAAAAGAATGTAATATTACTGACTTTGAAAGGAAAGCATTACTTTGGCTTGCAATTGATACTGTGAAGAAAGCAGAAGAGGCTGATGTTAAGTATAAAGGTACAGTTGCTTCCATGATAGAAAATTATGAAAAGAGACTGCCTAATCGTGATGAGGTGAAAGAAGCCGGTAAGAGAAAAGGAGATGAAATTGTTTACGGCTGCTGGATTAATGAAACAGTTACTGTTCCAAAAGTGAAATAATGATGCTTTTAAAAAGTAAAGCTTTTATTTGTATAGGCCTTTTAGCAGTAGTGTTTGCTTCTTGCGAAAGTAACCTGAGAGACGTTCAGATGATGAATGCTGTGGCTTTTTCCCCGGCAGGCGAATCTGAAGATATAAATTTAAAGTATACTGACTCAGGTGAGCTTAAGGCAATACTGGAGAGTCCCCTCATGTTAGATTTTTCAAATCTTGATTATGGCTTTAACGAGTTTCCAAAAGGAGTTCATGTTACTATGCTCGATGAAAACGGGAATAAAACCTTTATTGAGTCGGATTATGCTATTAGCTATAATAAGACTCAGTTGATAGATTTGCAGGGTAATGTTAAAATTACTTCGCATGACGGTAAAAGGCTGGAAACACAGCAGCTATACTACGATCAGAAAAATGAGTGGTTTTATACCGAGAAAAATTTTAAATTTACAGATGAGGAAGGGCGTTATTATGAAGGCCCGGGTATAGACTTCAATAAGGATTTCAGCATTATTAATGCACAACAGAATTCCGGAGAAGGAAATGTGGATAATATTGAATAGTTATAAAAAATGGGAATTTTTAAGTTTACAGCATATCTTTATCTAATAGTGGCCGCTTTTTTTGTGTATGATGGTGTTATGAGGATACAGGAAGGGGAAGCGCCATATATGTCTTTTGCGATTGTTGCTGTTTGTATTTTTATGTTTTTCTTCAGGAAAAGCCAAATCAAAAAGTTTCAAAACAGGGGTAAATAATAAACGCTTATGGAAGCGACAATTATCATAGTGTGCTTATTGCTTTCCGCGTTTTTTTCGGGAATGGAGATAGCCTATGTGTCGTCAAATAAAATTTACCTTGGTGTAGAGAGGAAACAAACTTCGTTTCTCTCCAGGATACTTACCAAACTTACAGAAAAACCGGCACGTTTTATTACCTCTATGCTAGTAGGTAACAGTATTTGTCTGGTAATTTACGGTTACTACATGAGTGGGGTTGTAATGGGGTGGCTTGCTCCAATGCAGTTTTCGCTGGCTTCGGCTATAGTACTACAAATAATTATATCGGCTTTTATAATACTTCTTACGGCCGAGTTTATACCAAAAGTATTTTTTCAGGTGTATGCCAATAAGCTTATTAAGCTTTTTGCATTGCCAGCCTATGCTTTTTACTGTGTTTTTTCGTGGGCTTCAAAATTTGTTATACATGTATCTGATTTTATCCTGATAAAAGTATTTAGGACTAGTGGTGATAAACAGCAGGGGTACTTTAGCCGTGGGGAATTAGGGCATTATATAACCGAACAAATGAATGGTGTGGAAGAGCAGGAAGAGGTGGACTCTGAAATTCAGATATTTCAGAATGCACTCGAATTTTCTGATCTCAAGGCGAGGGATATCATGACTCCGCGTACCGAAATTGTAGCGGTAGAGATAAACGATACTGTGCAGGAACTTAAAGATTTGTTTGTTGATACCGGGTACTCTAAAATGATAGTATATCGTGAGTCATTGGATAATATCATTGGGTATATACATTCGTTTGAACTTTTTAAAAAGCCGAAAACAGTAGGGCAAATGATGATAGCTGCCGAGTATGTTCCGGGTACGATTTATATAAAAGAGCTTTTAAATATACTTACCAAAAAAAGGAAAAGTCTGGCTGTGGTGATAGATGAGTACGGAGGTACATCGGGTATTGTTACAATTGAAGATATTATTGAAGAGCTTTTTGGTGAGATAGAGGATGAGCATGATGAAGAAGAAGAGTTGGTAGAAAAAGAACTGGGAGAAGGTGTTTATCTTTTCTCTGCAAGGCTTGATGTGGAGTATGTTAACGAGGAATATGGATTGGAGATACCTGAAAGTGATTCCTATTCTACACTGGGAGGTTTTGTAGTTTATAATACTAAAGAGATTCCTAAAACGGGGGAACGTGTTAAGTTTGATGATTTCGAAATTCTTATAGAAATGGCGTCTAATAAGAAGATTGAGCTTATTAAGTTTGTTCCGTTACAACAGAAATAAAAAAATTAACATTTTAATCCGAAAATATAACTTAACGACTTTTATTATTAAATAGATAATTGTATTTTCGCCCACTGAAATAAAATTTAACAACATTTAAAATGGCAGTTTTATCAAAAATTAGGGAGCGTTCGCTTATACTGATACTTGTTATTGGCTTTTGTCTTTTCGCTTTTGTGATAGGTGATGTTATCAAAAGCGGCGGGTTTGGCGTTACCAGAAACATAGGTAGTGTTAATGGTACCGATATACCTGTACAGGAATTTTTAGAGAAAGTAAATGATCTGGAAAGCAGACAGCCGGGGATATCTCCAACTCAGGCATCTAATGCGGTTTGGAGTCAGGAAGTAGACAGAATCCTTTTTGGTGAAAGATTTGAGCAGGCAGGCTTAAGAGTAGGTAAGGAGCATGTTATTAATATGTATGCCCAAAATCCTCAAGTTGCTCAAAATCCTCAATTTCTTAATGCTGCAGGTCAGTTTGACAAAGCTAAGTTCAATGAGTTTCTTGTAAACATGAAAACCACAAATCCGCAAATGTGGGAGTCAATGGAAAGAAACACGCCTGTTGTAGAGGCTTCTGCCATGAGACAAATATATACTGCCATGGTTAAGTCTGGATATGTAGCAACAAACAATGATGCTAAAGCCAGATATGAGGCAGAAAACAATAAAGTTACTTTTGATTATGTTTATGTTCCTTTCTCAACAATCAATGATGATGAGATTACTGTTTCAGACGATGAGATTGTTGCTTATATGAAAAAGAACGAGAAAAAATATAAATCTCAGCCTACACGCTCTATTCAGTATGTTAAGATAGAAGATAAGGCTTCTGCTGAAGATGAACTTGAGATTAGAGAAAGAATCAATTCTCTTATAAATTCAAGAGTAGAATACAGAGACGGTAAAAATGATACTCTTCCTGGTTTTAAAGATATGAAGCTTGAAGAGGTTCCTGATTTTGTTAATTCAAATTCAGATATCAAATATGATTCTACTTATGTAGTGAAAAAGAACCTTCCAAAAGATCATGCTGATGATATTTTTGATTTAGCTAAAGGTGAAGTTTTTGGGCCTTATGTGGAGAATGGTTATTATAAAGTGACCAGAATGCTTGACAAGAAAGATGGAGGAAGTGTTAAAGCAAGCCATATTCTTATTGCTTATAAAGGTGCTATGAGAGCCGCTCCAACTGTAGAGATTACTAAAGAGGAAGCTAAGGCTAAAGCAGATGATTTATTAAAACAAATAAATGCTGATGCATCAAAATTTGGAGTGCTTGCTGCTCAAAACAGTGATGATCCTGGATCTAAAAATAATGGAGGTACTTATGATAACGTCACTCCTGGACAAATGGTTCCTGCTTTTGATGAGTTTATCTTTAACAGCCCTGTAGGTAAAACTGCAGTTGTTGAAACTGATTTTGGTTACCACGTTATTAAAGTTGACGCTAAGTATGAAGCTGTAAGAATTGCTACTATAGCTTTAGAGATTCGTCCAAGTGATAAAACAGGAGATCAAACGTATGCTAAGGCTTCTCAGTTTGAGCTTGATGCTACAGAAAAACCATTTGAGGAAGTTGCAAAAGCGGCTGATGTAAATGTTGTTGATGTTGCTAAATTGCTTCCAAGTGATGAGAGTATTCAGGGATTAGGTGCACAAAGAAGTATTGTTCTTTGGGCTTTCTCTAAGGACTCTGAAGCGGGTGCTGTTAAGAGGTTTGATGTGTCTGACGGATATGTGATTGCAAAACTTAAAGATGTAAACGAGTCAGGGCTAATGCCTGTTGAAGAGGCTAGACTTGTTGTTGCTCCAATAATCAGAAATGAGAAAAAAGCTGAAAAGATAAAAGAAAAAATGACTGGCGATACTCTTGATGCTGTTTCGCAGGCATCGGGTGCTAAGGTTGCTACTGCAGAGAATGTAACATTAGGTTCTGCTATGGTTCCTACAGTTGGTGTTGAGCCAAAGGTAGTAGGTTCTGCTTTTGCTCTTGAGGCCGGTAAAACATCAGGTCTTATAGTAGGTAAGTCAGGTGTGTTTAAAATAACTACAAAAACTGTTGAAAAAGCAGCTGAGCTTCCTAACTATAACTCTTATTTGGCAAGAGTTGAAAAGCAGGAGAAAACTGCTGCTGTTTCAAGAATAAGCAGTGCTCTTAAAGAGAATGCTGATATTGAAGATAACCGAGTGAAAATGTAATTTCACAAGCAAGCATATAAAAATAAAAAATCCCGTTATTAAAACGGGATTTTTTATTTTTAAGAGTTAAGCAGAAGCTCATTATTCTGGATTGTAAACACCATTGAATAAAATTACTCTCCATTGGTCAGGATCCTCATAAGTTTCGCTTTTGCCTTTCCAATATGGGTTTTCCGGCTTAACAGGGGCTATTCCCATTTTTTGTATTCGTTCGTTTGCTTTTTTATATTCCTCAGGTTTATCGTAATATAAAACAATTAAATTCTCTTTTGTAGGTTTAGGTAATGGCTCTTTGTTAATATGTTGAGTAAATTCTAAATGATGTGTTTTATCAGGTATTCCTAACATAACTCCGTCATACCCTGCATGATCTTTAAACTGGCCTAAAATATCCAGTCCTAAGCCTTCATGGTAAAACTTTATAACTTCAGTAAGGTTATTTGTAGGTCTTGCAATTCTAAATTGTATAGCTTTCATTTCTTTTTGGCTTTTAGATGTTTCTGAAATCGTTTTCTTGTTACAGGATGTAACAAAGGTTGTTGCAATTGCAGCTGCTATAACACTCAATATTTTTTGTTTCATAAAATAGATTTAAAAGTTATGAAGCAAAATTCAGAACAAAAGCTATGTTAGTCAATTGCAGGAATTCGGTTTGTGTTGTCAGTTTTCCTGTTTGTTGCGATAGTTGTCGGGAGATATACCTTTTATTCCTTTAAAAAAGCGGGAAAAGGCTGATGTTGAAGTAAAGCCTAATTTATTAGAAATTAATTTTATAGTTAGCTGTGAGTATTTTAATAAAAATTCAGCTTCCAAAATAATTCGGTTTTGAATTAAGCTAAGAGCTGAAGCACCAGTTTGATTTTTGATACATTCACTAATGTATTTAGATGAAAGATGCATTATATCAGCATATTCTTTTACGGTTTTGAGTTTATGAAAATTCTTATCAACTAATTTTCTAAACTCATACACAACCTGATATTGCCTGTTAATTAGTTTGTCTGAGTTTAACAGGCATATCTCACAGGTTCTGTTATAATCATAAAGTATTTGTAATACGTACAAACGGGAAACTTCAACGCAAAATGGTGACTGATTTTCGGTTTCGTGTTTTATCTTTTCAAACTTATATAATGTGTCGTTAAAGTCGTTTGCTTCCAGGTCGAAGATTGGCGGGTAATCAGGATTTATAAATAGTAACTCTTCCATAATATCACTTTTTACAAAGCCCTTTTTTACAAAGTCAGATTTGAAAAGTAAAAAGTGGGCATTAAAATCTTCAGAAAAATGCTTCATTGAAAAAACAGTTTGCGGCGGAATAATTGAAATTGAAGATGGTTGTATAGCAAAATTATGGTGTCCAACAGATGCATTACAGTTGCCTTTGTTGCATAAAATAACTAAATGAAAATTTAGTTTTACAGCATCAATAGATTTCGGATATTCATCTGTATGTATTAAGGTGCAACTGGTGTCTTCGGTATTATTTGACAGATAACACAAAACTCTTTTTATGAAATCTTTTATTTCTAAAGATTTTGTGTTCATTATCTATAATATCATGTCTTTGTAAGGTATGACTACAGGATAGCCTTTTTGTTTAAAATAAGCGGCTGTGTCGTTGTTTTTAGATATGGCTAATACAAAGTCGCCTCCCCATGCTCCAAGGCTCTTTATACTTCCTGTAAAGTCGGAAAATAATTCTTCTTTAACAGGAGGTGTTTCCAGTACTTCACTCATTATGGCTGTATGCTTGTCCAGTAATTTAATAAATTGTTCAATATTTCCAGAGTTTAGTATCTCCTGTGTAATATTGTTTATCTGATTAACAGTAGCGATTATGTTGCTTTTCTTTTCATTATAGGCAGTAATGGCACTACGGCTGTTTTGTTTTTGGTTTAGGTAAACAAAATAGATGTCGTTAGTGAACTCGGGCTTAAAGCTTATGTTCTTTACTGTTGGTGTTGGTGTACTTACATTGTAAACAATAGGTGTGTTATTTTGCGCGCAGGCAATATCATAACCGCTACCGCCAAAACTGTTTTTGAGTAAAATAAAAGCATCAATGGCAAACCACTGTGCTATGTTATTTATAAGTGTTGATGAAGTTCCCAGTCCCCAGTGTCTTGGAAAGGTCAGTTCTGTTGTAATATCAAATCCTTTTGAACCCAATAGTATTTCCGGATTCATACTGTTTGCCGTATGCAGTATTTTTACCAGTGTTTGGGTAACAGGGTTTATGCTTTCTGTTTTACCTTCTTTTATATCGCTGAAAGATAAAGCGCCTTCAAACCATATACTCTTATCAGCATCAAAGCTAGTCCATTTAACAGATTTACTTTCTTCTTTCTTTACATGCAGGTACTGACCGTATTTGGTGGGCAGTGCAAAAGCATCTGCACCGTCAAGTACGGTGTATTCTCCTGTTATTAATAGTTTTCCGTTACTATAAAATGTCTGTTTCAATGTTGCTTGCTGTTGTTTTGCGTAAATCTTTTATAAAGTCTACCACTGCGGCATGAGTTACGGTATTCTGTTCAAAATGTTTAACGGTTTGTAGCTTTTCACTTTCGTTAGCTTCCAATTGGTTCAGTATGTTCATCAGGTGCATTTTCATGTGGCCCTGCTGGATTCCGGTAGTAGTAAGCGATCGAAGTGCTGCGAAGTTTTGTGCCAGTCCGGCAGCAGCTACAATCTGCATAAGCTCTTTAGCTGTTGGATTACCCAGCATTTCGAGTGAAAACTTAACTAACGGATGTAGTGTTGTAAGTCCGCCTACAGTTCCTAAAGCTAAAGGCACGTCCATCCAAAAAGTGAAAATACCATTCTCTATTTTAGCGTGCGACAGGCTGCTGTATGTCCCGTTTTTAGATGCATAGGCATGAACTCCGGCTTCAACAGCCCTAAAGTCATTGCCTGTTGCTACAACTACTGCATCGATGCCGTTCATTACTCCTTTATTGTGGGTTACAGCTCTAAATGGTTCAACTTCCGCTATTTTAACTGCTTTCACAAACTTTTCGGCAAATTCCTGAGGGTCTATGTTGTTTCCTTCACTTAAATCGGCTACAGGGCATGAAACCTCTGCTCTAACCACACAGTTAGGTACATAGTTGGAAAGTATGCTCATTACCGTTTCGATATGTTTTTCGTCTTCGGTAAAGTCGTTATGCTGTAATGCTTCGTTTTTAAGTGTTTTAGAAAACTGCTCCAGGCAGGAGTTTATAAAGTTGGCTCCCATACTGTCTTTAGTTTCAAAAGTAGCATGAAGCTGGTAGTAGTTGTCTAACGATTCGGTTTTATCCCTTAGTTCAATATCTGTAATACCACCACCACGCTTTTGCATGTTTTTGGTGATACTCTCAGTTTCGTTAAAAAACTGGGGCTTTATTGTGTTGAAAAAGGCTGTTAGCTTTTGTTTGTCTCCTTTGTATATAAAGTGAACCTGACCTATTTTTTCGGTGCCCAGTATCATAGTTTTAAAACCGCCACGCTGCGCCCAGAATTTTGCAGCTTTTGATGCCGCAGCAACTACCGAACTTTCTTCAATAGCCATTGGGATGGTATATTCCCTTCCGTTGATATTGAAGTTTGGACAAACCCCTAACGGAAGATAGAAGTTAGTAATAGTGTTTTCTATAAACTCATCGTGTAGTTTTTGCAGGTTTTCGTCATTGTTCCAGTATTTTTTTAATAGTGAAACAGCCACCGCCGGATTGGTAAAATATTCATTTGCAATCCAGTTAATTTTTTCTTGTTTAGTCAGTTTTGAAAAACCAGCTATAGCCTTGCTCATTTTCAGTGTCTTAAAGTAATTACAGGTTGCAAAGATACATTTTAACACGTGTAAATGCTAAAAAGTATAGGTGCGATATTGTTAGTAATTATACATGAAAATTTCATTTAACAAAAAAAAGCAGGGTTATCTCATAAAATTTTACTAAAATTGGAAGTTTTTTACCATGTATGAAATGAAAAATATCAAAAAGTCACTTTACTTATTTTTACTGTTAAGTTTGCCGGTTCTCGGTCAGCAAAAAATAACCCTCGAAGAGATTTGGGGCGGAGCATTCAGAACAAAAGGAATGTATTCGCTGGAAGCCATGAAAAACACTAACCAGTATACCGTTTTGAATGGTGGATGGGGTAGTGGGCAAATCGATTTGTATGATTTTGCAACACTGGAAAAAGTCAGTACTATTATCAGCTCAAAAGATTTTAGCGAGCTTGACGGTATAGACAGCTATACTTTTAGTCCGGATGAGAAAAAAGTACTGATAGCAGTTAATTCGGAGCAAATTTTCAGGCATTCTTTTGTGGCCGATTATTTTATTTATGATATCGCTACCAAAAAGCTGGTAAGGCTTAGTGATGATAAAGTTCAGGAACCTACCTTCTCTGCAGATAATTCTAAAGTAGCTTATGGCTACAACAATAACCTGTATGTTTATGATATGGCTACGGGGACTACAAAACAAATCACAACAGATGGTGTTAAAAATGCTGTGATAAACGGTATTACCGACTGGGTTTATGAAGAGGAATTTGCTTTTGTAAGAGCTTACGACTGGAATGCTGCCGGAGACAAAATTGCTTACATCCGTTTTGATGAAAGCGAAGTGCCGGAGTTTTCAATGGATATTTATCAGGGCGGACTTTACCCTCAACAATATTCATTTAAGTATCCTAAAGCGGGAGAGAATAATTCTAAAGTGTCACTTCATGTTTATGATGTGAAAAATAATACTACACAAAAAATCGCTTTTGCGAATATTGATGCTTACTATATTCCAAGAATTAAATGGACTAATGATGAACAAACATTAAGTGTTCAGTTAATTAACAGGCATCAAAATGATCTTAATTTAGTTTTTGTAAACGGAAATTCGGGGAAAGTTACCCCTGTGCTTCATGAAACAGATAAGGCTTATGTGGATATTACTGATAACTTAACTTTCCTTAATGATAACAGTTTTATCTGGACCAGTGAGAAAGATGGTTATAATCATATTTACCACTATGATAAAACCGGTAAGTTAATTCGTCAGGTAACAAAGGGGGATTGGGAAGTAACAGCTTACTATGGTTTTGATAAAAAAACCGGAAATATATTTTACCAGTCGGTAGAAAACGGTTCTATTAACCGTGATGTGTACCGAATTGCATTAACAGGTAAAAATAAAACCAGACTTACGCAAAAAACAGGGACTAACGATGCTACATTCAGTCCTAACTTTGAATATTTTATTAATAGTTTTTCAAGTGCTCAGGTGCCAACTTCTTATGCTTTATTAAATGCTAAAAATGGTAAAGAGGTAAAAGAAATAGCTAATAATAATGCTCTTAAGGACAGATTAGCAAACTATAATCTTCCAACAAAAGAATTTACTACCATTAAAACAGATAAAGGGCATGAGCTTAATGCCTGGATAATTAAACCGGCAAACTTTGATTCTTCAAAAAAATATCCGCTATTCATGTATCAATATAGCGGTCCGGGTTCTCAGGAGGTAGCTAACAAATGGAACAGTTATAATGACTATTGGTTTCTTATGCTGGCGCAACAAGGTTATGTTGTGGCTTGTGTTGATGGTCGTGGTACCGGTTTTAAAGGTGCCGACTTTAAAAAAGTAACCTATAAGGAACTTGGGAAATATGAAGTGGAAGATCAAATTGATGCTGCAAAAGTATTAGGTCGTTATGATTATGTAGATGCATCCAGAATAGGTATATTTGGCTGGAGTTTTGGAGGTTTTATGTCTTCAAACTGTATTCTTAAAGGGAACGATGTGTTCAAAATGGCCATTGCAGTGGCTCCGGTAACTAACTGGCGCTTTTATGATACGGTATATACCGAGAGATATATGCAAACGCCGCAGGAAAATGCATCAGGATATGATGATAACTCTCCGATTAACCACGTAAGTAAGCTGGAAGGTTCTTACCTGCTTATACATGGTACTGCCGATGATAACGTACATGTGCAAAACACCATGCTTATGGTGGAAGCGTTAGTTCAGGCTAATAAACAGTTTGATTGGGCTATTTACCCTGATAAGAATCACGGAATTTATGGAGGGGCGACACGTCTTCAGTTATTTACAAAAATGACCAACTTTATTAAAGAGAAATTATAATATGGCAACATTAGAAAAACAACCTTACCAAAAAGAGCTTTTCGGACATCCGGTAGGGCTATTTATTCTATTTCTTACAGAAATGTGGGAGCGTTATTCTTACTATGGAATGCGTGCGTTATTAACCTTATATATGGCAGAGGAAGCTATGGGCGATAATCCTGGATTGGGATGGTCTAACTCAAGGGCCTTAATGCTTTATGGGTGGTATACCATGCTGGTATATGTTATGTCTATTCCCGGTGGGATGATTGCCGACCGTTATATTGGTCAGAAAAAATCAGTGCTTGTTGGAGCTATTATTCTGGTTTTTGGTCATGGTGTTTTAGCAATTGAGCAAGACTGGGCATTTTATACAGGTTTAGGTCTTATAGTGCTCGGTGTTGGGATGCTTAAGCCTAACATATCAACAATGGTGGGAGGCCTGTATGGTGAAAATGATATTAGGAGAGATAAAGGTTTTAGTATATTTTACATAGGTATTAATACAGGTTCGTTTCTTGCGACCTTATCAGTAGGTTTTGTTGGTGAAGTATATGGCTGGCATTACGGATTTGGTATGGCAGGTATTTGTATGCTACTTGGTTTGGTAATTTATCTTTGGGGGCAAAAATTTCTTGTTCATGTGGGTAATGCACCAACAGTAGAAGAGAAGAAGAGTATAATACCCCTAAGCAGTTTTTATGTGCAGTTGTTTAAATCGCCCAAGCATTTACTTATTGTATTAGTTTTATTAGCGTTCTCTATATACGCTGGGTTTAGTTTTGAAGGTATTGATAATTGGGCTTATGGGGTGTTGTTTGTATTTTTGACTCTTGTGGTAGGGCTTGTAATGATGATTTATAAAGACCTGACTACTCAGGTTATGAAAGACCGTTTTATGGTTATACTACTTTCATTTGCATTGGTTATAGTTTTTTGGGGAGCTTTTGAACAGGCAGGAGGATTAATGAGTTTGTACACCGAACAAAAAACAGATAGGGATTTCTTTGGGTTATTTACTATACCGGCAACGGCTTTCCAGAGTCTTAATGCAGGCTTTATTATGATATTTGCAGTTGGTATAGCTAATTTCTGGGCTAAAAGGAAATTAAAAGGAAAAGAGGCTTCTTCTTTATTTAAAATGGCAACAGGTACTATAATCATGGGGTTAGGCTTTATGTTTATGGTATTTGCGTCTATGCAATATGAAGCAGTAGGGAAATCAGCTATGTATTGGCTAGTGCTTGCATACTTATTCCATACTGTAGGAGAATTGTGCTCTTCTCCTGTATCGCTTTCTTTTGTTACTAAACTTGCTCCTGCAAAATATGCTTCATTAATGATGGGGCTTTACTTCGCTTCTACTGGACTGGGTAATAAAGTTGCAGGAATTGTAGGTGAAAATGCCTCTGAGTTTGGTGAATTGACTATTTTTACCGGAATTTTAATTTTTACAGTAATTTTTGGTCTTTTAGTTATTGCATTACTTAAGCCTTTGAAAAGGCTTACTCACGGTGTTGAGGATAACGAAACAGAAATTACTAATAATACTATTGAAACAACTACATAATTAATTTGATGGAGACGACAACAACGAATGACTTTTTTAAAACAAATGTATTAGGCCACCCGGCAGGATTATTTGTATTGTTTTTTACCGAAATGTGGGAACGTTTTTCATATTACGGTATGCGAGCATTATTAGTAATGTTTTTAACAGCTTCAATAACAGGATCACATCCTGGATGGGGTTGGCCACAGGAGCATGCATATGCTTTGTTTGGTTCATATACAGCTCTAGTTTACCTTTCAACAATGTTGGGAGGTTATTTTGCTGATAAATTAATAGGTTACAGATGGGCTGTAGTTGTTGGGGCTTTTTTAATGACTTTGGGTCATGCCAGTATGGCTATAGAAACGCCGTTTTTTATCTACTTAGGTTTAACATTACTTATTTTTGGTACTGGATTTTTTAAACCTAATATGACGTCTATAATCTCTGAAATGTATAAAGATAAGCCTGAGAAAAAAGATGGTGCGTACACTATTTTCTATATGGGTGTTAATGCTGGTGCTTTCTTTGGTATCCTTTTGTGTGGCTATTTAGGAGAAAAAGTTGGATGGAGTATAGGTTTTGGTCTTGCAGGTATTTTTATGCTTTTTGGGCTTTTACAGTTTTATTTTTCTCAAAGAATATTTGGAGATATTGGGCTGAAGCCAAAAATGGCTGATGAAATTGCTCTTGCTAACTCTGATGCTTCAGAAATTAATACAACGGTATTAGATGAAAAAGAAGTAAATAAGAATAATGAGGATAAAAAAGTTCCGTTTACAGGGTGGCAGTTAGCTGTAATTGCAATTTGTAGTATTTTGGGCTTGGTGTGGGTAATAAATGATCCTGCATCTAAAATATCTGAGGGCACGGTTAATTTTTTAAGTATAGGAGGTCACGATTTATCTAATGTAGCTATTATTACAGCTTTATTATTGTTTTTTGGTTTACTTGCTTACAGATTAAGTCAGTACTCAACTATTACTCGCCAGAAGTTACTTGCTGTAACGTTTTTTGCAGCATTAACCTTTTGCTTTTTTGTAGTTTTTGAACAGGCGCCGGGTACTTTAACAATTTTTGCAAGAGATTATACCGATCGTATTTTAACAGGAGGAGCTAGTCTTGTATTTTTAGTTGTTAATACGCTAATTGCGGTTGTTCCTTTGGCTATCATAACTTGGGTGTTGTTTAAGTTGTTTAAACAAACATTTAAAAATTATGCTTTAGCAAATATTTTCTTAAGCCTAAGTTTTGTTATCATTTGGATTATTACAATATGGATGCTTACAAAAGATTTCTATTCAGCTGGTTATCTTCATCTTTCAGATAGTACACTTGAAGCATTAAAAATTGATAAGGTAACCGAAAAATTAACTGAGATACCTGCTACATGGTTTAATGTATTAAACTCATTGTTTATTATTACTTTGGCTCCGTTATTCTCAAAATGGTGGGAAAGTAAATTTAATCCTTCTGCTAATGCCAAGTTTGGTATAGGTATGATTTTATTAGGTCTTGGTATGGGCTTTATTGCATATGGAGGTAGGAATATTGAACCAGGCGCTGCATCTGCTTCAGTAGGAATGTACTGGTTAGTTTTTGTGTACTTGTTCCATACTATGGGTGAACTTTGTATTTCTCCTGTAGGACTTTCCTATGTTAGTAAATTAGTGCCTGGACGTATGATTGCCTTTATGTTTGGTGTTTGGTATTTAGCTATTGCCATTGCAAATAAAGTTGCGGGTATAATAGGTGAAAACTCTACTGATATAGCTAATGAAAAAGGTATAGGTACATTCTTTATGATAATTATGGTACTTGCCATTATTGTAGGTGTTGTGGCAATTTTGTTAAATAAGCCTATCAAAAAACTTATGCACGGGGTTAAATAACTTCGGCACTGTTTTTGAAATCCAATCGGAAAAATAAATACTTATGAAAAAAATACTTTTAATACTATTTGTGGCTTTAGGTACTATAGCTGCACAGGCTCAGGAAATAAAATGGATGTCTATGGATGAGGCACTGGCAGCTCAGAAAAAAGAAGCCAAACCTATTTTTATGGATGTTTATACTGATTGGTGTGGGCCATGTAAAATATTGGATAAGCATACTTTTCATGACCCTGCAGTAGTAGAGTACATAAGTAAAAATTACTATGCGGTTAAGTTTAATGCCGAAGGCAACTCTGAGGTAAACTATAAAGGTAAAAAATATGCTAACCCTAACTTTGTAGAAGGACGCAAAGGAAGAAATTCAAGCCATGAATTTGCAAGACTTTTAAGTATTAGGGCATATCCTACCATGATGGTTTTTGATAAAAAAGGAGAAATTATAAATACTATTGTAGGTTTACAAACTCCTGATCAGTTACAAACTGCTTTAAAGGAACAATAAATTAATGCCGGTTGTTGCCGGCTAATACAATAGCTCATGAAAAAAATTCTATTAACACTTTTTATTGTACTTGCTTCTATTACTATTCAGGCTCAGGAACTGGAATGGCATACTGATATGAACAAAGCTATGGAGCTTTCTCAAAAAAACAAGAAGCCTTTGCTTTTGTTCTTTACAGGAAGTGATTGGTGCGGGTGGTGTATGCGTTTACAAAAAGAAGTGCTGAAAACAGAAGAATTTGCTAAATGGGCTAAAGACAATGTTATTCTTGTGGAACTTGATTTTCCTAAAAGAACAGCTCAGCCTGCCGAGTTGAAGCAGCAAAATGCTTCACTTGCCAGATCGTTTGCAGTACAGGGATATCCAACAGTGTGGTTTGTAGATGTACAAAAAGGAGAAGATAAAAAACCAGTACTGAAACAGCTTGGTAAAACAGGTTACGTTAGAGGTGGTGCTTCTGCCTGGCTTGAAGGTGCCAATGCTATATTAGACCACGGTAAAAAACAAAAAAAATAAATTAAAGATATTAATCCCTTTTCCTGTTTCAGTGAAAAGGGATTTTTTAGTGATTAATTATTTATTCAAGTTTATAATATCCTTTTTCTGCAGTAGCATGGAAAAGGATATTTTGTTTATGGCAGGTAGCTTTCCAGTGTTGTATTAAATTCCTGTAATTAGTGCCGTCTGCAATAATTGTTTTCGGTTTCATTTCGTTAATTACTTTTTCAAGGTTTATTTTAGGGGAGTGGCTTAATAGTATTATATCAGGATTCAGGTTTTCGGGATAAATGGTGTTAGGTTCAATAATGGCTATTTTTTGCCCTTTAAACCATAATAATGTGTTGAGTTGAGTTAGTATGGGTTTTGGGTTAAAAGAGGCTGTGAGATAAGGTTTAATTGTTTTTATAGGATATGCTGTAGTGTCGTTGCAGAGAATGGTTAATCTGTTACGGTCTTTTATACTGATAACTGATTCATTATAGTTGTTAAATACAATCAGTTCACTTTTGTTATTCATGTAGGTTTTATAGCCCAAATAGCTAATCTGAAAAAATATAAAACAAGTTAATACGGTTATTGTGGTTTTAAATGTCGGTTTTCTTAACCATATACCAAATGCAATAATTGCCAAAGTAAGCGTAATTGAAAATAACAAAGGGAATGTGATCTCTTTGATGGTGAAGCTGTCAAAGCCGGCAATCCATTCGGTATAGCTATTAAGAATTTGTATAAGCCATTTTAAGATCGCTCCTGTTACATTCGCTAAGTGTAAGCTGATAAAGTTTAATAATAAAGTTAGGAGACCGAAGGTTAGTAATAGTCCGGTTAAAGGGACAACGATAATGTTTGTTACTACAGATAGTAATGGTGTCTGATTGAAATAATAAAGGCATAAAGGGAGGGTACTTAACTGTGCTATGATAGATATGAGGGCAATGTCGGTAAAATAGTTTACAGCCCTGTATTTGGAAAACTTTATATTTTTATAAACAGGCCTTAAAACAATAATAGCTATAACTGCCGTGTAGCTTAACTGAAAACCCACGTCAAAAAGCTGTTTTGGATTGAACAGGAGTATAATCAGCATGGATATGGCTACCGAATTCATCATACTGCTTTTTCTGTTTAGATATTGACCAATACTGATAAAACTAAACATTATAACGGCCCTGACTACCGATGGTGATAAACCCGAAAGTATAGCAAATCCCCAAAGGAATAGTAATAATAAAATCAGTTGTATTGTTTTACCTCTTTTTGGTAATCTGTTCAATGGTTTTAATATCAGGTTAAGCAGGAAAAACAAAATTGCAATATGTAGTCCTGATATAGCAAGTATGTGTATGGCTCCCGCCGAAGCAAATGTCTCTGTTGTTTCCGGGCTCAAGTCCTGCCGTTGTCCCAGCAGTAAAGCATTTAATAAAGCAATCTCTTTTGAGGTGAAAATATCATGATTAAAACTCCCTATTAGCCTGTTTCTTATCTGGTCAAGATAATAGTTGAAACTTTTGTTCTTACCTGTAATAATGTAGTTATTGGTAAGGTTTAGTTGATGAAAAACATTTTGTTTTTCCATGTAAGCAGCATAATCAAACTGATAGGGGTTAAGGGGGCTATTTATGGGTTTTGGTATTTCTGTAATAATTAGTTTATCTCCGGGGCTGAACTTTTTCTGCTTTGAGCTGAGTAATATTCTGCCATTTGTTTTAAGATGATCTATCCGACTTATTTCAAAATAATACCTTTCAGAAAATTCGGTAGGTTTTAATCGGTGAGTTATTGTACCTTCAATAATTGCATTATCAGTTAAATAATGAGAGTAATGCCGTTTTTGGTCAGGAGTATGGTGTATAGTATAAGATAGTATCCCGAAGCTGAATACCAGTAACCATGTACTTATGGAAAAGTAAGGCTTTTGTATTAGTTGGTTTTTGCTTTTCCGATAGATGAATAAGAAAAACGATAAGGCAATGATTAAGAAATATAATGCTGAACTGACAGGAGGGTTTATGTAATAGCCGGCAATAATGCCTACAGCAAAAAATAGTGTTAGTAATGCTATTATCATCTCTTTAGGTAAGGTATTGCCCAAAGATAGTAAAAGTTAGTTTTTATAAAAGGGAGTTATTAGTTAAGTATTCTGTTAGCCTGAGCAAAACTTTTCGTATAATATTCCTCACTCATTGAAGAAATAGTAACGCCTAAACTAAGTGTTGAATGTATAAAAAGGATTTCGCCGTTTTCTACAGATGTAACCAGACCTACGTGATTAATAGTTTTTTTGCGACGGTTTGTTTTAAAGAAAAGCAGGTCGCCGGGTTTCACTTCAGATAGTTTAATTTCTTCGCCAACCTTTGCCTGTTCGTAAGAACTTCGTGGAAGCGAAATGTCAAATATTTTAAACGTAGTGAATACGAGTCCTGAACAGTCCATTCCGTCTTTAGTTGTTCCGCCCGTCCTGTAGCGTACACCTTCAAAATCCATTGCATTATTTACAATCTGGATTTGAGTGTAATTTTCTAAGGAGAAATCAGAAACAAAACCGTAATCATTTTCGTCCAGTTCTATTTCTTTTTTAGCAACAGTAACAGGTTGTGTAGTTGGTTCGTTTACCGACTCATTCTTTTTGCTTCTGTGCTTTTTCTTTTTCTTTGATCTTTCAGTGCCGCTACTTTGGCTTCCGCTACTGCCTGAAGTTATGTCAAGGCTGCCGGGCACTTCGCTATAAGAATATAATCCTTTCTCCACAGCTTCTTCCTTAGATGTTATTATCTGTCCCGAAGCTTTCCATGAAAGCGCCAGTAATAGGAAAAGGGATATGGATACTAATTTTTTCAAAGGTTGTTGTTTAGTTATTTTTACAGTTGGATGATACACAAATATAAAAATAAAAGTATGGATTTTATTTTCCCTCGTTCAAATGCTTAATTATTCGTTGAGCTGTTTTTTGGCTGGCACCTTCGCCGCCCAGTTTCTGTTCAAGTAAGTCATAGTCGGCAAGTACTTTCTTCCTGTGTTCGGGGTCCAGTATTTTTTGCAACTCCTTTTTGATATTCTTGCGGTTGCACTCTCCCTGTATAAGTTCCTTAACCACCTCACGATCCATGATAAGGTTAACCAGTGAAATAAACTTTAGGGTGATAATACGTTTGGCTATCTGATAAGATATCCAGCCGCCTTTATAGCATACGACTTCGGGTACTTTAAAGAGTGCTGTTTCCAGTGTAGCGGTACCCGATGTTACCAAAGCAGCATAGGCAATGCTCAAAAGGTCATAAGTTTTGTTGCTTATAAAATGAACGTTATTGTTTTTAAGAAACTGCTTGTAGAACTCATAATCCTGTGAAGGAGCCCCGGCAATTACAAACTGATAGTCTGGAAAATCCTTCACTATAGAAAGCATTTCGCTAAGTAATTTCGAAATTTCCTGCTTACGGCTGCCCGGTAAAAGTGCAATAACAGGTTTATCGTCAAGATTATGTTCTTTTTTAAAGCTTTCAGCATCGGTTGGTTTACGGTTGTGAATGGCATCAATTAGCGGATGTCCTACAAACTCGACGGCAAACTGATGTTTGTTTTCATAAAAATCCTTTTCGAAAGGAAGTATGATATACATGTGATCTACATCCCTCTTAATGGCTTTAATCCTGTTTTCCTTCCAGGCCCATATTTGTGGGGAAATGTAGTAGTGTGTTTTAATGCCCAGTTCTTTTGCCCATTTGGCTATGCGCATATTAAAACCGGGGTAGTCTATAAAAATAATTACATCAGGCTTAAAGCTCAATATGTCTTCCTTACAAAATTTAATATTACCTAAAATAGTACGCAGGTTGGCTACTACCTCTGCAAATCCCATAAATGCCAGGTCACGGTAATGCTTAACCAGAGTTCCGCCTGCCTGCTGCATAAGGTCACCTCCCCAAAAGCGTATGTTTGCTTCCGGGTCCTGTTTGTGCAGTTCTTTCATAAGGTTGGAACCATGCAGGTCTCCCGAAGCTTCACCGGCTATAATGTAATATTTCATGCTTAGTGTTTATAAATCAAAAGTACTTAATTTAATCAGCCTTTTTTATACAAATACTGTAATTAAAGTTAAAATAGCAGTAGCAATTATTATGCCCCATGCCATCATATCTTTTTTTAATCGCAGCAGCAGGAAAAATATTAGGAGGTTAGGTATTGCGCCAATGGTAATTACTTTACCCATTACGCCCTGAGACTTAATCGCAGTGATAGTATCGTTTAGGTTATTTCCTGTAGTAGATTCCACATATTTTAGGTATAAAAATATGCCTAGTGATGCAATAACAAGTCCAATAATTATACCAATGGCAACCTGTATATATTTACTTAGTTTCATTTAATTTCCACGAATTTAATTGTTGTATGGCATGATGTGCAGTTAGGTCAAACTGAACCGGTACTATGGAAATGTAGCCTTTTTCCAGAGCCCATTCGTCAGTGTCTTCGCCATTGTCAAGATTTACAAATTTTCCGGTTAGCCAGTAATAATCACGTCCCTGAGGGTTTTGTCTTTTGTCAAACTCCTCCATCCACATGGCTTTTGCCTGTCGGCATATTTTAATGCCCTTAATCTCATTTTCCTTCAGTTTAGGGAAGTTTACATTAAGGATAACACCTTCCGGCAATCCGTTAGCAAGCACCTGTAGGGTTATTTTTTTTATAAACGATTTAGCTGGTTCAAAGTCGGCATTCCAGTTGTAATCCAGTAATGAGAAGCCTATGGCAGGTATACCTTCAATACCGGCTTCTACAGCGGCACTTAGTGTTCCCGAATAAATTACATTTATGGATGAATTGGACCCGTGATTAATACCCGATACGCATAGGTCGGGTTTTCTGTCCAGTATTTCGTTTACGGCAAATTTCACACAGTCTACCGGGGTTCCCGAGCAGCTGTATTCGCTGTCAACATCGGGATCAATGTTTATTTTATTGATAGATAGTGTGCTGTTTATGGTTATGGCGTGACCTGTAGCAGATTGTGGACTGTCAGGCGCCACTACCACAACATCACCTATAGTTTTCATTACCGATATTAATGCTCTTATTCCGGGCGCGGAAATACCGTCGTCGTTAGTAACCAGTATTAGCGGTTTTTTCTTCATGCTTTTAGTAAAATCAAAATAAGTATTGTACTTTTACGTTAGCTAAAATAAGCATTTTTGCTTTCGTGCCCTTTATTTTTATTGAAGTTAACTCATGCCGTTTGAATTTTTGGCACGCTTTTTTATACAGATTACATAATGAAAGCTATTTTGGAATTTATGAAAAGAAACTATAAAATACTGATGTTTGTTGCCGTACTTGCGGTGGCACTACTTAGTTTTATCCCCGGGAAAAAAGAATCAGATCCAGATAAGGACAAGCTATTACTGGAACTTATAACATTTGTTATTGAGAAAGGACATTATGATCCGGCTGCTATAAACGACGATTTCTCTAAAGGAGTATATAAAGATTACATAGAAGGACTTGATCCTTCTAAACGTTTTTTCCTACAGTCAGATATTGATGAGTTTTCGAAATATGAAACTCAGATTGATGATATGATCAATACTCAGAATCTTGCTTTTTTTGATCTTACTTATACTAAACTGGTACAACGATTAAAAGAGTCTGAAGATATCTATAAAGATATACTGGATAAACCTTTTGATTATAGTATTGATGAAACTTTTGATGCCGATTATGAGCATAAGCCATATGCTAAATCTAAAGAAGAACTAAAGTTACGTTGGGAAAAACAACTTAAACTTTCTGTGCTTTCATCTATAACAGATAAACAAAAGGTACAGGAGAAAAATCTTGAAACCTATAACAAGAAATCGGCTGAAGAAAAAGAGAAAGCTGAAAAGCCTGAAATGAAGTCTTTTGATGAGCTTGAGAAAGAAGCACGCGAATCAAGCCGTAAATCACTAGATCAGTATTTTGAGTTTATTGACGATCTTACCCGTGATGAGTGGTTTAGCATTTACCTTAATTCTATTGTAGAGAGGTTTGACCCACACACGTTCTATTTTGCTCCTGATGATAAGGAGAAGTTTGATACCAGTATGAGAGGTTCTATTGAAGGTATTGGTGCTAGGCTGCAAAAGAAAAGTGATTATGTAGAGATATCTGAACTTATACCTGGCGGTCCTGCCTGGAGGGGTAAGGAGCTTGAACAGGGAGACCTTATTATGAAAGTGGCACAGGGTGAAGAGGAGCCTGTTGATATTGCAGGTATGCGTCTTGACGATGTGGTTAAGAAAATTAAAGGCCCTAAAGGGACTGAGGTTCGCTTAACGGTTAAAAAAGTAGACGGTAGTATTGAAGTTATTCCTATAGTGAGAGAGGTAGTAGAGATTGAAGAGACCTATGCTAAATCGAGCGTTGTAGAGAAAGACGGCAAAAAATATGGTATCATTAACCTGCCTAAGTTCTATATTGACTTTGAAAATAAAGATAACCGTGATGCTGCTAAAGATGTTAAGCAGGAAGTTATCAGATTAAAAGAATATGGAGTAGACGGTATTGTTATCGATTTAAGGAATAACGGTGGTGGTTCACTTAGAACTGTTGTAGATATGACAGGTTTATTTGTGCCGGAAGGACCTGTTGTTCAGGTTAAATCGTCTAACAAAAACAAAGAGGTTTTAGAGGATAAAGGTACTAAAGTAGAGTGGGACGGACCGCTTGTGGTTTTGGTGAACAACTTCTCGGCTTCGGCTTCAGAGATTTTTGCTGCGGCTATTCAGGATTATAACCGTGGGCTAATACTAGGTAGCAGGCATACTTATGGTAAAGGCACCGTACAAAATGTAATTGACCTTAACCAGTTTGTTAGAGGTAACTCAATGGGAGACCTTGGTGCGCTTAAAACTACTACACAGAAATTTTACAGAATTAACGGTGGTTCTACTCAAAGAGAAGGTGTTTACAGTGATATCGTAATGCCGGATAGGTATGCTTACCTGCAAATGGGTGAACGTGATAGCGAAACGGCTATGCCTTGGGATAAAATAGATGCAGCTTCATATAAGCCGTTTAAAAATAATTATGATTTAGTAATTGCTAAAAGCAATGACAGGATTTCTAAAAATGAGCAGTTTAAGCTTATTGACGAAAATGCAAAATGGATTGACGCTAAAAAAGATGACAATCAGTTTGACCTGAATATTGATAAATTTAAGGCAGAGCTTAAAAAGACCGAAGATATTACCAAAAAGTTTAAAGCTATTTCTGATTACAAAAACGGACTTGAGTTTAAACCGCTTCCATACGAACAGGCAATTTTTGATAAAGACCCTGCTTTTGCAGAGAAAAAAGAAATATGGTATGAAAGTCTTGCTAAAGATGTTTATGTTGAAGAGGCAATAAACGTACTTGGCGACATGCAGGATAAATCAGCTAAAACAGCGGTTACCCTTAATAAAAAAGAAAAACCTATTAAAACACGATAACAGTTTTAATGAGTAGAAATAATCAATCCCTCACAATTTTAGCGCTCCAAAAGTTTAAAAAGAACTTTTGGGGCGTTTTAAGTTTATCATTCATTTTGATTTTGGTATTTATCGCTGTGTTTGCTTATGTATTTGCACCTGATAGTACCAAAAATGCCAACTGGGGAGATTTGTCTATTCATTCTAAGTCACCGGGCTTTAAAGTAGAGATGCTTACACTGCCTGTGCAGGGAAAAACGGAGAAAACATACCTCTCTGATTATTTTAAAGGGAAAGAGTTTATTCAGCCTAAAGTGCCTATACTCGGATACGAGATAAAGGGTGATAGCCTTACTTATACCGAATATGCCAATGATTCTGATCTGGCTGTAAACAAAACAGTTCCGCTTACGATATTTGGTACAAATGACCCCGAAACTATTAAGGCCAATTTTATAAAGGAGCAGAAGTTTATTCTGGGGACCGATAGTCAGGGCAGGGATTTGTTAAGTAGGCTTATTGTTGGTTCAAGAGTATCTATTGCCATTGGTTTTGTAGCCGTATTTATATCGCTCATTGTGGGGATATTTTTTGGTGCCATTGCCGGATTTTTTGGTGGTAAGGTAGATGCTTTTGTAATGTGGCTGGTAAATATAATCTGGTCTATACCTACACTGCTTTTGGTAATAGCTATTACACTGGCTTTAGGAAAAGGATTCTGGCAGGTTTTTGTAGCTGTAGGGCTTACTATGTGGGTAGAGGTTGCCCGTGTGGTTAGGGGACAGGTTATGAGTATTAAACAAATGCAGTTTGTAACAGCTGCCAAGGCTTTAGGATATAACAATGTCAGGATAATATTTAATCATATACTGCCTAATAGTATGGCTCCGGTTATAGTAATATCGGCTGCCAATTTTGCTTCGGCAATTCTGGTGGAAAGCGGGCTTAGCTTTTTAGGGCTTGGAGCACAGCCGCCCGTGCCAAGTTGGGGAGGTATGATTAAAGATCACTACAACTATATTATTTTAGGTAAGCCCTATTTGGCATTAGCGCCAGGTATAGCCATGTTATTATTGGTGCTTGCCTTTATGATGGTGGGTAATGCCTTGAGGGATGCACTTGATGTGAAAGCCGAGTAGAAAGATCTTACCACTCATTAACCTTATTAGCATCCAGTTTTATAAATATAAACAGTAGGGTAGTAAAGGCAAATAAGCTTGATCCTCCATAAGAGAAAAACGGAAGCGGTACACCGATAGTTGGGAAAAGCTTTATAAGCATCGCTATGTTAACAAAAAAGTGTGTAAACAGCAATGCTGCCACACAATAGCCATACGTTCGGCTAAAGCGTGATTTTTGCCTTTCTGCGAGGTATAGTATACGTAGTAGTAGGGTTACAAACAGTACGATTACAACCATTGAACCTGCAAATCCCCATTCTTCACCTACAGTGGTAAAAATATAATCAGTGTGCTGTTCGGGCACAAACTTACCTTTGGTTTGTGTTCCTTCTAGGTATCCTTTACCTGTCCAGGAACCCGATCCAATAGCAATCATCGATTGGTTCAGGTTGTAACCTTCTGCCTGAATGTTTACATTCTTGTCAAAAAGTACATTGATACGGTCTTTTTGATGTTCTTCCAGTACATTGTTAAAAACATAGTCTACCGAGAAGGTAAAGCCTATCATCGTGATTAAGGTTATAGCATAAAGAAATATGTTTCTTTTGTTTTTCCTGTTCAGTACATAGTGGATAATAATTCCGGCAATAATATAGACTACCAGAAACTGTAATTTTATAAGTAATGCCAAAAGGAATAACAATATTGCAAAAAAGCCTGTCCATAAATACCATGACGGTAAGCCTTCACGGTGCAGTACAAAAGCCAAGGATAAAAATATCATGGCACTACCGGCATCGGGCTGCATCATGATAAGTAATACAGGCATTGCTATAATACCAAAAGCTACCATTTGATTGTTGGTAGTCTTTAAATTTATCTGTACATCACTCAGGTATTTAGAAAGTATAAGTGAAGTGGCTATCTTGGCAAATTCAGATGGCTGTATACTAAAGCCTCCAAAGGCATACCAGTTGGTTTGCCCCTTTATTGTTTTACCGGCTACAAACAGTCCGGCAAGGAGTATGAGTGAGAGTATGTAAAATATAAGGGAATACTTCTCATAGATTTTAGCATCGAGCATTAGTATAACGCTTATCAAAGGGATACACATCATTATGAAAAGCATTTGCTTACCATAAATTTCGCTCAGGTCAAAAATGGAACCGGGGTTAGTAGGTAGCGAAGCAGAGTATATAGTCATCCAGCCCAGTAATACCAATGCAGTATAAAGGAAAATTAAAGGCCAGTCAACATTATTAATTACACTCTGGTTTCTCATTACTTGTTATTATAGTATCCGTTTATAACTTTATCATATTCTTCTTTAAGCCCCTGTGTAAGCATTTTTGTTTCCAGGTCCTTACGTGTTATTTCGCCCTTAAGGTATTTCTCTATCATAAGGCTGGCAATAGGTCCTGCCCAACGTGCACCCCAGTATCCGTTTTCAATAAATACAGCGATAGCAATTTTAGGGTCGTGCCTTGGGGCAAATGCTACAAATACCGAGTGATCCTGTAGTTTTACCCTTTTACCGTTGATTTTGGCATAGTTCTCTGCTGTACCCGTTTTACCACAAATTTCAATCCCTTCAACACGAAGGCTTTTTGCAGTACCTAAGTTATATACATCATACAGCCCGTCTATAACAGGTTTGAAATACTCTTTGTCAATAGTGGTTACATGCTTGGTGGTAAACTTGTCATCAATTTTACCATCCTGAATACTTTTAATAATGTGAGGGGTATAATAATAACCCTCGTTAGCTACAGTAGCCATCATGTTTGCCAGCTGGATAGGGGTCATTTTAATCTCACCCTGCCCAATAGCGTTTGATATGGTGGTTGTACTTCTCCATCCGCCATTAGGATAGTAGCGGTTATAGTAATCACCATCAGGTATTAACCCTCTTCTTCCCGGAGGGAGGTCATAGCCTAAAAAGTTACCAAGCCCGAAGCTCTTTAAATGGTTGCTCCACGCATCCATACCGTCTTTCGGTTTGTCGTACTTATCTATAGTTAGTTTGTAGGTACTCGCAAAGTAGGTGTTACAGGAGTTATATATACCGTTATGCAGTTTTGACGGACCACTATCGTGGCACTTCATAAACGCTCCGCGACCATAAAAGAAACCGTGGTGGCAAATAAATGTGGTGTTCTCATCAATTACTTCTTCCTGTAGTCCTATAAGTCCGGTAAGTATTTTAAACGGAGAGCCCGGGGGGTATTCCGCTAAAAGTCCACGGTCAAATAGGGGTACAGCTATAGTATCTCTGGATAATTTGGTGTAGTTCTCTGAGCGTTTGCGCCCTACAAGTATTGCCGGGTCGTAACTAGGAGCGGTAACCAATGCCAGTATTTCACCGGTTTTAGGTTCGATAGCAACAATACCGCCGCGCTTTTCAAACATTAGTGATTCACCATATTTTTGAAGTTCGGCATCGAGTGTTAATGTGATATCCTTTCCTTTTACGGCAATAGTATCATACATACCATCTTTAAAAGGTCCTATTTCCCTTCCAAACCGATCTCGCTGTATACGTTTTACACCTTTAACACCTCTAAGTACGTCCTCATACATTTCTTCAACTCCCTGTCTCCCTATAAGGTCGCCGCTTTTGTAATATGGATTTTTTTGAATAATATAATCATTAACCTGCTGGATGTAGCCAAAAACATTGGCTGCTTCGTTTACCTGATAATCTCTTAGTGAACGTTTAACAATGTCGAAACCTTTAAAACGTCGTATTTTTTCCTGAAAAGCGGCAAACTCTTTTTTGTTCAGTTGAGCTAAAAAGATAGAGGGTAGTCTTGGGCTGTATACTTTAGCCTTTTCAACTTTTCGTATAAACTCTTCTTTTGTAATGCTTAGAAGGCTGCATATTTCAAGCGTATCAGTATCCTTCATTTCATTTGGGGTTACCATAATGTCGTATGAAGGTTGGTTAGCTACCAGTAGCTCTCCGTTACGGTCGTATATATAACCTCGCTCAGGGTATTCGTATTTTATTTTAACGGCATTGTTATCCGATGCCTCAATGTAGGAGTCGTCAAGTATTTGTAAATAATAAAGTCTGACTGTTATCAGCAGCGCTGCAGCTATAATTATGGCTGGCAGTAAAATCTTTCTCATTGTTTGCCCGGCTTAATTAAATAAATTATGGTAATACACAGAATTAAGGTGAAAGCAGTTGTTGCAACCGTTCTTATCAGGGTGTCTATGATAAGAGAGAACCTTAATAACTCCAAAAGATATAAAATTAAATGGTGTGTTACAACTGAAATCAGAATAAATGAAAAACGTTCGGGCGTAAGGCGGTCATTTATTCTTATGGTTTGATATTCGTAACTGATACCGAATGAAAATCTAAAAAAAGCGGGCCTGAAGTAGGCTAAACAAACACAGGCAGCCGCATGTGGTCCTGATGTGTTTAAAAAGATATCCTGAGTAAGTCCTAAAAAGAAAGCAGTAATAAGCAATACGGCTTTATTGCCGTTAACAGGAAATAAAAGGATATATAATATATACGGAAATGCGGTGTAGCCAAACAGTTCCATTTTGTTGAAAACAAGAATCTGTGCTGCCATCAAAAGGACAAATCGTGATATGTTGCCTATAACTGTGCTATTCATCTCCGGTACGGGCTTCCAGGTCTCTTATCTCCTGTAAGTCTTTGTTTTCTATAATGTATACGTGGTCAAGGTTAGTCATGTCATTAAACAGCCTAACACTTAGGGTGTAGTAATTTGTTTTGGTATCCCTGAAAATATTTTCGATTTTGCCTATTGGAATATTTTCCGGGAATATTACCGATCTTCCACCAGTTACAATAGTGTCACCTTTTTTTACAGATGCCAGTCTTGGTACTTCGGTAAGCTGGGCATAGCCTGTATTTTTTGCATCCCATTTCAGGGTGCCGAAGTGGTTACTGCCTTTAATTTTGGCATCCAGCTTAAATTTTAAGTTTAGTATACTGATTACCGTGGCATAATTTTTTGATGTATTCTCTATTATACCTACAACACCTAAGCTGCTTACAACCCCCATGTCCGGCTTAACACCGTCGTTAGTACCGCTGTTAATTGTAAGGTAGTTTTCGTAATTGTTGTAAGAGTTGGATATTACTTTAGACTGTATAACGGTAAAATTATCCAGTCCCTGTGGTTTCTGTATAACTGGAATATCGATAGTATCCTGACTGTTGTATAGTAATTGTTTTAATGTTGCGTTTTCGGTAGCAAGCTTGTCGTTTTGTTCTTTAAGGCTGAAATACTGTTCTACGTCGTTTATTTTTTCGTAGGTATAGCCAGATATAGCGTTAGCCGATGTAACAGCCCTGCTCCTGTGATAGTAGTGGGACTGAAATACCAGCGATAACGATATGCCTAAAAGCAGCAAAAACAGTAATAAGATACTGTTTTTAAATATAAAATTAAATATTTGCTGCATGAACTATTGCTGTTTATTTGATAAGTATGCTCCTGAATTTCTCGATGTTTTTAAGTGCCATTCCGGTACCGCGTACAACCGCTCTTAACGGGTCTTCGGCGATGTAAACCGGCAAGTCTGTTTTTTGTGATATACGCTTGTCAAGTCCTCTTAACATCGAACCACCACCTGCAAGGTATATACCGGTATTATAAATATCGGCAGCAAGCTCAGGAGGAGTTTGTGAAAGTGTTTCCATAACAGCATCCTCAATACGCTGGATAGACTTGTCAAGGGCTTTGGCGATTTCACGGTATGAAACATCAACCTGTTTTGGCTTACCTGTTAAAAGGTCACGACCCTGAACAGACATTTCCTCCGGTGGAGACTCAAGGTCTTCAAGGGCAGCACCAATCTGAATTTTGATTTTTTCGGCAGTTGTCTCACCAACAAAAAGGTTATGTTGGGTTCTCATGTAGTAAACAATATCGTTAGTGAAAACGTCACCCGCAATCTTAACCGACTTGTCACATACAATACCGCCCAGTGCTATAACAGCAATCTCGGTAGTACCACCACCTATATCTACAATCATGTTACCCTTAGGCTGCATGATATCCACACCAATACCTATGGCCGCAGCCATAGGTTCGTGGATTAGGTATACTTCTTTACCGTTTACCCTTTCGGCAGATTCTTTTACTGCACGCATCTCCACTTCGGTAATACCCGAAGGGATACAGATAACCATGCGAAGGGCCGGTTGAAACAGTTTCTTTTTTAAAGCCGGAATACTTTTGATAAACATTTTTATCATTTCTTCCGATGCAGCAAAGTCTGCAATAACCCCGTCTTTAAGCGGACGTATGGTTTTGATGTTTTCATGGGTTTTACCCTGCATCATATTGGCTTCTTTACCAACGGCAATTATTTTACCGGTAACACGGTTCCGCGCTACTATAGACGGGCTGTCAATAACAACTTTGTCATTATGTATAATCAGGGTGTTTGCGGTACCAAGGTCAATCGCAATGTCCTCGGTCATGAAATCAAAAAATCCCATACTTTTTATTCCTCAGGGTTTAGTTTATTTAAAATAAGATGCACAAACAAAAATAACAAATTAATGTTTAAAATGACGTGTTCCTGTAAATACCATTGCAACATTATTTTCATTGCAGTAGTTTATACTCAATTCGTCTTTAATTGAGCCTCCCGGTTGTATTACAGCAGTAATTCCTGCCTGCTTAGCCATTTCAACGCAATCCGGGAACGGGAAAAACGCATCACTTGCCATTACAGCGCCGTTAAGGTCAAAGTTAAATGAGTTTGCTTTTTCTACAGCCTGCCTTAAAGCATCTACACGAGACGTTTGTCCGGTACCGCTGGCAAACAGCTGTTTGTTTTTAGCAAAAACGATGGTATTGGATTTTGTATGCTTACAGATTTTTGAAGCAAACAGCAGGTCTTCCACTTCCTGCTCAGTAGGTGAAGTTACTGTAACGGTTTTTAAATGCTCTTTATTATCTGTAATATTGTCTTTATCCTGAACTAATAATCCGTTTAAACATGTTCTAATCTGTTTAGCAGGTAGTTCCACTTCATTTTGGATTAAAATAATTCTGTTTTTCTTTTCCTGAAGTACCTCAAGGGCGTCATTGTCATAAGCCGGAGCGATAACAACTTCACAGAAAAGCTTATTAATCTCATCGGCAGCAGCCTTGTCTATTTTTGAGTTAGAGATAAGTACGCCTCCAAAAGCAGAAGTAGGATCGCCTGCAAGAGCGTCAAGATACGCTTCTTTTACATTACTTCTTGTAGCCAAACCACAAGCATTGTTGTGTTTAAGTATAGCAAACGTAGGGTCGTCGTTTTTAAATTCCTGCATTAGGTTAACGGCAGCATCTACATCAAGAAGGTTGTTGTATGATAATTCCTTACCATGAAGTTTGCTGAACATCTTGTCAAACTCGCCAAAGAAGAAACCTTTTTGGTGAGGGTTCTCGCCATAGCGAAGTACCTGCCCGTTAGCAATACTCTCTTTGTAGTAAGTATCGTCTGTGTTAAAATAATTGAATATAGCAGTATCGTAGTTTGAAGAAACGTGGAATGCTTTTGTAGCAAGTAGTCTTCTTTCCTCGATTGTAGTACCACAATCGTTTTTAGTAATCATATCTAAAAACAGGCTGTACTCCTCTACAGAGGCAACGATAACAGTGTCTTTAAAGTTTTTTGCCGCAGCACGGATAAGTGAAATACCGCCAATGTCGATTTTTTCAATAATATCGGCTTCAGGAGCTCCCGATGCAACGGTTTTTTCAAAAGGGTACAGGTCAACGATAACCAGGTCAATTTGCGGGATATCGAATTCTTTCATCTGCTGTACATCCGATTCGTTGTCCTGACGGTTAAGAATGCCTCCAAAAACTTTTGGGTGTAATGTTTTTACTCGTCCTCCAAGTATTGAAGGGTAAGAAGTTACGTCTTCAACGGCTACAACCGGTATGCCTAAATCCCTGATAAAAGATTCTGTTCCTCCGGTAGAATAGATGGTTACTGAATGTTGGTGTAGTTTCCTTACAATAGGTTCTAAGCCGTCTTTATCAAATACAGAGATAAGGGCCGATGAAATGTTTTTTACTGTGCTCATTTTGATGCGTGTTCTAAAGGTGCAAAAGTAGTTATTGTATGGCTAACATTCAAAGAGATATAACATATAATTTTATGTTTTTTTTATTTTAATGTTTTTAGTTTTTAGGATTTTGCGAAAAAAATATTGAATTTTACACAACTCAATAAAAAATGTTATGCTGTTATACCTGCGTTTGCTTAGAGAAAGCCTCGGATTTGCCCTAAATGCACTTAGGAACAACAAGCTGCGTACCTTTTTGTCGCTGCTTGGGGTTACCATAGGTATATTTTCTATTATTGCCGTTTGGGCTGCTGTAGACTCTATGGACAGGCAAATTAAAGAACAGCTTAGCAGTGTGGATAGGAATACCATGTATTTAAAAAGGTTCTCTTTTGCACCCAGTAATGTTCCAAGGTGGAAAAGGGATCAATTCCCGGATGTTACTTATGCCGAATACCAGTACTTGAAAGAATCGGTAACGATGGCTGATAAGCTGGCGTACCAGATTTTTACAAACAGGGAGGTGGTAAAGTATAATGACAAGTCGGTTAGTGATATAAATGTGGTTCCGGTATCTTATGAATTTACCGACATACAAAAGCTTGATATATCTAACGGTCGCTTTTATAATGAGGCTGAATCGGTTTCCGGTACGCCTGTTATTGTGATTGGGTATGAAGTGGCCGATGCCTTGTTTGGAAGTGTTGATCCTGTTGGGAAAAAGATAAGAATGTATGGTCAGAAATTTACCGTGATTGGTGTTTTGAACAAGCAGGGGCAGGGGAGCTTTGGAGAGAATAATGATACTGCGGTGTTTATTCCGGTTAACTTTTTACGTCGTAAATACGGGGATCATAATGATTTTATGACGCCAATAATTATCATAAAGCCGAAGGCCGGATATACGGGAGAAGAAGTTAAGGCTGAAGTGACTTATAAGTTAAGGAGCTACAGGGGTATTAAAGCCGGTGAGATTGATAATTTTATGATTGATATACTTTCGGGTTTCACTGATTTTATTGATGATATAGTGTTTAATCTTAACCTGGGAGGTGGTATAATAGCCCTTTTCTCTATTATTGTGGGAGGTTTTGGTATTGCTAATATTATGTTTGTATCGGTTAAGGAACGAACTAATCTTATAGGTATACAAAAAGCACTTGGAGCAAAAAGAAAGTTTATATTACTTCAGTTTTTGTTTGAGGCTGTAATACTTTGTGTAATTGGCGGCTTGGTAGGTATGGCACTCGTGTGGGTAATAGCGGCTGTTTTAACCAAAGTGCTGGATTTTGAATTTGTGTTAAGTGCGGCCAATATTATTTGGGGTGTGAGTATATCTGTAGCTATTGGGCTTGTTTCGGGGATATTGCCTGCGGTTTCGGCATCAAGGCTGGATCCTGTAGAGGCTATAAGAAGCGGAATGTAATTATAAAAAAGTACATATAAAAAAACCCTGCTATGCAGGGTTTTTTGTTTATTTATCGTATCGGTTGATTTTGAATAAGGTCAAGGTACAGGTTAATCTTGTCTTTAAGTTCTTTACGAGGAGTGATAAAGTCAAGGAAACCGTGTTCTAATACAAACTCTGCAGTTTGGAATCCTTCAGGTAGGTCTTTACCTGTAGTGTCTTTTACTACACGCGGACCTGCAAACCCGATAAGAGCTCCCGGTTCTGAAATGTTTACATCTCCAAGCATTGCGTATGATGCAGTTGTACCACCTGTTGTAGGGTCTGTACATAAAGAGATGTAAGGTATTTTAGCATCTGCAAGCTGAGCAAGTTTAGCCGATGTTTTAGCAAGCTGCATAAGTGAATAAGCAGCCTCCATCATTCTTGCTCCACCAGATTTTGATATCATAAGGAATGGAATCCTGTTTTTGATAGAGTGATCAATTGCACGTGCAATTTTCTCACCTACCACAGCTCCCATAGATCCGCCAATAAAAGCGAAGTCCATACATGCTATTACGATGTCTTTTCCTTTAGATTTTCCTACTCCGGTTCTAACGGCATCTTTAAGTTTTGTTTTTTCCTGAGCGTCTTTTAAACGATCGCCATATTTTTTGGTGTCCACAAACTTAAGAGGATCCTTTGATGTCATATCGGCATCAAGTTCTTCATACTCGTTATTATCAAACAGTATTTCAAAATATTCCTTACTGCCTATTCTAACGTGGTATCCGTCTTCAGGGCTTACATAAAAGTTTTTTGCCAGTTCTTCGGCATCAACAATTTTACCGGTTGGTGATTTGTACCATAATCCTTTAGGTACATCCTTCTTGTTCTCGGTTGGTGTTTGTATTCCTTTTTCCGTTCTTTTAAACCAAGCCATTTTACAAATATTAGTTAGTTATACGGCCCTAATTATTATAGGGTATTAACGTTGTTCAGGTCTTCAAAAGCTTTTGCAAGCCTTGCATTAAAGGTAAGTTCTCCTTCACGCATCCATTTTCTAGGATCGTAGTATTTTTTGTTTGGAGAATCGACCCCTTCAGGGTTACCTATTTGAGTTTTAAGATATTCAATATTTTTAGAAACATAGTCACGGATACCTTCTGTAAATGCAAACTGAAGGTCAGTATCAATGTTCATTTTGATTACACCATAAGTGATTGCTTCCCTGATTTCTTCAAGTGTAGAACCTGAACCACCGTGGAAAACAAAATCTACAGGGTTAACACCAGTGTTGTATTTATTCTGAATGTAGTCCTGAGAGTTTTTAAGGATTTTTGGTGTAAGTTTTACGTTACCCGGTTTGTATACACCGTGTACGTTACCAAAAGCAGCGGCTACAGTGAATCTGTTAGAAACTTTGCTTAATTCTTCATAAGCATAAGCTACTTCTTCCGGCTGAGTATATAGTTTAGAGCTGTCTACGTCAGAGTTATCTACTCCGTCTTCTTCACCTCCTGTAATACCTAATTCGATTTCAAGGGTCATGCCCATTTTGCTCATTCTCTCAAGGTATTTTTTAGAGATTTCTATGTTTTCCTCAAGAGGCTCTTCTGATAAGTCAATCATGTGAGAGCTGAAAAGTGGTTTTCCTGTAGCTTTAAAGTGTTCTTCGCTGGCATCAAGTAAACCGTCTATCCAAGGTAATAAGTTTTTAGCACAGTGATCTGTGTGTAATATAACAGTAGCTCCATAAGCTTCTGCAAGTGTATGTATATGTTTTGCTCCTGCAATAGCACCTAAAATGGCTGCTTTCTGTCCGTCGTTAGATAATCCTTTACCGGCATTGTAAGATGAACCGCCGTTAGAGAACTGAATAATTACAGGTGCTTTTAATTTTGCAGCTGTTTCAAGTACCCCGTTTATTGTGCTTGATCCCGTTACGTTTACAGCAGGTAGAGCAAATCCTTTTTCTTTAGCGTACTTAAAGATCTCCTGAACCTGATCTCCGGTTGCAACCCCGGGTTTAATATTATGAGCCATTTATTTAAATTTTTTATAATTAATTTACAAAAATAGTATTTTTAAATTTAGAACGGATAATTAATTCCGACATTTAGGACAGAGTGGGAGAAATTATATTCTTTAAACCACCTGTCGTTTACCTCCCTGCCAGGGTTGTATGTTTTGAAACCAAGATCCAGACGGACTACAAAGAAATTAAAATCATATCTAAATCCAAAACCCGAACCAAAAGCCAGGTCACGGAAGGATTGAATACCGTTAAAGGTATAGTCTTCGTCTTCCTCGTTGTCAAAAATATTCCAAATGTTGCCCACGTCACCAAAAACGGCTCCGTTTAACTGCCCGAATATATTAAAACGCAGTTCGGCACTGTAAGCCATTTTAAAGTTGGCTTCATTAAAGTCGTTAGGACTTCCGCTTCGGCCCGGCCCAAGGCTGTAAGATTGCCAGGCTCTGTTGTCGTTAGATCCACCTCCAAAGTAACTTCGTGTAAACGGAATTGAGTTAGAGTTGCCGTAAGGGATGGCGATACCAAAAAATGCCCTCATGGCAAGTACTTTTCCGCGCCTAAGGTCAAAGTGTTTTATAAAGTCGAATTCTGTTTTTACATACTGGGAGTATTCCACATTTACAAATGTTCTTCTCCCGTTTTCGTTCATGTTTTTATCACCCTGTAATTTGGAAAGCAGTGTAAGGAAGTTACCTGCTGTTTCCAGTTTGGTTTTAAAGATGAAAAAGGTGTTGTCTAAGAGGTTCTCTTTTGTACTTGTGGTATAAGTAAAGTTTGAAGCAAATATCAGGTTGTTTTCTGTAAGCCTTTGTCTTCTTTCTTCAAGGCTGTTAATACTTTTGTAGTCTTCGTTACTTACTGTTATGCTTTCATTTTTAACGTCGTTTATAAAACCATTGGTTCCTGACTCGATAATAAGCTCTTCTGCTCCTGTATCCGGATTGGTAGTGAAATAATCAGGGTTAACCTGCGACTGGTACTGCAATGCATAACCATTTAATCGTGAGTATGACGATTGGTATACGTTAAAATAATTTTGCGGGTTTACATTACGGATGTATTGTATGTTAAGCAGGTCCAGTTTTGCGGTAACGTTTCTTTTAGGTGTCCAGTTGTAGTTTAATATTCCGGTAAAACTCTCTTTGTCCAAACCGATGTTTTGCTGCCTGCTGATACCAAAACTCATAGTTGTAGAAGGTATCATTTCCTTACGGATTACCCTGTCGGTATTGATAGGGAAAAATATTCGCGGGAAGGTTAGTCTTAAGTCGGCACCATATTCAAGGATATTGAAGAAAGAGCGGTCCTTAATAGCCTGATCCCTTGAAGAACCTATGTTACCTCTTGTACTGATACTTAATACCTCGGCTCCTCTAAAAACATTTCTGGCAGATAAGGTAACATTACCCTGTATACCAAAATCCTGAATGTTGGAGTGGTTAAAGTCTACACTGGTAGAAAGATCAAACTTATCTTTTGGTTTAAGGTAAATATTTGTAATAAGTGATGTTCCTGTAGAGTCGTTAGGGTCTACATCATAAATTATTTTAGGGTAGTAAAATACACTAAGGTTAGAGAGGTATCTGTAAGTAAGTGTGCGCCTAAAATCGGCATACGTACTACCCGGAGTAACAAATACAGGGTCGGTCAAAGCTTTTGGCCTGTAGTTAAGTTTTCCGTTACTGTATATGTTAAAACCCTTATAGGTTGTACTGTCTATAACAGGGTTTTCTTCGCCGTTTGGATTTTCGGTGTATATATTTACCTCCTTAACAGTGTAAATTTTAAAAGGTCTTGTGTAGGTAGAGTCCTGAGTTCTTATAAGCTCATCGGTAACTAATAATTCTACGTTTGCTTTGTAACCGGTTCCAATTGTGTCTATGTTGTATGAAACATAGTTAGGCTGGAAGTTGTATACCCCATGGTTTAGGAAATAGTTTGTTATCCTTTCGCGCTCTCCCGAAAAATCACTTTGGTTGTATTGTTTGCCTTTTTTGATAAGGGACTTTTCTTTCGTTTTTTGGTAAAGTGAGTCCAGTACCGGGGTTGCAATTTGGGTAGATATAGAGTCTACTATGTAAGGTTTTCCGGTATTTACTGCATAGCTTACTTTTGCTTTTTTATCACCTATGCTGTCTATTTTATAATCTACTTTGGTGCGGAAATATCCCTGTCTGAAAAAATGTGCTCTTAACCTCGAAGCCGATCTTTGTGTGCGTTTTTCATCTACAATAACAGGAGGTTCACCAACATTTTTAAGAAAACTACTCATGCCGGCAACCAAAAATGACTGTCCTAAGCGTTGAACCTGCTTGTCTGAAAGTAAGGCAGTGTATCTTTTGCGACGGTTAGGCTTCCTGTCCAACCATGCCTGATAAGATGAATCAGGATTAGGAGTTGCCCAGTTGTACATGTGCAGCCTGATGTTAAGTCCAAGTACATCGCTGTTGGGTAACTGGTATAGCTGATTGGTTACATCCTCGTCATTTACTTTTTTGTCGTTTACGGTTATATTGGTTTCACGCAATAACTGTTTATCGTCAGGAACCCTTTTTGTCAGGGAACATGAAAATAAAACAGAAGCGGTTAATATAATAAGTGCTATTTTTGTTATCTTATTTCTCAAGGGCAGGGCTCTAAATCGTAATTCAAAAATACATTTTTTATGGTTAGTAAAAACCAAATTAAGACAATAACGGGTTTACAGCAAAAAAAATACCGAAAGGAGCATAAAATGTTCATTGCAGAAGGTGTTAAAGTAGTGGAAGAACTGTTAAACTCACATTTTGAATTACATCAGTTATTTACCACACAAAACGATTTTAATACTATTCCTCAATCAAAAAGGGTAGAAGTGACTGATGCCGAGCTGAAAAAAATTAGTGCCCTAACCACACAAAACACCTGTTTAGCTGTTTTTTTTATTCCGGAAGAAAATGATGTATTGCCTGATGGCGGACTTATAGTTGCGCTCGATGAGGTGCGTGATCCCGGTAATTTAGGTACAATTATAAGAATGTGTGACTGGTTTGGAGTAACTCATTTAGTGTGCTCTAAAGGATGTGTGGATGTCTACAATCCAAAAGTGGTGCAGGCTACAATGGGGTCCATAAGCAGAGTGAACGTTGTTTATACTGATTTAGAAGAATATCTTAAAAATACGTCGCTATCTGTATATGGTACTTTTATGGACGGAGAAAACATTTATACCCAGCAACTCCCTGAAAACGGTATTGTTGTTTTTGGTAATGAGGCAAACGGAATATCAGAAGCTATAGAGCAAACCGTTACCGATAAAATTGCTATACCACGTTTTGGTGCCATGCAAAAAACGGAAAGCCTGAATGTGGCTACAGCTACTGCAATAATATTAAGCGAGTTTAGGCGCTCTTTTAGTGGAAAGTAAAGTTAATTAAAATAGCCCTTGTTTTCATTGAGTTTATGTTTCCTGTCCACGGGCTATTGGGGTTGTTGTCGCGAATAAGCTCGTCGTTAAGCCCAAATACTCCTCTGATAGATGGTGAGAACTTAAAGTACTCCAGGTATAAATCGATACCAAACCCTATTTCATAGTTGGTAGTCCATTTTTTCATCCTGAAAGTTCCTGAGTAGTTATCGTCAAGAGATGAAGCATTACTTGAAAGGTTTAGTGTTTTTGAGAAACCTCCCACAAGGTATGGTTTTATATTTCCTGTTCTTTTTGCAGAAAATTTAAGTAATAATGGGAAATGGATATAAGTCGATTTTGCCTGTCTCAAAGCATCGCTCTGGCGTTCAATATCAGGGTAGGTAAGGTCTCTTTGAGTGTAATATAGTCCCGGTTCAAAACGAAGGTCAAGGTGTTCCATGATCCTAAGGTTGCCTACAAGTCCTACATTGAATCCGGTAGTTTGTTTTACTACAATGTCAGCACCCGGATCATCTATATAATCCATTTTAAAGCCATAGCTGTTAAAGCCTAAAAAATAACCCCAGTGAACTCTTTGTTTATCAAAATTCTCAAGGTGTATAATTGGGTCTTTACCAAATATTTTAAGCTGGGCATGACCTTGCATACCACATATAAGGATAAGGTATATTAAATATCTTTTCATTGTATTACTTTGAAGCGGAATAAATTGTAGCCACACCCATTGTTTGTGGTCTGTTCTTCACCTCTATAAACCCAATTTTTCTCAAAATATTGTTTAACATTTCGCCATGAGGGAAAACGGAGGCCGATTCACTAAGGTAAGCATAAGCCGATTTGTCTTTAGAAAACAGTTTGCCTATTAGTGGTAATATGTATTTGGTATAGAATTTATATCCCTGTTTAAAAGGTGTTTTTGTAGGTACAGATGTTTCCAGTATTACAAAAATACCACCCGGTTTTAATACCCTTAAAATTTCGGAAAGTCCTTTTTCAAGGTTTTCAAAATTACGAACCCCAAAAGCTACGGTAATCGCGTCGAAGCTGTTGTCTTCAAACGGAATATTTTCGCTGTCGCCCAGTACCATTTCAATTTTACCGTCAAGCTTTCTTTCGGCTATTTTTTTACGGCCTACTTCAAGCATACCTGCAGAAATGTCAAGTCCGGTAATTTTTTTTGCTCCGGTTTGTGTCATTAAAATGGCAAGGTCGCCCGTACCTGTGGCAATATCAAGAACAGTTTCGGGTTTTGTGTCCGATACCAGTTTTAATACCTTTTTTCTCCATTTAACATCTATACCAAAAGAAATCACGCGGTTAAGCCCGTCATACTTACCTGAAATGGTATCAAACATTTGGGCTACCTGTTCTTTTTTTCCCAGTTGGGAATCTTTATAGGGGGTTACGTTTTGTGACATTGCAAATATTTACGGCGCAAAGATAAAAATAGTTTTTTGGAAAACAGTTTTTAATTATTAGCTATATGGATTGGTTATTTAATACTTAGTTCTAATAATGTATAAGTTAATTCTTTTTTGAAAAAAGTATGAGTGTTAATCCATTCACCTTTGTTTTTTACTTGTGTTATGAATATATCATCTCTACCATCATATAGTGCTCTTTTAAAAGTGTATTCAATTGCCCATGAGCAACAATTTTTTTCAGAATAATTTATGAGAACAATCTGTTTTTTATCAAGAATGGAAAAGGATAAATCAAAAAGAAATAAATTCCAGTTTTTATTTTGATTCTTTTCTATTTCAAATAAGTTATCATTCATTTTTACCAGTATTCTTCACAAAAGTCTCAAACGTAAAGTCAAACTTATGTTTATCATCTTTTGGATGATATACTTTTTCGGTAAGTTCCCATTTGTTAGGGTCAATCTCCGGGAAAAAAGCATCAGCTTCGGGAGTGGTGCCGTGTACACGGGTAAGTTCTATCTTATCAGCAAACGGTAGGGACTGTTTGTAAATCTCACCACCACCTATTACGAATACCTCCTCATCCTGCGGGCATGCCTTGATGGCTTCTTCCAGACTGTTAGCTATAATACAGTTTTCGGCTGTGTAATCCTGTTGTCTTGTAATAATAACATGAGTACGGTTAGGAAGCATTCCCGGAAGGCTGTCAAAAGTTTTACGACCCATTATTATGTAATGGCCGGAGGTTAATTGCTTAAAGCGTTTAAAATCGTCCGGCAGGTGCCATATCATCTGGTTGTCTTTTCCTAAAGCATTGTTTTCTGCTGCTGCAGCTATAAGGGTAATAGTCATTATTCTGTTGGGGTAGTAGTATTGTCGGTTTCTGTTTCTGTTTGTGCGTTTTCGCTGTCTTTCTCCAGTTTCTTTTCAAGCTGACTTATCCTGCGTTCCTGCCTGGCTACAAGCTTGTCAATTTGTTCCTGTTCCCATTTCTTGTTTATAAAACTTTCGGTTACAAATACTTTTATAAAGTGCATTATAAACAGGAATGCCCATGCGGTAATAGCCCATAGATACCAGTCTTTTTCAGGGTTTACGTTAAGCCATTTGTTTATAATGTATAAAAATATACTGCCTACAAAAAACAGTATAAAGTGGAAGTAAACACGTTTCTTCTGCTTTACCCTTTTGCGGGCATATTCATACAACTCCTGTTGATTTGGTTCCATAAGTTAATATTATATAACTTAAAGATAGGGAAAAAAACAATTACACCGCCACAACTCCTTTAATATGTGGGTGCGGATCGTAGTCTGTTAATGTGAAGTCTTCAAATTTAAAGTCAAAAATGTCTTTAACCTTAGGGTTAAGTATCATTTTAGGTAACGGTCTTGGCTCGCGGGTTAGCTGAAGTTGCAACTGCTCCATGTGGTTGTTGTATATATGGGCGTCACCAAAAGTATGCACAAAATCTCCCGGTTTAAGGTCGCATACCTGTGCAATCATCATGGTAAGCAATGCATAGGATGCAATATTAAACGGAACACCTAAAAAGATATCGGCACTCCTTTGGTATAGCTGGCATGATAATTTGCCATCGGCCACATAAAACTGAAAGAAAGCATGACATGGAGGTAGTGCTACTTTACCTTCGGCTACATTCTCTGCAAATGATTTAGAAGTATCCGGCAGTACTTTAGGGTTCCAGGCACTAACAAGCATCCTACGGCTGTTAGGGTTGTTTTTTAAGGTGTCAATAAGTTCTTTGATCTGGTCTATTTCCTGGCTGTCCCAGTTTCTCCACTGATGGCCGTATACGGGGCCCAAATCGCCGTTCTCATCGGCCCATTCGTCCCAAATCCTTACGCCGTTCTCGTTTAGATAGCCAATATTTGTGTTGCCCTGTAAAAACCAAAGCAGCTCATATATAATAGATTTAAGGTGTAGCTTTTTTGTAGTAACAAGCGGAAAACCTTCGCTAAGGTCAAAACGCATCTGGTAACCAAAAACACTTTTAGTACCCGTTCCTGTACGGTCACCTTTTTGGTTTCCGTTCTCCATTACATGCTTCACTAAATCTAAATACTGCTTCATTGTGTGTTTATTTGATAATTGGGTTATTTGTTTATTTGGTTGTGGTGACCACATAACCAAATACACTAATTAACTAATCAACTCTCTCTTTTAGATATTTCGTCCCTTATTTTAGCTGCTTTTTCATAGTCTTCATTTTGTACTGCACCATCGAGCATATCATACAGTTCCTGTATGGAGTATTGTGAATAGCCTTCTCCCGAAACTTCTTCGGCTCCGAAAGTTTGTGGTTCCGAAAGTACATCTTCGCTTTCGGGGTTGTCCGGCTCGGGGTTTATTTTAAGATAAATTCCGGCTTTGTCCAAAATGTTTTTGTAGGTGAAAATAGGCGCATTGAAACGCAGGGCGAGTGCAATTGCGTCAGAAGTTCTGGCGTCAATAATTTCCTCAATGCGGTCGCGTTCACAAATAATGCTCGAAAAGAAAACACCGTCTACAAGTTTGTGTATAATTACCTGTTTTACCACGATGTCAAAACGGTCTGCAAAGTTTTTAAAAAGATCGTGGGTAAGGGGTCTTGGCGGTTTAATCTCTTTTTCCAGTGCTATTGCGATGGACTGGGCCTCAAACGCACCAATTACAATTGGTAATTTTCGTTCACCGTCTACCTCATTCAGGATAAGAGCATACGCGCCGTTTTGTGTCTGACTGTACGAAATCCCTTTAATAGTAAGTTTAACTAAGCTCATAAAAATCGTTCCTCTTTTCAAATAAAAAGGGCTATCTGAACAAATATAAAACCATCTGTTTCAGATAGCCCTTTCATGGGCACAATTTATAATAAAATTATGAGTTTTGAGCCTTAAACTCTTTTATTTTTTCAGTCAACTTAGGAACAACTTCAAAAGCATCACCTACAACACCATAGTCTGCAACTTTAAAGAAAGGAGCGTCCGGGTCAGTGTTTATAACTACTTTCACCTTAGAGGAGTTGATCCCTGCAATGTGCTGTATAGCTCCCGAGATACCTACTGCTATATAAAGGTTAGAGGCTACAGGTTTACCTGTTTGCCCTACGTGTTCAGAGTGAGGTCTCCATCCAAGATCTGATACCGGTTTAGAGCATGCAGTTGCAGCGCCAAGGGCAGCAGCAAGATCTTCAATCATTCCCCAGTTCTCAGGGCCTTTAAGTCCGCGTCCGCCTGAAACTACGATTTCAGCATCGGCAATAGTTACTTTACCTGTTACTTTTTCTACAGACTCTACTTTAATAGTGAAGTCGTTATCGTTTAATGACGGAGCAAACTCTTCTTCTGTAGCGGCGCCTGCTGCTTCAATAAGTCCGAATGAGTTTTTAGCAATAGCTAATACTTTTACGTCAGTGTTTATTTCTGTTACATTGAAAGCTTTGTTAGAAAAAGCATTCCTTTTAACGTGGAAAGGAGAAATGCTTTCCGGTAGTGCAACTACGTTTGATGCATAACCTGCCTCAAGGCCTACAGCTACAAGCGGAGCCAGGTAAAGGCTGTCTGTAGTAGAGGAAAGAAGTACAATTTTAGCTCCTTCTTTTTGGGCTGCCTGCTTAACTACATCAGCATAAGCTTTAGCGTTAAAAGAATTTAATTTGTCGTTCTTTACGTTTAATACTTTGTCAACTCCGTATTTTCCAAGTTGTGAAGCATCGGCAGCATTAACAGCTACTGCAGTTACAGTAGTTCCTGTTTCACCTGCTATTTTCTTTGCGTAAGAGGCAAGCTCAAACGCTGTTTTTTTAAATTTTCCTTCTGCTGATTCAGCGTATATTAAGATAGACATAATTCTAATTTATTAATTGAGTCAATTTATTAATGTAATAGTTGGTAAACTGTTACATTGTTTAACTGAGTCATTGTTGTATTAAATTACTTTAGCTTCGTTATGTAATAGGTTAACCAGTTCGTCAAGGTTATCCGGGCTAATAAGTTTTACTGCCGATTTTGGAGCCGGTTTTTCAAACTTCACAGCCTGCGTAGCATTGTTAGCAGCTACAGGTTCAAGTACTGTAAGGGTTTTTTGTCTTGCCTGCATAATACCTCTCATGTTTGGTATTTTAAGGTCTTTCTCTTCTACAAGTCCTTTTTGTCCGCCTATTACAAGAGGAAGTTTAGCGCTAAGGGTTTCTTTACCTCCGTCTATCTCTCTTACGGCTTTAGCATCGGTTCCGTTAACGTCCAGTCCGATACATGAGTTAATAAAGTCGTAACCTAAGTTTGCTGCAAGCATACCCGGTACCATTCCTCCGTTATAATCAAGAGATTCCTTACCGGCAATTACAAGGTTATAATTTCCGTTTTTCACAACTTCAGCAAGTTGTTTTGCAACAAAAAATCCATCGGTTGGGTTAGCGTTTACACGAATGGCTTCGTCAGCACCAATAGCAAGGGCTTTTCTAAGAGTAGCCTCTGCGTCAGGTCCGCCAACATTCACAACAGTTACGTTTGCTCCCTGTTGCTCTTTAAACCAAACTGCTCTGGTTAAACCAAATTCGTCGTTAGGATTTATAACAAACTGTACCCCGTTAGTATCAAATTCTGAATCCCCGTTGGTAAAGTTGATTTTGGAAGTAGTATCAGGCACGTGGCTGATGCAAACTAATATTTTCATTTTTATAAAGTTATAAAGATTATTTTCCGGTTACGAAGTTAATAATTTTATTTAAATAAAAAACTATGCACGCATAATAAATATGCTTTTTTTAAAAAAATGCTGTTAAAATTTAATATACCACTAAAAACGCACACGTTTTAGCTTGATAATTGCGGAATTTTAATTGCTTAAAACAGAAGAAAAACAGGGGTATTTATTTGATGTTTTTTGAGACAGAAATAAATATAAAATCTTTATTTTTGCCAATCATAAAATTAAGAAATACAATATTACATGAGAACTATACAGTTTAGAGAGGCCGTTTGCGAAGCAATGAGCGAAGAGATGCGTCGCGATGAGTCAGTATATTTAATGGGTGAAGAAGTTGCCGAATATAACGGTGCTTATAAAGCATCTAAAGGTATGCTGGACGAGTTTGGTCCTAAAAGGGTAATCGATACTCCTATTGCCGAGCTTGGTTTTGCCGGTATTGCAGTAGGTTCTGCCATGAACGGCAACCGTCCTATTGTGGAGTTCATGACATTTAACTTCTCGTTAGTGGGTATTGATCAAATTATAAACAATGCTGCTAAAATGAGACAGATGTCTGCCGGGCAGTTTTCAATGCCAATCGTTTTCCGTGGTCCTACAGCATCTGCAGGTCAGCTTGCTGCGACTCACTCACAGGCTTTTGAAAACTGGTATGCAAATACTCCGGGTCTTAAAGTTGTAGTTCCTTCAAATCCATATGACGCAAAAGGTCTTTTAAAATCGGCTATCCGTGATAATGACCCTGTAATCTTCATGGAGTCTGAGCAAATGTATGGCGATAAAGGTGAAGTGCCGGAAGGTGAGTACACTATTCCGCTGGGGGTTGCTGATATTAAGCGTGAAGGTAAAGATGTAACCATTGTTTCTTTCGGTAAAATCATCAAGGAGGCTTTCATTGCTGCAGATGAACTGGAGAAAGAAGGTATAAGCTGTGAAGTTATCGATCTTAGAACAGTTCGCCCAATGGATTATGATGCGATTTTAAACTCTGTGAAAAAAACAAACAGACTTGTGGTTCTTGAAGAGGCCTGGCCGTTTGCAAGTGTAGCTTCTGAGATCACTTATATGGTTCAGGAAAGAGCATTTGATTATCTTGATGCTCCTGTTCAAAGAATTACAACTGCCGATACTCCGGCACCATACTCTCCTGTACTGCTTAAAGAGTGGTTGCCTAACTCTGAAGATGTTGTAAAAGCAGTTAAGAAAGTTATGTATAAATAAGAATTCAGACAAAATCTGATTATATTTGAAACTTCATCATACTATATGATGAAGTTTTTTGTTTATAGCATATATGAAAAAGAAAATACTTTTTTTACTGGTAGTATTTATTGGATTTACAGCCTGTTTATCAGCACAAACTAAAGTTAGCGGAATAGTGCTGGATGAAGGCAATGAGCCTATACCTTATGCTAATGTTTACTTTAAAGGGACTGCCGAAGGTGTAATAACTGATGAGAATGGAAAATTCTATTTAGAGTCTCAAAATACCTACAGGGAAATACAAATCTCTTTTGTAGGGTATGAGTCAAAAGATATACAGCTTCAAAAGCAAAGTACCTACGATCTCAAAGTGGTTTTGGGCGAAGGGCAAATGCTAAATGAGGTTGTGCTTTATTCGGGTAAAACCTCTAAGAAAAATAACCCTGCCATTGATATACTTCGTAAAATTTGGGAACGCAGAAGGAAAAACGGACTCAGGATGTTTGATCAGTACCAGTTCGATAAGTATGAAAAGGTAGAGTTTGATATGAATAATATAGATAGCGCCTTTACTAAGAGAAAGCTTTTTAAGGGTATGGAGTTTATATTTGATCATGTAGATACTTCGAGCGTTACGGGTAAAACCTATCTGCCTATATTTATTAATGAGAATATAGGGAAGGTGTATGGTGATAATACCACAAACAGCCGTAAGGAAATAACCGAGGCTAATAAAAACTCCGGCTTTAGTGATAATCAGCAAATAATAGCTTTTATCAAAGACCTGTATGCTGAGTATGACATCTATGATAATTACCTTAAATTTTTTGATAAGGATTTTGTGAGCCCGCTATCACGCACGGGTATAAATGTGTATAATTATGTTTTGCATGACAGTTCGTATGTAGATAATAAGTGGTGTTATAATATAGTGTTTTATCCAAGGCGTAAAAATGAGCTAACCTTTAAGGGAAATTTTTGGGTAAACGATACCACTTTTGCTATAAAGAAAATTGTAATGTCGGCCAGTAAAAGTGCTAATATTAACTGGGTGAAAGATATTTATATTGAGCAGGAGTTTGAGGTAATGAACGATTCGGTTTTTCTGCTTACCCGGGATCATATGATGTCTGATTTTGCTCTAAGGAAAAAGGAAGGCTCTAAAGGTGTTTATGGTAAAAGAACCACGCTTTTCCGTAACTATGAATTCGATATAAAAAAGCCGTCCGATTTTTATCATAAAGAAGTCAATGAGTTTGATGAGGCTGTAAATAACAAATCAGACGATTACTGGAGGGAAAACCGTTTTGAGTCGCTCAATAAAGATGAGAAGGCTATATATAAAATGCTGGATACCCTTAAAACTGTCCCAAGGTTTAAACAGATGTATAATCTCGTCGCAACGCTGGGGTCGGGTTATTATCAGATAAATCATTTTGATTACGGACCTATTTTCTCCACCTTCGGCTATAATGATGTTGAGGGTATAAGGGTTAGAACCGGAGGACGTACCTATTTTGGCCAAAATGATCCGTGGAGGGTAGAGGGCTATACTGCTTATGGTTTTAAAGATAATAAGTTTAAGTATGGAATCTCGGGCAAATGGATGGTTAATAAAAAGAACAGGATTATCCTCTCTGGGGGTAACCGTAGAGATATAGAGCAAACCGGGGTTAGTCTTACGGCTACTAACGATGTACTTGGTCGTAGCTTTGCGTCATCCTCTCTTTTTGCCAGCGGAGATAACAGTAAACTTACCAATATAAGATTAACTACATTTGCGGCAGAAATAGAACCGGTTAAAAATTTACTTTTCAGAACGAGTTTTTCATACAGGACATTAAAGTCGGCTTCACCTCAAACCTTTAATATGGATTATTATATAGATCCAAATGATCCTTCGCAAGGGGTGAGGAGTAGAGTAAATCAATATGAATACAGTTTGCATGCTGATTATACTCCGGGAAGAAGAACAATAGGTTATGGAGTGGAGCGTAGTGATGTTGATTTAAACTATGCCCGACTGTATTTGAATTTCACACAGGGAGTGAAGCTTTTTGATAGTGATTTTGAATATCAAAAATTACAATTCTACTATAGGCAGCCTGTCCTTATAGGTGGTTTCGGTAGGTTGTTTACAACGCTTGAGGCCGGGAAGATATTTGGAGCTGTTCCGCTAGGGTTAATGGGTATTGTGCCGGGTAACCAGTCGTACTTTATTATAGAGAATACTTATAACCTGATGAATTATTATGAATTTGCTGCCGATGAATATGTTTCATTGCATTTGGAACATAATTTTAACGGTAGGCTTTTTGCCAGAATACCGCTTTTAAGAAAGCTTAACCTAAGGGAGATAGTTGGAATTAAAGGGGTATATGGTACCGTTTCTCAAAGAAATATCGATTTAAATGCTTCAAGTATAACCTATCGTGCTCCTGAGGATGTATATTGGGAGTATCACGCAGGTGTTGGGAATATATTTAAAGTATTCCGTATAGATTTTGCATGGAGGGGTAGTTATCTTGATTTGCCGGATATTAATAAGTTTGCTGTTAAGGGAACTTTCGGTTTTCATTTTTAATATTCTTCGTTGGTGTGAAAAAAATTGTATTTTAGTGTCGAATACGTAATTGTCCATTAATCTTTACTATATGAAAAGCATAGCTATATGCGTTTTTACTCTGTTTGCCTTAGTGTTTTTAGGGTGTAAACAGCAAAAAGAAGAAGAACAAAGTAAATCTGAGGAAGTTCTTGAAAAAGCAACTTCTGTAGAGCAGGAACAAAACATAGTTCCTGTTGAAAGATACTTTACTGATGCTCCTGTTGCAGTAGTTAAAAATGGTGAAATTGAGTATACGGATTATGATGCTTTTCTTGAAAAATGGAAATCAGTTACAGGTAAAGAAGGTGTTATAGCAACTATAGAAATTAAGAAAACTGATGTTGGAGGTGTAGATGATAATTTTTATATGGTGCTGGCATCTAGTGAGGATAAAAAAACAAAATTTGGAACCTTACTTACTATGCAGAACTCTAAACTTTACTATTATGCTCCGCAGGATATTGTAGTAATGATAATGTGTAAAGGCTGTGTGGATGATTGTGAAGTTATTGTAGCTTACAATGGAGTAGCCAGTCTTTCATGTTCTGAGGGATGTTCTGATTGTATTAAGCGTGAAGGTATTTTCAGGCTTAAGAGGAGTGAGTAATAGTTTTTTTTAACATTTAGTTAGGAGTTTTGATAAGCGAAAAAGATTATTTTCGTTTTAAATAGAGTCAGTTAAATAATTAAACCTTGCCTTATTATGAGAAAAAATACTTTATTAAGTCTTTTGTTTTTATTTGTTTCTTTAGTTTTTGTCTCCTGTAGTGATGACAAATCTAATGTTGAGATGAATAATGGAGATACTGCATTAAGCCTTAAAAGCAGGTCTTCTGTATGGAGTGGTCCCATTGCTGTGCTTCAAAATGGTGAAGTTGTTTTAGCGGCGCAGGAAAGTGATTTGCTGCAGGCTTTCAATGAGTATTTTAAAGAGAGAGGCTATGTAGAGCAGGTTCAATCTGTTTCTCTTGTAAAAAAAGTAGCAAGTAATGATTCAAGTATAGAGCGTTATTTTCTTTTAGGTTCAACAGGTGATAACCTTACGGCTAATGTTATATTAAGGCAAGAACCATCTACGCCGCGATTTTATGTAGACGATTCGTTTGAATTTGTTACGTTTTGCGAAGGCTGTCCAAGTGGTTGTCATGTTAAGTTTTTGAAACACGAGGGGAAAATTATTCCATACTGTGATGAAGGACCATGTACTATTTATTGGTGTGAGCAGTTTGATGAGGGTAATACTTTGAATGATTAAATGCTGAAAGTAGTTTTTATTAATAGTTAATACGTATAGTAGTTTAAAGTCTTCTTTTTAAGAAGACTTTTTTATTTGATAGGGTTTTGGTTTTACATCAGGATATGAAATAATGTGGTTTTCCTCATTAAATTTATGTAAATACACTACTAACCAGTGTTTTTAATAGGGGTGTTGCTTTGTAAACAGTATTTTTTGCATTAATTTTGCAGCCGCAAAACTGTAAATGAAATAAATACAACAAAATAAAATGAGCGCAGCAAAATCAAATTCGTTCGATGTACTTATCGAGATACCAAAAGGAAGCAGAAATAAATATGAGTATGACTTTGAACTAAAGAAAATACGTTATGACAGGATGTTATTCTCATCTATGATGTATCCTGCAGATTACGGTTTCATACCGGAAACTCTTGCTCTTGACGGTGATCCTCTTGATGTATTAGTACTGGTTACAGAGCCTACTTTCCCTGGTTGTGTTATGGAAGTTAAGCCAATTGGTGTATTCCACATGGCAGATGAGAAAGGTCCGGATGAGAAAATTGTTTGCGTTCCTATGTCAGACCCAATCTGGAATAAGTTAGAAGACCTAAGTGATATGAATCCGCACCTTCTAAAAGAGATTGAGCACTTCTTTAAAGTTTACAAAGATCTTGAAAACAAGAAAGTTGATGTAGAAGGATGGGGAGATGTGAAGGAAGCTCGTGAAATTATAGAGAAATGTGTTGATCGTTTTGAGTCTTTACAAGACAAGCCTGCTGAATTATTTAGCATCAGATAATAATATTTCCTAAAAAAATATGAAAAAAGCAATATTCTGTATAGAATATTGCTTTTTTATTTGTCTTGGTTTTGCTACATTTACTAATGTATTAACAAACCAAACAATTTTTTTATGGAATCAATAATGATTTACGTGCCTATAATAATGGCCGTTGTAGGGTTGCTGTTTATGGCAGTTAAAAGATCATGGGTCCTTAAGCAAGATGCCGGTGACGGGAAAATGAAAGAAATCTCAGATCACATCTATGAAGGAGCTTTAGCTTTCCTAAAAGCGGAATATAAATTATTAGCATTTTTTGTTATAGCCGCCAGTATAGCTCTGGCGGTTATTTCTTATATAGTCCCCACTACAGATATACTTATTGTGGTAGCTTTTATTTTTGGGGCCTTCTTTTCTGCGTTAGCAGGAAATATGGGAATGAAAATAGCTACCAAGTCTAATGTAAGAACTACACAAGCCGCAAGGTCAAACCTGCCACAGGCACTTAAGGTTTCGTTTGGCGGAGGTACGGTTATGGGGCTTGGTGTTGCTGGGCTTGCCGTATTAGGGTTAACAGGTTTCTTTATCTTCTTTTTTCATTACTTTATGAATGGTGTTTGGGCACCCGGAGATTTAGGTGGTGATCCAAAAACAGCTCAGGAATTAATGACTATAGTTCTGGAAACTCTGGCTGGTTTTTCCCTTGGTGCCGAATCTATTGCGCTATTTGCCCGTGTGGGTGGTGGTATTTATACTAAGGCTGCCGATGTAGGTGCCGACTTGGTAGGTAAGGTAGAAGCCGGTATACCGGAAGATGATCCGCGTAACCCTGCTACAATTGCCGATAATGTAGGTGATAACGTAGGGGATGTTGCCGGTATGGGAGCCGATTTGTTTGGGTCATACGTAGCAACAGTTTTGGCAGCAATGGTTTTGGGTAATTATGTTTTAAGAGATATAATAGCTGCTAACCCTGATGTTAGTCTTGCATTTGGAGGTATTGGCCCTATATTATTACCTATGGCTATAGCAGGCTTCGGAATACTGTTTTCTATTATAGGTACTTTATTGGTTAAAATAAAAAGCAACGATGCTAAAGAGGCAGAAGTTCAGGGAGCGCTTAATGTGGGTAACTGGGTTTCTATTGCTCTTGTGGCTGTTTCATGTTACTTTCTGGTGACTTACTTATTGCCGGAAACTATGATGATGAATTTTTATGGAGAAGATGCAAAGGAAATTTCTTCACTACGGGTATTCTACTCAACGCTGGTGGGTCTTTTTGTAGGTGGTGTTATATCATCGGTTACTGAATATTATACAGGACTTGGTAAAAAACCGGTTTTGGCTATTGTTCAAAAATCCAGTACAGGTGCAGGAACCAATATCATAGCCGGATTGGCAACAGGTATGGTTTCTACCTTCCCAACAGTGCTGCTTTTTGCAGGTGCGATTTGGGGAGCTTATGCTTTTGCAGGTTTTTATGGTGTGGCACTGGCGGCATCGGCAATGATGGCTACCACTGCTATGCAGTTGGCTATTGATGCTTTTGGTCCTATTGCAGATAATGCCGGGGGTATAGCCGAAATGAGTGAATTGCCTAAAGAAGTAAGAGGGCGTACAGATATTCTGGACTCTGTAGGTAATACTACTGCGGCAACCGGTAAAGGATTTGCTATTGCATCGGCAGCTTTAACATCGTTAGGGCTTTTTGCAGCCTATGTAACTTTTACGGGTATAGATGGTATTAATATATTCAGGGCACCTGTACTGGCCATGCTTTTTGTGGGTGGTATGATTCCGGTTGTGTTCTCGGCATTAGCTATGAATTCAGTGGGTAAGGCAGCTATGGATATGGTTTACGAGGTTAGAAGACAGTTTAAGGAGATTGCAGGTATTATGGAAGGTACAGGTAAGCCGGAGTATGGTAAGTGTGTAGAAATCTCTACAAAGGCCGCTTTACGCGAAATGATGCTTCCGGGATTGCTAACTATTGGTTTTCCTATTGCAATTGTACTTATAGGTATGCTTGTTTATCCTGATAATCATCAGTTGGTGGCAGAGATGTTAGGTGGCTATATGGCGGGTGTAACCGTGTCGGGTGTGCTTTGGGCTGTGTTCCAGAATAATGCCGGAGGAGCTTGGGATAATGCCAAGAAATCATTTGAGGCCGGGGTTATGATTAATGGGGAAATGACCTATAAAGGGTCTGATGCTCACAAGGCTGCCGTAACAGGAGATACTGTGGGTGATCCTTTTAAAGATACGTCGGGTCCGTCTATGAATATCCTTATCAAATTAACCTGTCTTATAGGTCTTGTTGTGGCTCCTATTTTGGGCGGACATGATGCTCATAGTATGAATGTGCAGTCGTCCACAGTAATAGAACAGCCTATAAATACTACGGTTGAAAAACGTACAGAAATAACAGTTGAAAAAGTAAGGGGTGAAGATGGTAAGATTACTGCTAATGTGGTAATATCTACCTATACCACAAACGAAGATATAAAAATGGAGGAGAAATCCTTTGAAGGTACAGAAGAAGAAGTGGATGCAAAGATTAACGAATTACGGGAAAATAATAAGTAAATTAATCCATTTTAAAAGAAATGCCCCTACAATTGAAGGGGCATTTTTTATTTTTAGAACAGTCCGTTTAACTCGGCATTAATTCGGTTTATAATATCTCCTAAATCTTCGGGGCTGTCAACAAAGTTGTTTTTGTCTACGTCTATAATAAGCAGTTTGCCTTTATCGTAGTTTTGAATCCAGGCCTCATAGCGCTCGTTTAGTCTGCTAAGGTAATCTATAGATATGGAGTTCTCATAATCACGCCCACGCTTGTGTATTTGCTTTACAAGGTTAGGGATGGAGCTTCTTAGATAAATAAGTAAATCAGGAGCGCCCACAAAAGTTTCCATAAGCTCAAAAAGGGAAGTATAGTTGTTAAAATCCCTGTTACTCATAAGGCCCATGGCGTGAAGGTTTGGTGCAAAAATATGTGAATCCTCATATATGGTCCTGTCCTGAATAGTAACCTTTCCGCTTTCCTTAAACTGTAATACCTGTCTTAGTCGGGTATTTAAAAAGTAGATTTGCAGGTTGAATGACCAGCGTTCCATCTGATGATAAAAATCATCGAGATAAGGGTTGTCTACCACATCCTCAAAATGTGGTTCCCATTTAAAATGTTTGGCCAGTAGTTCTGTTAGGGTAGTTTTTCCGGCCCCTATATTTCCGGCTACTGCTATATGCATTATTCGGTACTTGTTATTTTATATTGAATGATGTCGTTGTCTGTAAAAATAGATAAAATTTGCTCTTTGTAATAAAAACTCTTAAAGCTTTTTTTCTTTACCTCAATTAGTTTGCGGCTTTGGGTTTCCATGTTGTAAAGGTACATATTATTGTCCTTTTTGAATAGTACTTTTTGTGGTGCTATAAACTGCAGTTGGTCAAAGCCCTCTGTTATTCCCAGTGTATTTACCTTGCCAAACAGGTTTACCCTATAGCAGGTGTTGGTATTATTTACCCAGTAAAAATAATTATAGTCAGACTGGTAGTACTGCATACCGCCGCTCAGTTGTGGTGTAATTGTTTTATAACTATTCTGGGCTATATCATACAATCCTATTTGTTGTGTGTTAATATCATAAACCCACAAACGGTTTTGTGAAGCTAAACTAACAGCTTCGGCTATTATAGCCTGCGGAGTGTCTGAAAAGTTTATTCTCGCTGTTTCGGTAAGCTGACTGTCCAGCAATACAACTGTATTGAAGTTCTTGTAGAATAAAACTACCTGTAATGGGTTTTGCAGGTCTACCTGATAGATGTCTCCCAGTGAAAGGCTTTTGTATTTAAGAACCTTATTGTCCTTTTGTTTTTTAAACTCATTGTCACTTATGGTATACTCATAGCCAAAGGCATCGGTTCCTATATATCTTTCGGGTGCAGCCTTGCTGTTAGAAAGAAATTTAACAGGAATGGTAAGCTCCTGTGCTGAGGTACAGTTACAAACAAATAGCAGGAGTATAATGATGGTATTTTTCATACTTAGCCAAAGTACAAAAAATTAGAATGAGAGAAAACTTAATATTTTTTAAAAAGTAATGTAACGAATGGGCTTTTGGACAGTCTAACAAATAAATGCAAAAACCAATCGATATGAAAAATTTCACTTTTTATGTTATAACATTACTTTTTTCTGTTTTCCTGTCTCATGCTCAGGAATTTCAGGGAGAAGCCGTATATGAGTCTAAAACCAGTATGGAAGATGCTACAAAGCAACTTGACGGAAACAAGAACATTACGCCGGAAATGAGAAAAATGATTGAGGAGAGAATTCGCCCTATGTTTGAAAAGACTTTTGTACTACATTTTGATAAAACGGCTTCTGTTTATCAGGAAGAACAAAAGCTGGATGCACCGGGACAGGACGGAGGAATGTTTAAAATGATGTCGTCCATGATGGGCGGTGGCGGAAAACACTACAAAAATGTAAAGGACAAGAGGGTACTTGTAGAGAAAGATATTTTTGGGAAAGAGTTTTTAGTAGACGATTCGCTTCCGGCTATTAAATGGAAAATGGTAAACGAAACAAAAAAAATAGGTAACTACACCTGTTTTAAGGCTACTGCTGTTATGCCTGTAGATAAAACCAACCTGATGAACATGCGTCCTAAAAAAGGAGCAGAAGAAAAAATAAAAAAGTTACAGGAGGAAGGTAAGGAAGAAGAATTGAGAAAAACCAACTTTATGGATATGGTAGAGATGCCTGAATCGGTTGAGATTACAGCTTGGTATACTCCGGAAATACCTATTAGCCAGGGACCGGGTAATTACTGGGGACTTCCGGGACTTATACTGGAAGTAAGTGATGGCAAAACAATGATACTTTGTTCTAAAATAGTACTTAATCCTAAAGATAAGACCGAGATTAAAGAGCTTAAGAAAGGAGAGAAAGTAACTCAGGAAGAATTTGCTGAAATCCTGATGAAAAAAATGCAGGAAATGCAGGAAATGCGTGGCGGTCCAAGAGGCGGAGGTCATCGAGGTATGGGTAGACCATAATCCTTATTTAAAAAATAATATGCCTAAGTATCAATAGGAAGGAGAATCCTATAATAGTATAACTGCAGGCGAACAGAATAAAATTACACTAACCAACCAATGAGAAATTTTTTACTTGCTGTTGTACTATTGGTTTCGGCCTTTGTACAGGCACAAAGCATTCATGTAGAGGGTACCATTAAAGATTCTACCGGAACAGGTTTGGAAATGGCTAATATAATGGCGGTTAACAAAACTACTAACGAAATGGAGTCGTATGCCATTACCAATGAGAAAGGTAAATATCAGCTTACCCTGAAAACCAATACCAGCTATATTTTAAAATCAAGCTATATAGGTTATACACCAAAGGAAGAAGTAATAACCACAACCACCGATGATATGGTAAAAGACCTTGTGCTTCAGCAGGGTGTAGAACTGGCAGGACTTGAAATTACCTATGAAATGCCGGTTACCATAAAAGGGGATACGATTGTGTATAATTCTGACTCTTTTACAAACGGTAGTGAGCGTAAATTGGAAGATGTGCTTAAAAAACTTCCGGGGGTTGAGGTGAATGACGACGGAGAGGTAACGGTGGAAGGTAAAACCGTATCCAAACTTATGGTTGAAGGGAAGGATTTTTTTGACGGAGATACCAAGCTGGGGGTTAAAAATATTCCTGCCGATGCGTTGGATAAGATTGAGGTACTTCGTAACTACAATGAGGTCAGCCAGCTAAAAGGACTTGAAAACAATCAGGACAATGTAGCAATGAATATCAAACTGAAAGATGGTAAAAAGAATTTTTGGTTTGGTGATGTTACTGCCGGAGCCAGTATAGGTGAGGGTGAGCGTTACCTTGTGAACCCTAAGTTGTTTTACTACAGTCCTAAATACAGTATTAATGTAATAGGTAACCTTAATAATAACGGTGAACTGCCGCTTACTATTCAGGATTATATGAAGTTCTCGGGTGGCTTTCGTAACATGATGCGTAAAGGTGGTACCAGTTTTAATATTGGTTCTAACGATTTGGGTATATCACTGCTAAGAAATAACAGGGCTAAGGAGATTGAAACCAAATTTGGCGCAGCTAACTTCAGTTATAATCCAACCGAATCGTTAACCATTAGCGGTTTTGGTATTTACAATTCAAGCCGTACGGAGACAGAAACTCAAACTCGTAACCAGATATTAGATCCTGAAACAGGGGAGACACAAACTACACAGGAAACAGATGAAAGATCACTGCAAAAAAGTGATTTTGCCCTATTTAAACTAAGCGGAAGTTATATTCCGAATAAAAATCTTCATGTTGATTACGATGCTTTCCTGAAGGCCTCAAGCCAACAGGAGGATAATGGTTTGTTCTCGTCGGTTTTTCCGGAAACAGAACAGGATCAGGAAATTTATTCGGTTAAAAAGCAAAAGCCCTTTTCGTTCAATCAAAACTTTAACCTGTACTATACTTTAGATGATAAGAATGTATTTGCCTTTGAGGCACAACACCTGTATCAGGATGAAGATCCGTTTTATAATGCCAACCTGGGTAACAATCCGTTCCCTGATTCCGGTATCGGAGACACATCGCTTAACTTAGGATTATCACCTGCTACCCGTTATGATATTTCGCAGGAGCGTTTTGTGATTACCAATAAGGTCGATGTTAAAGCTGACTATTATTATATGGTTACGCCTAAAAGTAATATCAACCTGACGCTGGGCGATACATATTCTTACCAAAGCTTTAATTCTGATATATTCCAGATCTTAGATGATGGCTCTCAGGATAATCTGGATGATAATAGTAAAAATGATGTGAACTATAGTTTTAACGATGTCTTCCTTGGATTACATTATAAGTTCATAACCGGTAAGTTTACTTTTAATCCAGGGGTGAGCCTGCACAGTTATAATGTATACAATGAGCAAAAGGATATTAAAGTAAATAATGATTTTTACAGGGTATTGCCGGATGTGTATGCGCTTTATCAGATTAAAAAATCAGAAAGCCTTACCTATACCTACAATATGACCACTCAGTTTACCGATGTGACCAACTTTGCACAGGGGCTTATATTTACCAACTATAACTCGCTTTTCAGAGGTAATCCATATCTTGAAAATGCACTTTATCAAAGTCATAATCTGCGCTACTTTAAGTTTGACATGTTCAACTTTACGCAGGTATTCGGTTCTCTTACCTATAATCATCGTATGGATGCTATTAAAAGCCTTGCGGGGTATAACGGGGCTAATAGTATAAGCACTATGGAGAACTCTAATTTTGCCGATGAGTCCTTAAGTGGTATGATAGGTTATAACAGGAGTTTCTGGCGTTACTATAAAGCCTCTGTAGGGGCTAATCTAAATTGGAATAAATACAACAACTTCAGGTTTGATCCGCAAAGCGGGGTGCAGGGAGTGCCATCACTGGAAAACTCAATAAGGCAGACTAACGAGCAGTTTACACAAAGTTATTCGGTTAGTTTCTCTACCAACTATAAAACGATGCCTAACTTAGAGCTTGGTTACAGTATAAGTATAAATGACTATGCTAATAACAAGTTCTATAATCATAGACCGTTTGCCAAATTGGATTATTATTTCTGGGATTCGTTTACCGTTACTGCTGATTATCAGTTTAATCATTACTATAATGATACAAGGACATCAGATAACAAATATGACTTTCTGGATGCTTATGTTATGTACAGGAAACCGGGAAGCAAATGGGAGTTTAAAGTAGGTGGAACCAACCTGCTTAATACCACTTCGCTTAATGATGACAGCTTTAACCAGTTCAGGACAAGCGTATCTCGATACAGGGTGCAGCCACGATATTTAATGCTTACTATAAAATATGGTTTATAAAAAATATTATTTGAAAACATTTTTAATTCTTTTTTTATGTCTTTCTGCAGGGTTGTCTTCTCTTCAGGCCCAGGTTATTCATGGTGTTGTTAGAGATAGTGTTACCGAAGAACCAGTATCGTTTGCAAATGTTACGCTGCTAAAAAAAGACCGTGGAGTATCTTGTGATGTTGAAGGTAGATTTGAGTTTGACCTTAATGATGAGAAAGATGATTTGCTGATAAGTTCTGTAGGTTATGAAAATAAAGTAATTAGCCCTCAGAGTTATAAAGGGGAACTATATATTGCTTTGGTTCAAAAAGCTTTAGTGCTTAATGAGGTGGTAATTGATTACAAAAAGAAAAAATATTCCGGCACTAAACATTTGGGTTTAAGCAGGAAATACAAGGTGCAGAAATCGATCCCTTTTGGAACTGAATTTTGCTCCTATATTGAAAATACAGAATACAAAGAAGGGAAAGTGAAGGCTGTATATCTGGATTTAAAAAATGAAAAAGAGTTTGATTACCAAGCAAGTTATAATATAAGGTTTTACGAATATGACAAACTGGAAAAGAAGCCTGGAAAAGAATTGTACGGGCAAAACCTTATGGTATTCCCTGATAATAAAACTTATGAGCTAAAAATAGATGTTGACAGTCTCAATATTATTTTTCCCCGAAATGGTATTTGTGTAGGTGTAGAAGTAATAAATACGCGTTATGAAGGTAAGCTTAAAAGTATGGCTGTAGTTGCTCCACGTATACTTTTTACTCATACTGAGAGAAAAATTATAACATGGAATCGATACCGAAACAAGGAATGGCGGATTGGTACAACAAAATCTCAGGTAAGGGAGGATTTTGTAAATGCCATGATAAACATAGATGTAGTGATAGAAAAATAAAAGAAAGGCAGCCAATTGGCTGCCTTTCTTTTATTTTTATCAATCGGGATATTAAAGCCCGAATGCTTCTTTTACTTTTTCTACATAGTCTAATTTTTCCCATGTAAACAATTCTACTTCCATCGTTTTTTGTTCCCCGTTTGGAGAAGTGAAAGTTTTTGTCACGGTTTCCGGCTTGCGGCCCATGTGTCCGTAGGCGGCAGTTTCACTGTATATAGGGTTTCTTAGCTTAAGGCGCTGCTCAATAAAGTAAGGTCTCATATCAAAAATCTCTTCTACTTTTTTAGCGATTTCACCATCCTTAAGGTCAACTTTTTTAGTTCCGTAAGTGTTTATGTAAATACCCATTGGTTTAGCAACTCCAATAGCATATGATACCTGTACTAAAATCTCATCGGCAACACCTGCAGCAACAAGGTTTTTGGCAATATGGCGGGTTGCATAGGCAGCACTTCGGTCTACTTTACTTGGATCTTTACCCGAGAAAGCACCACCACCGTGAGCACCTTTACCACCATAAGTATCTACAATAATTTTCCTTCCTGTAAGTCCGGCATCACCGTGAGGTCCGCCAATAACAAATTTACCGGTAGGGTTAATGTGGTACTCAATCTCATCATTAAACAGGTAAGCATACTGAGGATTCTTTTCCAGTATTCTCGGTATAAGGATGTTCAGTATATCTTGCTTAATTTTAGCAAGCATAGTTGGCTCATCAGCAAAATCATCATGCTGGGTTGAAATAACTATACTCTTTATTTTTACAGGTTTGTTGTCATCGTCATACTCAAGCGTTACCTGAGATTTAGCATCAGGTCGCAGATAAGTAATCTCTTTATCCTCACGGCGCAAAGCAGCAAGTTCCTGCAATAATTTGTGTGATAGGTTAAGTGCCAAGGGCATATAATCTTCGGTTTCGTTTGTAGCATAACCAAACATCATACCTTGGTCACCGGCTCCCTGTTCTTCCTTAGTAAGCCTGTCTACCCCCTGGTTAATATCCTGAGACTGCTCGTGTATGGCAGATAATACACCACAGGAGTTAGCCTCAAACATATATTCGCTTTTTGTGTAGCCTATTTTCTTAATTACATCGCGTGCAATTTGCTGCACGTCAAGGTAAGTTTTTGATTTTACTTCACCTGCAAGTACAACCTGTCCTGTTGTAACAAGAGTTTCACAGGCTACTTTTGAATCGGCGTCAAAAGCCAGGAAGTTATCAATCAGCGCATCCGAAATCTGGTCAGCAATTTTATCAGGGTGCCCTTCGCTCACTGATTCTGACGTAAATAAATATGCCATAAAATGTTTACTAATTTATGTAATGAAAAACAGTGCTGAATGCGGCAAGTGCTAAAGGGAAGTGGTCCTGCTTTAGCATTTTTTATTGAGGTTGCAATCAGTACAAATCTTTCCTCTAATTTTTTCTCCTGCAAAGGTATAAAACCTATTTGGAATAAAAAAAACTGCTTAGGATTTTAATATTTTTAAAAGAGTTTTTTAACGCTGTTTGTTTAAATACGTAGTATTTAAGTGCCAGCTTATGTGTTTTTAAAATGTTAATTTTTACTTTAGGTATTGTTTATGTCAGGAATTGTTCGGATGTTTGTTGTTCAAAATCAGAGAAATGAAATTTATTATTTGCAATATGTCATACTTTACGTGGAAAATTTCCGCAGGGGTGACTGTTGACTAATTTTAAATTAAAATTATATATGACAAAAAGCCCCTGCCAACAGCAGGGGCTTTTTTATTTTAATTATTTGGCAATAACCGTTATAGGGCATGAAAGTTTTTAATTCGTTTACATCGTTTACCACAACCATTTGTAAGTTCATCTGTATCTCGTATACCTGGATGTGGAAGCCCTATGTATATTGCCAAAAGCGAACGACTTAAATATTTAGTTTTATAATTCAAGTGTAAGGTCCTTTTGGTAAACTCCAGGAGGACCTTTTTTTATTTCAATCATTCTCATTTAAAAATAACAATATTATGAACACAACATCTATTAACGTACTGGGGTATACAGGTAACAATAAGCAATTTGTAGTTAAAACACTTAATACCGATTTAAGGATAAGCGAGAACGAAAAGTTCCCTGAACTGCAGGGGCCTAATCCTTACGAATACATTTTGGCAGGATTTGCAGGTTGTATCAATTCACTGGGACAACTGGTAGCAGAAGAGCAGGGTATAGCGCTGAACTCATTACAGGTAGAAATTACAGGAAATTTCAATGCGGCTAAATATGAAGGCAGGAACACGAAAGAAAGAGCCGGTTTCAGTAAACTGGAAATTACCCTTAAACCGTCAACAAAAGCTTCTTTAATAGCTTTACAGCGATGGGTAAAAGAGATTCAGGCGCGAAGCCCTGTGTATGATAACCTGGTCAACACTACACCTGTCGACCTCATACTCTACAAGGAATACCATTACTAATCGCGTAATGGTTTGATATAAAATATTTTAAGTTGTTTTTGTTTGTTTGTGAAGAATTGGTCTTTCCCCTGCGCCATAACAGGGGGGAGTCCATTCTTAAAAAAGGAAAAAGTAAAAAAGAAAATGAATAACAGGATAAACATAGTGCTCTTCGGTATAGGAAACGTGGGGAGCGCGCTCATAAATAAGGTTTTAAAAGAAAGAAAAGGCCTTGCTTTGGATAATAAAATAGACCTTAGGTTTCCGGTGATTACTAACTCATCAGTAGCCTTTTTTGAAAAAGAGGGCGTGAACTTTTCATGGGAGGCCAACTTTATACAGTTTGGCATTCCGTTCAAAATGGAGGATGTATTGCACTACCTGCATGCTAATAATATTAGCAATCTGATTGCGGTTGATGCTTCGGGAGATGACAGCCTTCCGTTAGATTATACAAAGCTGCTTAAAAGCGGGTTTAATGTAGTATCGGTAAATAAAAATGCAACAGGGTTACCTGCATCTTTTAAAGATGAGGTTAAACTGGCAGCATCGGTACACGGGTTGGAAGCCCTTTTTATAGGTACTCCTAAAGACAGCAGAGGTGAAATAGTACAAAAGCTATATGAAGCTCTGGTAGAGGTTGCCGAAAAACAAAAGAAACTGGCGGCTTAATAAAATAGGGACTAATAATTCATTATCATGTGTGTTTAAAGGGCAGGCCTAAGGGCCTGTCTTTTTTCTTGAATTGAATGGACGTTGCTGTAACTGTTTTGGAATTATATACTTGCAATTCAGTATGCTATTTTTATTTGCATAATATTAATTTATTACATTACTTTGCAGGGTTCTTATACAAATTGATTTGTTATCACGAAAGGCAGAGGGAATAGACCCGATGAAGCCTTAGCAACCCTTTAATCTTTTAAAGAAGGTGCTAAATTCTACCGCAAGCGCGGATAGATAACACAAGGAAAATACTCCCGTATTTTCTCTCTCCACTTTTTTGATGACATATTGATATTATAACGGAACATTAATCCGAATATAAACTATTATGTCAAAAATACATCAGGCTCTTAACGAAAGGATACTTATACTGGATGGTGCTATGGGTACCATGCTGCAGCGGTATAATTTTACGGAAGAAGATTTTAGGGGCGAAAGATTTGCAGATTTTCCGCATCCGTTAAAAGGGAATAACGACCTTTTATCACTAACCCAGCCACAGGCTATAAGGGATATTCATGCCTTATACTTTGAAGCAGGGGCTGATATTGTGGAAACCAATACCTTCTCTGGCACTACCATCGGTATGGCCGATTACCACATGGAACATTTGGTATATGAGCTTAACTATGAATCAGCTAAAATTGCCCGTGAGGTTGCCGATGAATATACTGCCAAAAATCCTGATAAGCCCCGTTTTGTGGCAGGCTCTATAGGGCCTACAAACCGTACAGCAAGCATGTCGCCCGATGTGAACGATCCAGGATCCAGGGCTATTACTTTCGACCAACTCCTAATTGCTTATAAAGAACAGGTACGTGCCCTTATTGACGGGGGTAGTGACCTACTTTTGGTGGAAACCATTTTTGACACACTTAATGCTAAAGCTGCGCTTTTTGCTATAGAGGAAGTAAAAGAGGAATTAGGGCTGGATATACCTGTAATGGTAAGCGGTACAATTACCGATGCTTCGGGCAGGACACTATCAGGACAAACGGTTGAGGCATTTTTGATATCCATTTCACATATACCGCTGTTGAGTGTTGGTTTCAACTGTGCACTGGGTGCCGATCAGTTAAAACCATACCTGAAAAGACTGGCTCACAATACATCATTTAATGTATCGGCACACCCTAATGCGGGACTGCCAAATGCATTTGGGCAGTATGACCAGACAGCAGAGGAGATGCAGGTGCTTATTAAAGAGTATCTGGATGATAATCTGATTAATATTATAGGAGGATGCTGTGGTACAACACCAGAGCATATTAAGTTAATTGCAGAAGTCTCGGCAAACTATGAACCGAGGAAGTTGCCGGTTGTTAGCTAAGAAGAAACATGAAGGAGAATATTCAAAGATATTTAAAGCTGTCGGGGCTGGAGCCGTTAATCGTTACACCCGAGAGTAATTTTATAAATGTAGGGGAACGTACTAATGTTACGGGATCCCGGAAATTCCTGCGTCTTATAAAGGATGAAAAATATGAAGAGGCGTTAGATATTGCCCGTGCCCAGGTTGAGGGTGGTGCCCAGATTATAGATATTAATATGGACGAAGGAATGTTGGACGGCGTTAGTGCCATGACAACATTTCTTAACCTTATAGCATCTGAACCTGATATTGCCCGTGTGCCTATTATGATAGACAGCTCCAAATGGGAGATTATAGAGGCAGGGCTTAAGGTGGTGCAGGGTAAAAGTGTGGTAAACTCCATCAGCCTTAAAGAGGGTGAGGAACTGTTTATTGAACACGCTAAAAAAGTAAAACGCTATGGTGCTGCCGTAATTGTAATGGCTTTTGATGAGGTAGGTCAGGCTGATAACTACCAAAGGCGTATTGATATCTGTAAACGATCATACGATATACTGGTTGATAAGGTGAATTTTCCTCCGGAAGACATCATTTTTGACCCGAACATTTTCCCTGTGGCTACCGGTATGGAGGAGCACCGCAAAAATGCGATTGACTTTTTCCGGGCAGCACAGTGGATACGGCAAAATCTGCCTTATGCCCATGTAAGTGGAGGAGTGAGTAATGTATCATTCTCTTTTAGGGGCAACGATAAGGTAAGGGAGGCAATGCACTCGGCGTTTTTATACCATGCCATTAAGCATGGTATGGATATGGGAATTGTGAATCCTGAAATGCTGGAGGTATATGATGAAATCGATGCGGCCCTTTTAGAGCACGTGGAAGATGTACTGCTTGATCGTAGGGACGATGCCACCGAGCGTCTTTTGGCTTTTGCCGAAAATGTAAAAGGCGATGCTAAGTCGGGAGAGAAGCAGGTGCAGGAATGGCGCTCGCTTCCGTTGCAGGAAAGAATTACCCATGCTCTTGTTAAAGGAATAGATGAATTTATAGAAGCCGATGTGGAAGAAGCACGCCTTTCTGCTGTAAAACCTATTGAGGTTATTGAGATAAACCTAATGGCAGGTATGAATGTGGTGGGCGACTTGTTTGGTAGTGGTAAAATGTTCCTGCCACAGGTGGTTAAGTCGGCACGTGTAATGAAAAAAGCAGTGGCATACCTACTGCCTTTTATCGAAGAAGGTAAAGGCAAGGGGACATCGGCCGGTAAGGTTTTGATGGCAACCGTAAAAGGAGATGTGCACGACATTGGTAAAAATATAGTATCGGTAGTATTGGGGTGTAACAATTTTGAGATTATAGACCTTGGGGTAATGGTGCCGCCGGAAAGGATTATTGAAACCGCCATAAAAGAAGAGGTGGATATTATAGGTTTGAGCGGACTGATAACTCCGTCACTTGATGAAATGGTGTATCTGGCAAAAGAACTGGATAAACTGAATATAAGTATTCCTATCATGATAGGCGGAGCCACAACATCAAGGGCACATACAGCAGTAAAGATAGCGCCTGAATATAGGGAAACAGTAGTGCATGTTAACGATGCTTCGAGGGCTGTAACCGTAGCCGGAAACCTTATTAATACAGGTACAAAAACCGAATATTCCAAAACTATAAGGGAAGAGTATGATAAGCTTAGGGAAGGCTACTTAAACCGTTCGCGCGATAAGGATTTTCTGTCTATAACCGATGCAAGAGCAAATAAGCTTCAGTTGGATTGGGAGAACTACACTGCCTATAAACCAAGGAAAACAGGTATACATACCATTTCACCTTCGTTAAAGGAGTTGGTGACTTATATTGACTGGACACCTTTTTTCCGTACATGGGACCTGCATGGTAAGTACCCCGATATACTTACAGATGAGGTAGTAGGGGAACAGGCAGTAGTCCTGTTTGATGATGCTAAAAAAATGCTGGCCTCTATTATTGATGAAAACTGGATGGAAGCAAAAGGGGTATACGGAATATTTCCGGCAAATCAGGTGAATGACGATGATGTTGTCGTGTATGACGAAAACGGAAACGAACTGGTTACGTTCCTTACGCTAAGGCAGCAGTCGCAAAAAACCAAAGGAGCACCAAACATTGCCCTGTCTGATTTTGTTTGCCCTAAAGAAACAGGTAAAACAGATTATATGGGTGCGTTTTGTGTAACTACCGGTTTTGGTGTGGATGAAAAAGCTACCGAATTTGAAAAGAATCATGACGATTACAACTCCATAATGGTTAAGGCACTGGGCGACCGTTTTGCAGAGGCCTTTGCCGAGTACCTGCATGAAAAGGTTAGGAAGGAATTTTGGGGATATGCCTCTAATGAAGACCTGAGTAATGAGGCACTTATAAAAGAAGAATATAAAGGTATACGCCCGGCACCGGGATATCCTGCCTGCCCGGATCACTTAGAGAAAACAACAATCTGGGAATTGCTGGATGTAGAGAAAAATACGGGTGTAACACTAACCGAAAGTCTTGCTATGTGGCCTGCCTCATCGGTATCGGGGTATTATTTCGGGAATTCTGAAAGTAAGTACTTCGGACTTGGAAAAATTAAACAGGACCAGGTGGAGGATTATGCCAAAAGAAGAAATATAACTATTGATGAAGCCATAAAATGGCTTAACCCAAATATTGCAGATTAAATGAAAGTTACTGAACATATAGAAAATGCAAACGGCAAAACATTGTTCTCTTTCGAGATACTACCTCCGTTAAAGGGACAAAACATACAGTCTATTTTTGATAGTATCGATCCGTTAATGGAATTCAATCCACCTTTTATAGATGTGACCTACCACAGGGAAGAGTATACCTATAAAGAGTTGGCAAACGGACTTTTGGAAAAAAAGGTAGTTAAAAAGCGTCCCGGTACAGTAGGGATATGTTCGGCTATACAAAATAAGTATGGGGTAGATGCTATTCCGCACATTCTTTGCGGTGGTTTTACCAAAGAAGATACCGAGAACTTTTTAATTGACCTTGACTTTTTAGGGATAGACAATGTAGTAGCCTTAAGGGGAGATGCAGTAAAAAGCGAAATTTATTTTAAGCCGGAAAAAGAGGGTAATCAATATGCCAGTGAACTGGTATCACAAATTGTGAATCTTAATAAAGGGATTTACCTGGATGACGATTTGCAAAACACATCGGCAACAGATTTTTGTATCGGGGTGGCAGGGTATCCTGAAAAACACATGGAGGCACCTAGCCTTGATAGTGATATTTATTTCCTTAAGCAAAAAATAAAAAATGGGGCATCATACATAGTAACCCAGATGTTTTTTGACAATAAGAAGTTTTTTGATTTTGTAGACAAATGCAGGAAAGAGGGTGTTACCGTTCCTATCATTCCGGGGTTAAAGCCGCTGTCTACAAAAAAACAGCTTAACCAGGTGCCACACCGCTTTAAGGTAGATCTTCCGGATGAACTTATTATGGAAGTAGTAAAGGCAAAAGATAACGATGCCGTTAGGCAAATAGGTATAGAGTGGTGTATTGCCCAAAGTAAGGAGCTGGTAAAAGCAGGTATACCTGTGTTACATTACTATTCTATGGGCAAGTCAGATAATATTAAGGCTATTGGTAAGGAAGTTTTTTAAACTTACTTCTTGGTCATTTCCCTGAAAACAGACTCCAGGTTTCTGTTTTTCAAATTAAGTTGTAACGTCTTGATGCCGTTATTTTGTGCAAAGTCAAAAATTACAGGGCGCATGTCTTTATCCGTACTGAACGTAAGTTCCCATATGTGTCCCTGTATGTTTTTGGCGATTGTAAGGTTGTCAAGTGTTTTTAGCTTTGCCTCTTCTACGGCAGTATCAAACTCCACCTCGATTATTTGCTGAGAATCCTGTACAAGGTTGTTCAGTTTTTTGTCGGTTACAATTTCTCCTTTATTAATAATGATAACGCGATCGCAAATGGCTTCCACTTCCTGCATAATATGTGTAGAGAGGAAAACGGTTTTATCTTTACCTATATTCTTTATAAGATCACGTATCTCTACGAGTTGGTTTGGGTCAAGCCCGGTTGTAGGTTCATCCAGTATAAGTACCTCAGGGTCGTGAAGTAATGCAGTAGCCAGTCCTACACGCTGACGGTACCCTTTGGAAAGCGAACCTATTTTTTTGTGTGCTTCCGGGGTAAGTCCGGTAAGCTGTATTACTTCCTCAATACGGGATTTAGCAACTTTATAAACATCGGCATTAAAAGCCAGATATTCCCTAACATACAGGTCAAGGTAAAGCGGGTTGTGCTCCGGTAGGTAACCTACCGATTTTTGTACCGCTTTCTCTTCGGTAGTAACATCATGTCCGTTTACACTTGCTGTACCTTCATCGGCAATAAGATAAGTGGTAAGGATTTTCATTAATGTAGATTTTCCGGCACCGTTAGGACCTAAGAAACCAACAATTTCTCCTTTTTTTACTGAAAATGAAACAGCATTAAGCGCTTTTTGTTCGCCGTAGCTTTTAGAAATACCCTTAACCTCGATTGACATATGTTGTGATTTTGAACAAAAGTACTAAGAAAAATAAATGTTGGGTATATAAGCTGTTAATTTTATGAAATTGTGTCATGCACTTGTTTAACCCTTATATACTTAGTATTTATAACGGGTAAATGCATTAAATTTGTATCCGGATGCAAAAAATGGAAAATAATATTGAAGTTAGAAGGTGGCTGGAAGATTTTAATCTTTCGCACCCGTTAGTTATAGCAGGCCCCTGCAGTGCAGAAACAGAGGAGCAGGTACTGGATATTGCAAAGCAGTTAAAACAATCGGACGTTACAATATACCGTGCCGGGATATGGAAACCACGTACCAGGCCGGGAGGTTTTGAAGGTGTAGGTGCCATAGGACTTAAGTGGCTGCAAAAGGCTAAGGAAGAAACCGGACTGCTGATGGCTGTTGAGGTGGCAAATGCCCACCATGTACAACTGGCACTGGAACATGATATAGATGTACTTTGGATAGGTGCCCGTACTACAGTTAACCCTTTTGCAGTTCAGGAAATTGCCGATGCGCTTGCAGGTACCAATAAGATTGTTTTGGTGAAAAATCCTGTGAATCCTGATTTAGCCCTTTGGATTGGCGGCATTGAAAGATTGTACAATGCCGGTATTGAAAAACTGGGGGTAATACACAGGGGATTCTCTACTTATGAGAAAACGAAATACAGGAACATACCGGAATGGCAGCTTGCGATAGAGCTTCATGAAAGATTTCCTAACCTGCCTATTATCTGTGATCCTTCACATATAACAGGTAAGCGGGATATGATTCAGCAGGTGTCACAACAGGCACTTGATCTTAATTATGACGGATTGATGATTGAAACCCATAATAATCCGGATAATGCCTGGAGCGATGCAGCGCAGCAGGTAACACCTGCTGCGCTTAAACAGATATTGAAAAATCTTGTGGTGCGCCATAAATCGGTAGAGGGGGATGCCTTTAATGATAAACTTGAGAAATTAAGGCTTCGCATTGATGAGTATGATACAAAACTGATAGAAATATTAGGTAACCGTATGCGTATTGCTGATGAAATTGGTGTTATTAAAAAAGAAAATAATGTAGCCATACTTCAAAACCGCCGTTGGAAAGCCATATTGGAAAAGATGAAAGCGGGCGGTAAGGAAGAAAGCCTGAGTGAAGAATTTATTCTTCAGCTTTTCAGGGCAATTCATCAGGAAAGCATCAATCATCAGCAAAACATTATTAATAAGGAAGAATAGCAAAACTCATGGGTTTAAAATAATTATCTTTGCCGAATGACAGGACTTGTTTATAAATCTACCGGAAGCTGGTATACCGTTAAAACGGAAGCCGGCGACTTTTATGAATGCCGTATTAAGGGTAAATTCCGTATTAAGGGAATTAAGAGTACTAACCCTGTAGCGGTAGGCGATGTGGTGGATTTTGAACTTGATGAGACTTCAGATGATACTACAGGTACCATTAATAACATCCACGAACGTAAGAATTATATCATTCGTAAATCGGTAAACCTTTCAAAGCAGGTACACATTATAGCTTCTAATATTGATAAGCTTTTCCTGTTGGTGACCATAAATAACCCTGTTACCACTACCAGTTTTATAGATCGTTTTTTAGTAACGGCAGAGGCTTATGGTATTGAAGCAGTAATTGTTTTTAATAAGATTGATACTTTTACCGAAGAGATGCTGGACGAACAGCTTTATCTGCAATACATATACACTACTATAGGTTATAAATGTTTAAGAGTTTCGGCTACAGAAAACAAAGGCATTGATGAGCTTAAAGAATTGATGAAAGGCAACGTGAACATGTTCTCCGGTCATTCGGGAGTTGGAAAATCAACACTTATCAATAAGCTACAGCCTTCTCTAAATCTTAAAACAAAAGAAATATCTGAACAACACAGTCAGGGACAGCACACCACAACCTTTGCCGAAATGTTTGAGCTTGATTTTGATGCCAAAATAATAGATACTCCCGGTATAAGGGGCTTCGGGGTTGTGGATATGGAGAAGGATGAACTGGGGGATTATTTTCCGGAGTTCTTTGCTCTTAAGGATCAGTGTAAGTTTAATAACTGCCTGCATAAAGATGAACCTCATTGTGCCGTTAAAGATGCTCTTGAAAATGATGAGATATCATGGTCACGTTATAAGAGTTACCTGCAAATGTTGGATGGTGAAGACGAGAATTACAGAACCGATATTTACGGCGATGGCCGTAACAGTGATAATCAGGAGTAATGAGAGTAGTAATACAAAGAGTAAACGAAGCATCTGTAACCATAGAGGGCAGAAAAACTGCCGATATTCAAAAAGGACTTTTAATACTTGTAGGTATTGAGGACGCAGACACTAATGAAGATATAAACTGGTTGTGTGCCAAAATAGCAAAGCTCAGAATTTTTGAAGATGATAACGGAGTGATGAACCTAAGTGTTACCGAAGCGGATGGCGATATCATTGTGGTAAGTCAGTTTACCCTGCATGCGGCTACCAAAAAAGGAAATCGCCCATCGTACATAAAAGCGGCAAAGCCAGATGTAGCAATTCCGCTGTACGAAACCTTTGTCAAAACACTACAACAGGAAACAGGTAAGGCTATTCAAACGGGTGAATTTGGTGCCGATATGAAGGTAGCGCTTATAAATGACGGACCTGTTACTATTTTGATTGATTCAAAAAACAAAGAATAATTTTCTGTTTTGTTAAAAACGGTTATTTTTGGATAAAAGTTTTAACAAAATGTTTTTAAGAATTTACACACCTTTACTGCTACTGTTCTTTTTTTATAATCTTAAAGCTCAGGAAAATCTTTCTGCATTTTCCATTCCGGCAGAGTTAAAAGAACATGCCAATGCCGTTGTGCGTTTAAATACTACAAATGTTGAGGTTTCGTCACGTAAATCCATGAAAGTTAGTGAGAAAAAAGTGATTACTTTTTTAAACGAAACAGGATTTGAAAGCGCCGGTTTTTATGAATATTTTTCTGATTCTGAAAAAGTTAAATCCTTACAGGCTGTAATATATAATGCGGCAGGGAGTGAGGTAAAGAAAATTAAGAAAAAAGATTTTAAAATGGCTTCGGTCTCTCAGGGTGCAGGTATTACAGATAATAAAGTGCTGTATCTTGATTATACTCCGGTACAATATCCTTTTACAGTGGTTTATGAAAGTGAAGTAGAAACTATAAATACAGCTTTTATCTCTCCATGGATTCCTGTAGAAGGGCTTTTCACTTCGGTAGAGAAGTCAGAATATACTATTACTTATGACCCCGGTCTTGGATTTAGATATAAGGAATATAGTACCGATGGTATTACAATAACTACAGAGGAGCAGGAAGGTCAGCTTAAATTGATATGTGAAAATGTTCCTGCGATCAAATCGGAGGCGTATACTCCATATTCTTCTATTATGCCAAAAGTAATGTTCTCGTTAACCAGTATCCACCTTGAAGGGGTAGACGGTGAGTTTTCAGACTGGGCTTCTTTTGGATCATGGTATTACAATAATTTGCTTGTGGGGACTGATGAACTTCCTGATGAGACTAAGGTGAAAATAAAAGAGTTAGTTGGTGCAGAAACCGATAGGTTAAAAAAAGCAAGAATAGTATATAAGTACGTTCAGGATAAAACCCGTTATGTTAGTATTCAGCTTGGTATTGGCGGATGGAGGCCTATGCTGGCTAAAGATGTAGACAGGTTGGGATATGGTGATTGTAAAGCACTTTCAAATTATACCAGGGCTTTATTAAAAGAGGTTGGGGTAGAGTCTTACTGTACAGTTATATACGGTGATCCCGGCAAAAGAGATATTACAGATGATTTTGTTTCTATGCAGGGTAATCATATGATACTCGCAATCCCGAACAATGACGAAATGATATGGCTTGAATGTACCAGTCAGGTTGTTCCGTTTGCATTTCAGGGTAATTTTACCGATGACAGAATGGCTTTGGTTATCAAGCCTGAAAAGGGAGAGTTAATGCGCACTCATGTTTATGAAAAGGAAGAGAATACTCAGTTTTTAAAAGGCAACTATACCCTTTCCGGTAACGGGAAAATAACAGGAAGTCTTACTGTAGTGTCAAAAGGTATACAATACAATAATAAGTACCATCTTGAGGGAAGTTCACAGGATGACCTGGATAAAGTTTACAAGTCCAGTTATTTTAGTAATATCAATAATCTTAAACTCAATAAAATCCAGCTTTCCAATAATCGCAAAGATGCTGAATTTACAGAAGAGTTGGAGCTTGAGGCAAACAGCTACGCAAGTCTAAGCGGGCAAAGATTAATATTTGCTGTTAATGCTTTTAACCAAAATGATAATGTACCGCAGCGCTACAGGAAGAGATATAATCCTTTTGAAATTCTACGAGGCTATTTTGATAGTGATGAGGTTGTTATAACCCTGCCTGAAGGGTATACTATAGAGGCTATGCCTAATCCTGTAGATATTAAAGAGAAATTTGGGGAGTACAAGGCAGAGTGTAATATTGTTGAGGGGAATAAGCTTATATATAAAAGGGCTCTTGTAATTAACAAAGGTATGTATGAAAAATCAGATTACGACCTGTACAGGCAGTTTAGGGAAAAAATAAGCCGTAATGATAATGCAAAAGTAGTACTACTAAAACAATAAAAGCACAAACCAAATCAAAACCAAACCTTACAATCATGAAGATTTTTAATTTTTTTATGCTCCTGTTTTTAACAGGTTATACTACCTATGCCCAAAAATATGAGCTTGGGAAAGTAACTAAAGAGGAACTGGCTGAAAAAAGGCATCCGTCAGACTCTACAGCGCCGGCAGCAATATTATTTTCAAGAGGGGAAACCTATATGGAGCTTTCAGAGAATGAAGGTTTTACTTTAGTTACCGAAGTTGATATGAAAATAAAGATATATACCAAGGACGGGTATGATTGGGCAAATAAAGCTGTAAGTTATTATCATTCTGATAACGGAGATGAGTCGGTTGATTTTAATAAAGCGGCAACTTATAACCTGGTAGATGGTAAAATTGAAAAAACGAAATTAAAAAGAGAAGGAGAGTTTGATGAAGAGTTAAGCAAGTTTTACAGGCAGAAAAAAATAATGATGCCCGATGTAAAAGAGGGTAGCATTGTAGAATATCAATATGAGATAAGATCTCCTTTTACCAGTATTTTTCCTGAGTGGAGATTTCAGGAGTCTATCCCGGTAAACTATTCTGAATATACAACCAGGATACCTCAATATTATACTTTTAACCCTGTGTTCAGGGGGTATCTTGTACCTAAGGTTAACAGGACAAAGAATAATAAAAAGTTTGTTTATACATCAAAAAACAGAAGTGGAGGACAGGGTTTTAGTGCTGTTAAAACCGGTTTTTCTAACAACGAGATTAACTATTTTGAAGATGTTGTAACCTACATTATAGAGAATGCTCCAATGCTAAAAGGAGAGCGTTTTGTTAACAATATAGATAATTATACCAGTAGTATTGAACATGAGCTTACCATGACGCAATACCCTAACGAGACAGTAAAATCATACTCTCATACATGGGAAGATTTGGCTAAAACTATTTATAAGAATGATAATTTTGGAGGTGAGCTCAAAAAAACAAATTATTTTGAGGATGATGTTGATGCTCTTATAGAGGGTATTACTTCGCCTGAAGAAAAATTAGCCATCATTTTTACTTATGTAAGAGACAGGATGAACTGGAATGATTATTATGGATATAGTTGTCATGATGGGGTTAAACAGGCCTATAAAAGTAAAACCGGTAATATTGCTGAAATTAACTTAATGCTTACAGCAATGCTCAATTATGCCGGTTTAGAAGCTAATCCGGTATTGGTAACTACCAGATCATCTAAAATAGCATTATTTCCTAACAGATCGGCTTTTAATTATGTGATTGCATCTGTTGAGCTACAGGGAGGCTTTGTACTTCTTGATGCGAGTTCAAAAGCTGCACTGCCTAATATAAGACCTATAAGGTCGCTTAACTGGGAGGGTAGATTGATAAAGAAAGACGGAACTTCGGTTGCGATTAATATGTTGCCTCAGTTTAACTCGAAGGAGAATATTACCATAATGGGAGAAATAGGAGAAGACGGAATTATATCTGGTAAAGCAAGAGATCAATATTATGATTATCATGCCTATTTGTTTAGGGAAGCATATAGTGGTACAAATGAAGATAGTTACCTTGAAAAACTAGAAAAAAGATATGATGGTATTGAGATCAATGACTACAATGTGGTATATGATGAATTTAGTAAGCCCGTAACAGAAGAATTTAATTTTACTCATAATAATATTACAGATGTAATAGGGGATAAGATGTATATTAATCCATTACTGTTTTTTACTAGAGAAGAGAATCCTTTTAAACAGGAAAAAAGGGAATATCCCATAGATTTTGTTTTTCCTTCGGAATATAGATATATGATTAATTTAAAAATTCCTGACGGATATATGGTAGAGTCGTTGCCGGAGTCTATTGCTTTGGCTATGGAAGAAAACATAGGGTCGTTTAAATTTACTATCCAGGCCCAAAACAATCAAATACAGCTTATGGCTGTTTCTGATATAAATTATGCCAATGTTTCTCCGGTGTATTATACTGTGATTAAGAATTTTTATCAGAAAATGATAGAAAAACAAACTGAAAAAATTGTACTTACAAAAAAGATTTAAATGAAAACAGGAAAACAAGCTAGTGTTTTATTATTGTTATTAACTACAGCTACTTTATTTGCTCAAAACTATAAGCCGGGGAAAGTGTCTGAAAAAGAGTTGGAAGAAAAAGCATGTCCCTATGATACTGATGCCCCTGCGGCTATACTGTATGAAAAAGGGGAAATTTCTTTTGATTTTAACAGTCAGGGCAAATGGATTATAGTAACCGATGTTTTTGTGAGACTTAAAGTGTATAGTAAAGACGGTTATGGTTATGCAAATGAAGGCGTGAGTTATTATGTTGATGGGGTAAATAGTGAAAGCGTTGATTTTTCAGATCTTGTTGTTTATAATTTGGCAGACGGAAAGGTTGATAAGACTAAAATTAAAGATGATGATGTTTTTGATGAAGGGATAAATAAAAAATGGAGGGTTAAAAAAGTAGCATTTCCTAATGTGAAAGAAGGTAGTGTTATTGAGTTTCGTTATGTGAAAAAAACGCCTTATATAGCTAGCCTGCCAGACTGGTACTTTCAAAGAGATATTCCGGTTAAAAGATCAGAGGTTGAATTTGCTGTACCACAATGTTTTGTTTACAGCAGGATATTGAGTCCTTACTTTCCTTTAGAACAGGATAAAAAAACCAGAAATGCCTATAAGGAGTATAGTACATCAGTAGGTAAAGGGGTTTATGGCACGTCAAGCGGATCTAACAAATCAGAAAAGGCATCATTAACATTTACTGAAAATGTATATATCTATAAAGCCGAAAACGTACCTGCTTTAAAGAATGAGATATTTGTAGATAATATTAATAATTACAGGTCTTTTGTGAAACATCAGTTATCCAGTTCACAAATGCCCGGAGAACCAGAAAAGAAATATGCCTCAGACTGGGATACTGTTGCAGCCAAAATATACGAAGATGAAGATTTTGGAAAACAAATTGAAAACCAGTCTTACTACAAGGAAGACGTTGATGCTCTATTGAAAGGAGTAACTGGCGATGAGAAAAAAGTAGAGATTATTTTTGATTATGTGAAAAATAAAATGGCATGGAACGGAGATAAATCATATTTGTGTACAGGCAATTTAAAAAGAGCATACGAGAGCAGAACCGGTAATTCTGCCGATATAAACCTTATGTTGGTTTCCATGCTTAAGTATGCTGGTGTAAATGCTAATCCAATACTTTTAAGTACGAGAGATAACGGGCACGTGGCTTTTGTAAACAGGAGCGAGTTTAACTATGTTATAGCAGGGGCTCAATTACCCGGTAAAGTAGTGCTTTTGGATGCTACAAGTAAAAATGCAGGTATTGATGTGGTTCCGGTAAGGACCCTTAATGTTTTCGGAAGGATGATTACTGATGACTTGAAGGCAAAGGAAATTAGTTTGATGCCTGAAAAGAAGTCCAGAACAAATGTTATGCTGATTGCTTCCCTGGATGCTGAAGGTCAAATAGATGCCAACATGAAAAAGCAGTATTTTGATTATGAAGCTTTAATTTACAGAGAAGAAAAAGTAAATACCTCAGATGATGATAAAATCAGAAGACTGGAAAACAGATATGGTATCAGGATTGAAGAATATACAGCATCAAATGTAAAAGAGGTTGGTAAAGCAGTAGTAGAAGAGGTGTCGTTTACAAGTGACGTAGATGTAGCAGGTAATAAAATGTACTTTTCTCCAATGCTTATGCTTGGTATGACACAAAATCCTTTTAAACAGGAAGAAAGGGTTTATCCTATTGATATTTTGTATCCGCGTCAGGAAAGATATGCTATAACAATAAATATTCCCGAGGGTTATAAAGTAGAGTCGTTGCCCGAATCAATGGCATTAGGCACACAAGACGATTTTGTTTCTTACAAGTTTGTAGTGGCTGTAAATCAAAATAATCAAATACAAATTATAGCACAGGAAGACGTTAAATATGCCAGGATTAACCCAGAATACTATAAGGACTTAAAAGCGTTCTACGGAGATCTGGTTAAAAAGCAAACCGAGAAAATAGTCTTGGTAAAAGAATAGTTATGAAAAAAATTACAATTCTCTTTTTTCTTTTAATATCACTTGTTGTAACGGCAAAGGATTATGGAGTAGGTAAAGTATCTAAAGAGGAGCTAATGGAGAAAGAGCATCCTCTCGATCCTTCGGCAGATGCAGCGATATTATACAAGAAGGGTAATACTCACTTTAAAATAGATAATGATAAATGGGTTATTATTACAGAAGTTGAGGTAAGGCTAAAGATTTATACTAAAAAAGGTTACAAATATGGAAACGTTAATGTGCCTTATTATTACAAAAGAGTAAATGGGGAGTCGGTTACTTTTGAAGAAGCTTCTACTTATAATCTTGTAAATGGTGAAATTGAGAAAACATCCCTTAAAAAGGGAGATGATCATACAGATGAAGTAAGTTCTACCAGACGGATAAAAAAAATAATACTCCAGGATGTAAAGGAAGGCTCGGTTATAGAATATAAGTATGTAGTAAAATCACCTTATATACATAGTTTTCCGGATTGGTATTTTCAGGAGAAAACCCCTGTAAACTATATAGAATATACTGTGAATATCCCTCAGCTTTTTACCTATAACAGAATTTTAAATTCTTATTACGAGCTAAAGGAAGAAACAGAAGTTAACAGGAAATCATTATATGTTAGAAGTGCGAAAATTACTTTTCAGGAAATTACGCAAACTTATACTATTGAAAATCTTCCGGCATTTAAAACAGAAAGCTATATAGATAACCCCGATAATTACAGGTTGTATGTAAAGCATGAGTTGGCATCGGCCAGAGATCTGGATGAAAAAGAAACAAAATATACCAGTAGTTGGGAGTCGGTAGCAAAAACTTTGTATGATGACGATGACTTTGGCAGAGAGATTAAAAAGACCTCTTATTTTAAAGATGATATTGATGCTTTGATTAAGGGCGTTGATGATGATAACGAAAAGCTCACTATTGTTTTTAATTATGTAAAAGACAGGATGGCCTGGAATGAAAAACGTGGTCTTTACTGTGTTGACGGAGTAAAAAAAGCATATGACGAAAGATCTGGTAGCTGTGCTGAAATAAACCTAATGCTTACTGCTATGCTAAGGTATGCCGGACTTAATGCAAACCCTGTTGTGTTAAGTACAAAAGATAATGGGTTTGCTACCTATGCAAGTATCAATTCGTATGATTTTGTAATATCTGCTGTTGAGGTAAACGATAAACAAATTCTGCTGGATGCGACCGAATCTTTTTCAAGTCCTGACATTCTTCCGGTAAGAGATTTAAATGGTTCAGGGTGGTTGCTAAGTGACAACAATACATGGAAGGAAGTTAAGCTTGATCCCGTAAAGCTGTCAAGAGAAATGGTATTTGTAAATGCTAAAGTTAGTGCAGACGGAACTGTTACGGGTAAGTTAAACTGTAAATATTCAGATTACGATGCCATGATGTATAAAGTGTATTTTGATAATATTCCGGATGATAAACACATGGCTAAGTTGGAAAACGCTATGGGGAATATTGAAATAAGTAATTTGGAGTATAAGCCCGATGAGGAAAGCTTAGTTCAGGTAAGTTATGATTTTAATTCTGTAGGACACGCAGAAGTAGTAGGCGATATAATTTATTTATCTCCGCTACTGTTTTATACAGAAACTGAAAATAGTTTTAATGAGGAAAAGCGATTATATTCGTTAGATTTTGTGTATCCTTCACAGGTAAGATATAACTTTGTGTTTACCATTCCCGAGGGTTATGCTGTTGAATCGATGCCCGAACCAATTCGTCTTTCAAGTGTAGACGGTATAATTGATTTTACTTTCAGGTTAAGCAGTTCCGGGAACCAGATACAGGTATTGTGCATAAGTGCACAAAATTATTCTACAGTTGGGCCGGAATATTATGAGAGCCTTAAGGAAATGGAAGGACTTACTTTAAAAAAGCAGGCAGAAAAAATAGTACTTAAAAAAATATAAAATGGATATTAAAAACGCACAGCAGGAAGTTGATAACTGGATAAAGGAACACGGTGTTCGTTATTTTAATGAGCTAACTAATATGGCGCAACTTACCGAGGAGGTAGGAGAGGTAGCAAGAATTATTGCCCGCCGTTATGGTGAGCAAAGTGAAAAAGAGAGCGATAAAAATAAGGACTTGGGTGAAGAGCTGGCCGATGTTGTTTTTGTAGTGTTGTGCCTTGCAAACCAAACAGGAGTAGACTTACAGGCTGCTTTTGATAAAAAAATGGACCTTAAAACCAAACGTGATCACGATCGTCATCACAATAATGAAAAACTAAAGTAAAATTTCTTATTTTTGAGTTGTTACAAGCCTAAATGATTATGAAAGAAAAAATAGCACATTTTATAGGGGGTATAGTTATCTTCTTTCCGCTTGCTGTCATTCTTGTCCTTATTGACGGGTGGAATGACTTTGAGAACAAATGGCGCTTTATGGCATCTTTTACTTTGTTTATGACATTTTTTGAAATGTTTGTATTGTCAAAGATTAGGGAAGGGAAGTGGTTTAGTAAGAAAAATAAAAATATTTAGATTAATGAATATTCTACTAAAAGCATCCTTCGGGATGCTTTCGTCGTCAATACACATAACAGGAAGTAAATCAGAATCTAACAGACTTTTACTATTACAGGCTTTGTATCCTCAAATTATCGTGAAAAATGTTTCCGACTCTGATGATTCATCTGTTATGACTAAAGCATTAGAGAGTGATGATAGCGTGATAGATATTCATCATGCCGGTACCGCCATGCGTTTTCTTACGGCTTATTTTGCGGTAACTCCCGGTAGGGAAGTAGTGCTTACGGGTTCTGCCAGAATGAAAGAACGCCCTATAGGTATTCTTGTAGATGCTTTAAGGAGTCTAGGAGCTAAAATAGAATATGTGGAAAATGAAGGTTATCCGCCATTAAGGATTACAGGAGCTGAGATAAATTCTGATAAAGTTACTTTAAAGGCAAACATAAGTAGTCAGTATATTACGGCTTTATTACTTGTTGCGGCTAAACTTAAAAACGGACTTGAAATTACACTTGACGGAGAAATAACATCATTGCCTTACCTTCAAATGACACTTAATCTTTTAAATCAGGTTGGAATATCGGCAACTTTAGAGAATAATGTGATTACGGTTGGGCCTGTACAGCAGGTAAAACCAATAACATTAACCGTTGAGAGTGACTGGAGTAGTGCTTCTTACTTTTATTCTCTGGTAGCATTGGCTCAAAAGGGAACAGAAGTAAGCCTTTCGTCTTATGTGCAAAAAAGCCTTCAGGGCGATAGTGCACTTGCAGAGGTTTATAAAAAGCTTGGCGTTGAAACCACTTTTAACAGAAATACAATCACATTAAAAAATATAGGGGAGGTAAAAAAACAGCTTGATCTCAATTTGGTAAATACACCCGATATAGCCCAGACCATTGCTGTAACCTGTTTCGGTTTAGGGGTAGGGTGCCATTTAACCGGACTCCACACCCTTAAAATTAAGGAAACCGACAGGCTGGAAGCTCTTAAAACAGAGCTTACAAAACTAGGAGCTGTAGTTACCGTGACTAATAATTCCCTTACATTAGAACCGTCAACTCATATAAACAGTGAAGTAGCTATAAATACTTATAACGATCATCGTATGGCAATGGCATTTGCTCCGCTTGCATTAAAAACATCGGTTATAATAAATGATGCTGGTGTGGTTTCTAAATCTTACCCATCATTTTGGGACGACATGCAGCAGGTAGGTATAGCTGTAAAAACGCTTTAAATTAAAGGCTTTTGTCAGTTAAAAAATAAATATATCCCAAAATACTTGACAACCCCTGTTTCGCGGTAGTATATTTGCATCCAATTAAAAATACAAAGATGAAATTATCAAACTTCAATTTCAATCTGCCAAAAGAATTGCTGGCTGAATTTCCTGCAGAAAACAGGGATGAATCCCGTTTAATGGTGGTTAACAGAAAAACAAATACTATTGAGCACAGGCTTTTTAAAGATATTCTTGAGTATTTTGACGAAGGTGATGTAATGGTGCTTAATAATACTAAAGTATTTCCTGCCCGTTTATATGGTAATAAAGAAAAAACCGGAGCTAGGATTGAGGTTTTCCTGTTACGTGAACTGAATTCAGAACAACGTCTTTGGGATGTGCTTGTAGATCCTGCAAGGAAAATCAGGATAGGTAATAAACTTTATTTCGGAGATGATGATTCTCTTGTAGCTGAGGTTATAGATAACACTACTTCAAGGGGAAGAACTTTACGATTTTTATACGATGGCTCATACGAAGAGTTTAGAGCTAAACTTAACGAACTTGGAGAAACTCCAATACCTAAATACATAAACAGGGAAGTGGTTCCTGAGGATGCAGACCGTTACCAGACTATCTATGCTAAAGAAGAAGGAGCTGTTGCTGCGCCAACTGCCGGACTTCACTTCTCTAAACACCTTTTAAAAAGGCTTGAGATAAAAGGTATTGACTTTGCAGAGGTTACGCTTCACGTTGGTTTAGGAACTTTTAACCCGGTTGAGGTAGAAGATCTTTCTAAGCATAAAATGGATTCTGAAGAATTAATCATTACTCAGGAGGCCTGTGATATTGTAAACAAGGCTAAAACTGCTAAAAGTAAAGTATGTGCTGTAGGTACAACTACTATGAGGGCAATGGAAAGTTCGGTTTCTTCACAAAAAACATTAAACCCTTATGTAGGATGGACTAACAAGTTTATATTCCCCCCATATGATTTTAGTGTTGCTGATTGTATGATTACTAATTTCCATACACCAAAATCTACACTTCTTATGATGATTAGTGCATTTATGGGGCATGATTTAATGAAGAAGGCGTATGAAGAGGCAGTGAAGGAAGGGTATAAATTCTACTCTTACGGAGATGCGATGCTTATTCTTTAATTAGAAAAATGATAAAAAATTAATCCTGCTTTTAACGGCAGGATTTTTTGTTTCCTGTTTTTTTATTAATTATGTAATTTTACGGCCCAACAAACAAATAACAATGGAATTTCAAAATACAAGAGAATTTGCAAGGCAGCTTGATGCCAACGATAAACTTGCCGGATACAGAGACGAATTTATTTTTCCTCATGTAAACGGTAAGCAGGTAATTTACTTTACGGGTAACTCGCTTGGGTTACAGCCAAAAAGAACTAAAGCCTATGTTGACGAAGTAATGGATGACTGGGGTAAACTGGCAGTAGAAGGTCACTTTTATGCCGATAAGCCTTGGTGGGATTACCATGAGCGTTTTGCAGCTCCGTTAAGTAAGGTAGTTGGTGCTTTGCCAAGTGAGGTAACGGTAATGAATACCCTAACGGTAAACCTTCATCTTATGATGGTTACTTTTTATCAGCCTACACAAAAAAGGTTTAAGATAATTTGTGAGGAGAAAGCATTTCCAAGCGATCAGTACATGATAAAAAGCCAGGTTAAATTCCACGGTTATGATCCGGAAGATGCAATTGTAGAGATTAAAAGAAGACCGGGTGAGCATAACATTAGACATGAAGATGTTATTAATACAATTAAAGAAGTAGGTGACGAGCTTGCACTTGTTTTAATGGGTGGTGTAAACTACTATACGGGTCAGGTATTTGATATTAAAGCTATAACTAAAGCCGGTCAGGATGCAGGTGCTTATGTAGGATGGGATTTGGCTCACGGTGCAGGTAACATTCATTTGGAGTTGCACGAATGGGATGTTGACTTTGCTGCATGGTGTAGCTATAAATATATGAACTCGGGTCCAGGTAATGCATCAGGAGCATTTGTTCATGAAAGACATCATAACGATATGGATCTTCCTCGTTTTGCAGGATGGTGGGGTCACAATAAAGAAAGAAGATTTCTTATGGAGCCTCAGTTTGACCCTATTCGTGGGGCAAACGGATGGCAGGTAAGTTGTTTGCCTGTACTTTCTTTAGCACCATATTTAGCATCGGTAGAAATGTTTGATGAAGTAGGTATGCCGGCACTTATACAAAAACGTGATTTGATTACGTCATATCTTGAGTACGTGCTTCATGAAATTGATAAGGAAGTAAACGGTAACTTTGAGGTTATTACCCCTTCTGAACCTAAAGAGAGAGCAAGTCAAATTTCGGTTTATCTTCACGGTGAAGGAAGGTCGTTATTTGATTATCTGATGGAGAATGGCGTTATTACCGACTGGAGGGAGCCTAACGTAATCAGGCTGGCACCGGTACCATTGTACTGTTCGTTTGAAGATATGTATGAATTTGGTCAGATTTTAAAGGCTGGTATACAATCACACAAATAATAAAATGACAAAAGAGCAAAAAATAGCAACATTCGACCCAAGTCAGCCAGGATTGGCAGATGCGAGTGTTTTCGGGTTGCCGTTCACGGCCGAAGAAAGTGAAATTATTATTGTTCCTGCCCCTTGGGAAGTAACTGTGAGTTATGGAGCGGGTGCATCTCAGGGACCCGAAGCTATTTTGGAGGCTTCGTTTCAGGTAGATTTGCTTCATCAGGAGTTTCCTGATTTATGGAAACTGGGTATGTTTCTTGACCTGAATGATAAAACCGAAGAGTGGTCTGACCGAAGCAGGAAATATAAAAACCTTGCACAGCCTATTATTGAAACTCTGGAAAATGGAGAGAAAATAGAAGATAATCCAGAGCTTATAATCCACCTTAATGAAATAAACACTATTTGTGCTCAGTTTAAGGATGAGGTAAAGTCAAGGGTTAAGTACTGGTTAGAGCAGGGTAAAAAAGTAGTGCTTTTAGGAGGTGATCACAGTACACCACTGGGTTATTACGAAGCTTTGGCGGAGAAGTATAACGACTTCGGTTTACTTCATTTAGATGCTCATATGGATTTACGTATTGCCTATGAAGGTTTTACCTATTCGCATGCTTCTATCATGTATAATGCACTTAAGCTTCCGCAAATATCAAAAATCGTTCAGGTAGGCATTCGTGACTTCTGTAAAGAAGAAGTAGAAGTGGTAGAGGCAGAAGCCGGACGCGTAAAGGTATTTACAGATCGTGACCTTAAAGCTGAAACTTTTGAAGGTGTAACGTGGAAACAGCAGTGTGAAACTATAATAGCACAATTACCTCAAAAAGTTTGTATCAGTTTTGATATAGATGGTATGTATCCGTGGTACTGTCCTAATACCGGAACTCCGGTGCCGGGAGGTTTCTCCTTTGAGCAGGCGGCTTATTTGTTCAGCCTTCTTGCAAAAAGCGGAAAGGAAATCATTGGATTCGATCTTGTAGAGGTAGCTCCGGGAGAAGAAGGTGATGATTGGGACGGTAACGTAGGGGCAAGAATGCTTTTCCATATGTGTGGTGTTTTGGCAAAAAACAACAATATGGAAACCGGAAAAGAAGTTAAGTTCTAACTTATATATTGTGTTTACAAAACAAAAAGCCCTGCTAAAGCAGGGCTTTTGTATTTTAAGTAAAGCTGTTTACGGGCGTCGGCCTACAGCCAGTCTGTAAAGTATTCCTATAATAGCCAGTACCAGCAGGATATGTATAAAGCTACCTACTGCTTCACCAAATCCAAAGAACCCTATTAACCAGCCTATAATAAGAATAACAATAATTAACCAGATTAAATCTCTCATAACAGTATTTTTTTATAGTTAGTGAGGTAAAATTACATATAGTGATTCGTATATGTTAATTAATTAAGAATCCTTTATGTGCAAAAGTTTTCTTAATAAAATACTGAGGATGAAATAAATTCCTAAAAACAAAGGCTTGTGATATTAAATCAGTATTTTTGCAGTGTTTTAGATTATTTTCCATGCAAACTCCCTTAAAAATTGCTGTAGTGGGATCCGGACTCGTAGGATCTCTGTTAGCAATATACCTAAAAAGAGCAGGGCACACAGTACATGTTTATGACAGGAGCCCGGATATACGAACTGTAGAGTTTTCAGGACGTTCCATTAATCTGGCAATGTCGCACAGAGGATGGAGAGCGCTTGATGATGTAGGTTTGGGAGAGGAGATAAGGAAAATAGCAATCCCAATGGAAAAACGTGCTATCCATGCAATAGGAGAGCCACTTAATTTTCTGTACTACGGGAAAGATGGTGAAAGTATCTACTCTATTTCACGCGGTCTGCTAAACAGAAAGATGGTTACCCTTGCTGAAGAAGAAGGTGTTAAATTCTTTTTTGAAACAAAAATATGGGACGTAACTCTTGCTGATGCTACCCTTCATGCCGGTGAAACGGAAAGAGGAGAGTGGAAAGAGCTTCAGTATGATAAGGTTTTTGGTGCCGATGGTGCTTTTTCAAGAATCCGTCACAGGATGCAAAGACAAAGTATGTTTAACTACTCTCAGCAGTTTTTAAATACCGGTTATAAAGAACTGAACATACCACCAAACGCCGATGGTACTCATAAGCTGGATAAGAATTCACTGCACATTTGGCCAAGAAACGATTTTATGTTAATCGCATTGCCGAACCTTGATGGTAGCTTTACCTGTACGCTTTTCATGCCTTTTGAAGGAGAAAATTCGTTTGAGGCTTTAAAAGATAGAGAAACTCTGGAGAAATTCTTTGCTGATTATTTTCCTTCTACCATTGATGTAATACCGGAACTGGTGGAAGACTTCTTTAAAAATCCTACCAGTACACTGGTTACCATGAAATGTTATCCATGGACTTATTCTGATAAGGTTGCCCTTATAGGAGATGCCTGTCATGCAATTGTTCCGTTTTACGGTCATGGTATGAATGCAGGTTTTGAGGATATAACTATACTTAGCCAGTTAATGGAGCAGTATGGAGATGATTGGGATACTATATTTAAGGAGTATCAGGTGAGTCGTAAACCAAATGCTGATGCAATAGCCGAACTGTCTTACCGTAACTTTATGGAGATGAGTTCTAAAACCATAGATGATAAGTTTCTTTTACAGAAGAAGATAGAAAAATGGTTTTCAGACAGGCATCCTGATAAATGGCTTCCGTTATATAGTAGAGTAACATTTAGTTACAGGCCGTACTCTGAAGCCCTTGAGATAGGAGACAGGCAAAAAGCCATTATGGATGAGGTGATGCAAATAGACGGTATAGAAGATAAATGGAATAGCCCCGAAGTGGAGCAAAAAATAATAGAGCTGCTTAAATAAGCAGCTTTTTTTATACCTCGCGGTTAGCAGTTTCTATTGTAAAGGCAGGTGTACAAACGGCTATATACTCACAGGGTTCATCAAATGGATTTGAGTATTGTACTCTTGCGTTTTTCATTATTTTGATAGACTGGCCTGCTTCCAGTATTATTGTCTCATCATTAATAATAAACTGTTTCTTTCCTTTTATTATATAGGTGTATTCGTCAAACTCCGGGGTTTGAAAAGGCTCGCTCCAGTGTGGAGGGGCTATCATGTGGGCTATAGATATGTTACTGTCTCCGTTTGAGGCATTTCCGAAGTGTTCTTCTATTAGTTTGCCGTCGTTTGTAGGTACTACAAATGGCTTTTTCTGTGTAAAATATTGTTTCATAATGAGTTATTTTTTAATTAAAATATAGCATGCTGTTAGGTGATTTGATGTTTTAGTTGTAATTTTATAAAGATTGTACTACAAAACGTTCTTTGTTTAAGGTAATAAAGTGCTGGTTTGAGCATTAATTTCGTGAAAAAAAACTATTTTACAATGCGTGCACAATAAAAACGGGGGATTTATGTTATTTATACGTAATCTATATAAATTTAAAGGAAATACTAATGAAAAACAGATTTGTAAGTAAAAAAATAGAAATTGTTTAAATTGAGCCCTTAATTTGGGTGTTTATGAATCTTTAAGATTGTGATAATTTAATGTTAAGAAATGAGAAAAAAAATCATTTTATTTTTTTTTATCTCCTAATAATATAAATTTGCCAATCTTATTTTAAAAAGCAAAAAAATAACAATAAGAACTATTATTAAAAATCAAAAAAAACTAAATTTTTAAAAGAAATGGCAAACGCATCTATTCAGAAGGAAAAAAAAGAAGGTGGATCTAAAGGGTCAAATGTTTTCGCTGCATTAACAATTGTATTGTGTATCGTAATCGGTATACTTGTATGGAGGTACATAATGGGTGCTCCGTCAAACTTCGAAAATGAGAAAGAAATAATTGAGCTTGGTGCTGAGGCTGGTCACCCAAAACCGGGTAACTATCTTGGAATGGTGTATAAGGGAGGTTATGTAGTACCTGTACTTATGGGACTTTTCCTTATGTCTGTTGTATTCTCAATTGAGCGTTTAATTTCAATTTCAAAAGCAGCTGGTAAAGGTAATGTAGGCGCTTTTGTTGAAAAAGTACAAAAACAAATCAGTAATGGTAACATTTCTGAGGCTATGGCTGAGTGCGACAAGCAACAAGGTACTGTTGCAAATGTTGTAAAAGCAGGTTTATTAAAATATGAAGAAGTTAAAAGAGAAGGTTTTGACAGCGAAAGAGCTGAAGCTGCTATCCAGCAGGAAATCGAAGAAGCAACTTCTCTTGAAATGCCAATGTTAGAGAAAAACTTAGTTGTAATCTCTACTCTTGTGTCAATTGGTACGTTAGTAGGTCTTCTAGGTACGGTAACAGGTATGATTAAAGCGTTCTCTGCTCTTGGTGCAGGTTCTACTCCGGATTCAGCTCAGCTGGCAAACGGTATTTCTGAGGCGCTTATCAACACTGCAACAGGTATCTCTACATCTACAGTAGCGATTATCGCTTATAACTCATTTACTTCTAAAATTGACAAGCTAACTTACTCTATCGATGAGGCTGGTTTCACAATCGTTCAAACTTACAGAAGGTTTAGAGCGCGTGCAAACAACGCATAATTGATAAAAAGAGTTAAGTTTTAATAATAGTGTAAGGTTTAAAAAGTGTGCGACTGCGCACACTTTTTTGCCCTTTACATGTAAGCTAAAAATTTAAGAATGGCTAAAGTAAAAGTTTCTAAAAAAAGTACAAGGATTGACATGACCGCGATGTGTGATGTGTCCTTTCTTTTGCTTACGTTCTTTATCCTTACAGCTACGGCAAAAATGCCGGATCCGCACCCTGTGGATGCACCGGCTTCAACCGTACAAACAAAGTTGCCTGAAGACAACCTGGCAACAATTACTGTAGGTGATAACGAAGTTTTCTTTAACGTATTAGGTAAAGAAGTAAGAAGAAAAACCTTAGAGCGTATTTCAGAAAAATATAATATTCCTTTCACAGAAGAGGAGTATACTAGTTTTTCTTTAATGGAAGGGTTTGGTGTTCCTGTAAATCAACTTAAAGGTTTATTGGGAATGAAGCCGGCTGAAAGAAATGAGCCGGGTCTTCAAAAAGGTATACCGTTTGATACTATTAATGATCAGTTAAGTGACTGGGTTAAGTTTTCACGTGAAGCTTCAAGAGAGTTCCTTAATGATGAAATTAACAGTGGTAAGAAAGATGTTAAGTATGTTGATCTTGATATTGCCATTAGAGGTGATGCTGATGAAGACTATACTACTATTAAGAGAGTTATAGATATCCTGCAGGAACAAAAGAAGAACAGATTCTTCCTGGTAACAGGTTTACGTGATGAAGATTTTTAATATTATAAACTATAATATAAAATGGCAGAATTAAATACCGGCGGCGATGGCGGCAAGGGTGGCAAAGTAAGAAGTAAGAAATCGAATCCGGGGGTAGACCTTACAGCGATGGTTGACCTTGCATTCCTTTTGATTACCTTCTTCATGCTTACCACATCGTTATCAAAGCCACAGTCTATGAATTTGGCTATGCCAGATAAAGACCCAACGGATACAACTAAAACAGATGTTCCGGACGATAGGTCTCTTACTATCCTTATGGGTAAGGATAATACACTTTTATGGTATTTAGGTAAGTTTGATGAGCCTCTGGCTGCTCCAACTGAAACTCAATATGGAAAAGATGGTATCCGTCAGATTTTATTACAGCGTATTGCTGCAGTGAAGTCTGTATACGGAGATGATAAAGATAAAGGTCTTATAGTAATCATTAAGGCAAGTGATAAAACACACTACAAAAACCTTGTAGATATTCTTGATGAAATGGCAATTACCAATGTACAGCTTTATGCTATTGGTGATATATCTGAACCGGAAGTGAAATTGTTAGAGGAAAAGGGAATGTATTAATTCCTGATTTCAGCTAATCAAAAAATATAAATTATGTCTAAACTTAATATATTCAAACAAGAATGGATTGACATAGTTTTTGAGGGCCGTAACAAAAAATATGGTGCTTACAAACTAAGGTCAGAAAATCCTAAGATAACGGTGAGAGCCTTCTTTATCGGTGCAGCCCTTTTTGTTTTCTTAATTTCACTACCTAAGATTTATGCAGCTTTTGATAACTTAGTTGGTAAAAAAGACAAACAGGAAACTATCGATAAGGTGATAGAAGTAATTGACTTACCACCACCACCGGTAGAAGATGTGCCACCGCCACCGCCACCACCACCGGTAGAGGTTAAACAAGCCCCTAAATCGGTAGTTGAAGAGGTGAAATTCAAAGAGCTTGAAGTTAAGAAAAAAGAAGAGGTTGTTGAAGAGCCGCCTAGAACAGAGCAGTTTGAAAAAGCTGATCCAAGTTCAAGAAATGCTGAGGCTAGCCCAACAGGTGATATCGTAATTGGTACTCCTGCAGGAGATCTTGATAAAGGTGTTGAACCGGAAGATACAAATGTATATAGTACAGCAGGTCTTCAGGTACAGCCGGAGTACCCTGGTGGTATGAAAGCTTTTTACGACTATGTAAACAACAACTTCAGAATACCTGATGTTGACAGAGATATGACTGCTAAAATCTATCTATCTTTCGTAATTGAAAAAGATGGTTCTATGAGTAATATCAAAGTTTTAAGAGATCCGGGATACGGTATGGGTAAAGAAGCTATCCGTGTACTTCAGTCAATGAAGAAAAAATGGTCTCCGGGTGTTCAGAATGGTAAAAATGTAAGGGCTTCATTTACGCTGCCTATTACAATTAACATCAGATCATAAATTAAAATATAAGAGATGCTTTCACAACGTAGAAACTCTCAAAGAGAAAAACAGAAATCGCTTCACAAGCGATTTCTGTTTGTTTTTGGCTTATTCTTCTTCTTAATGTATTTGGGCTTAGGCCTTATGATAATTTTTTGGAAAACTTTACCTTTGCCGTTATCGTATAACCAAAGGATGGCTTTAGGAGTTGTACTTATAGTGTATTCAGCTATACGTTTTATAAGGCTAAGGCAAAAATATAGTTAACCAAAAAAGTACTTCAATGAAAATTATAAATAAATACACATTCGTTTTTTTTGCTGCTGCATTAGTTGTGGTATCAGTTGTTTATTCCTGTAAAAACAAAAATGAAAACGGTGAGGAGATAATTGAAGAGACTCTTACTTCTGGTAAGGCCACTTTGGTTACAGATAATACAGTGGCTCCTATTATTGAAGATGTGCTTGCTGTTTTTCATAGCGTTTACACACGAGCCGAAATTACACAGGTAAACAAGCCACAACAGGAAATTATAAATGCACTTTTACAGGATTCTATTTCGGTTGCTGTTTTGTCCCGCAAACTAACTGCCGAGGAAGAACAGCACTTTACTAACAGAAAGATTACACCAAGAATAACAGAGTTTGCCAAAGATGCCATAGCTTTGTTATCCAATAATAAACGAAATGATACTGTAGTTAAACTTGAGGATGTTTTAAACATACTGAAAGGTAAAGCTACAGGGAATATTAAAAGCTTAGTTTTTGATAATCCGGGATCAAGTACGCTTGAATATATGAAGCAACTAGCCGGAATTGATAAATTACCACAGGAAGGTATTTATGCCTTTAAAACAAATGAAGACGTAATAAAATACGTTCATGATAACGATGGTGCCATAGGGGTTATAGGTATTGACTGGATTGTACAGGCACCACCACACCTTACACAATATATTAATGAAATTACAGTTTTAGCAGTGGACAATGTTAAAACTGACAAGGGTGAAGAAAAATATTATAAACCTAACCAAAGTAACATAGCCACAGGTGATTACCCTTTAATAAGAACACTTTATGTAGTGAATTATCAGGGGCGCCAGGGTTTAGGCATGGGTTTTGACACATATATAAGTGCGCGTGAAGGACAAAGGATAATTTTAAAGTCCGGTCTTTTGCCAATTGATATACCAACGAGAGAGATATCTGTTCGTAAAAAGTTATAAACAAAGAAGAAAAGTAATATTATATATTTAAAAAGGAGAATTAAAATGAAAGAATTAAAAATCATTGGCTTGTCATTATTGGTTTTCGGTACAGCTAATGCGCAGGATGCAGAGCAGGCTTTGAAGGCGATTGATGCCGAACAATATCAGAAGGCCAAAACAATTTTAAAATCTTTAATTGCATCAGATTCTGACGAGGGTAGAAACTACTTTCTTTTAGGAGACGTATATCTTAAACAAACAGAGCAGGATTCTGCTGCTATGTATTTTAATAAAGGTGTTAAGGTAAAACACGATCCTGAATATAACACAATTGGTCTTGGACAAATTGATTTGAATAAAGGGAATGCATCGGCTGCAGAAGCTAAATTTAATGCGGTTAAAGATGAGTTAAGAAGAAAAGATGTTGAGCAACTTATTTATATTGGTAGAGCTTATATCGAATCGGACAACCCTGATTATAAAAAAGCGATTGCTATATTAAAACAGGCAATTGAAAAAGATTCACAATCAGCGCAGGCTTACCTTAGCTTAGGTGATGCTTATGTGGGAGATAAAAACTATAACGAGGCTTACAGAGCTTACCGTACAGCATCTTCTCTTGATTCAAACCTTTTAAGAGCGGATGTTCAACTTGGCGTAATCACTAAAAATACAAGAGCTGCTTTCCCGGAGGCGGTTGCTGCATTTAACAAAGTGATAGCTAAAGATCCTAACTATGGTCCTGCTTACCGTGAACTTGCAGAAACATATTACCTATGGGGTGCTTACGACCAGGCAAAATATAATGAGAATGTAAAGAAAGCTTTAGAGTATTATGAAAAATACATGACGCTTACTGATTACTCTCTTAACTCACGTATGAGACATGCTGACTTCCTTGTACTTGCCGGTGATTACAAAGCTCTTGAAGAGGAAGCTAAAAAAATGCAACAGCTAGACAAGGTAAACCCTAGAATTCTACGTTACCTTGCTTATTCTGCTTACGAAAACGGTAACTACGAGCAAAGTATTAAAGCGATGACCGACTTTATTTCTCAGGTAGATACTAAACGTGTTATTGCAAGAGATTACCTATACTTAGGTTTAGCTGAAATGGCTTCTGTTATCAGTGAAGACGAGCAGGGTAATACAATTATTACTGATCAGGCTGTATTTGATAAAGCAATTACTGATATCAAAGCTTCTGCTGAAAAAGATATTGAGATTACTAACCAGTTTAACGCTATTGGTAAAAAATTATTCGGACAAAAATTATATGGTCCTGCCTCAGTAGTGTTTGAAGTAGCTACTACAAACCCAGACAACAGAAACCTGTTCTATGATAACTTCTATCTGGCTTACTCAATTTATTTTGATCACTTAAACAAGTCGCCTGAAGCTCAGGAACAAAATGCAGAGCAACTTCAAAAAGCTGATGCTGCCCTTGACTATGTAATCAAACTTTCTCCGGATGCTCAGGATGCTTTCCTTTACAAAGCAAGAGTTAACCAAAGAATTAAAACAGATGAGTCATACCAAAAAATGGCTGAGGCTTATAATGAATACATAAGGATAGTTACAGAAAAAGGAGATGCTGAAGTTGCAAAACAAAAAGCGAACCTTATCGAGGCTTACTCTAACGCTGCGTCTTACTATGCAGTAACAGAGAAAGAAAAAGCTATTGAGTACTATAATAAAGTTTTAGAGCTTGATCCAAACGACGGATATGCTAAAGGCGAATTAGAAAGATTAAAGTAATTTACTGCTTTTAATATTGAAAAGCCGACAGTTAACTGTCGGCTTTTTTTATGGATTTTATTGCGCTCATTTTTTTATACGTATCTTTGCCAACTATTTTGAATTAAAATGCTGAAGAAAGATATACAAATAGCAGTAGAGAAAGGGGTAATGCTCCCGCTTATGGAGGAGTTTTATACCATTCAGGGAGAGGGATACCATACAGGTACTGCGGCCTACTTTATTCGCGTAGGCGGATGTGATGTTGGTTGTCACTGGTGTGATGTTAAAGAAAGCTGGAATGCTGATTTGCACCCTCCAACCCAAATTGAAGCTATAGTGGATAATGCAGCCAAGTATGCTAAGACTATTGTGATTACCGGAGGTGAACCACTAACTTGGGACATGGGGCCGTTAACGGCAGGTTTAAAAGAAAAAGGATTAAAAATACATATTGAAACTTCCGGAGCTTATCCCCTAACAGGAATATGGGACTGGATATGCCTTTCTCCTAAAAAAACAAAGCTTCCGGTTGATGAAGTTTACAACAAAGCTCAGGAACTTAAGGTCATAATTTATAATAAGCACGATTTTATTTTTGCTGAAGAACAGGCTGCCAAAGTAAATAAGGATGCTATTTTATTTTTGCAACCCGAATGGAGTAAGAAAGAGGAAATGACTCCGCTTATTGTAGACTATGTAATGAATAATCCTAAATGGAGAGTGTCTTTACAAACACATAAATATTTGAATATTCCTTAATTTATAACAACTAAATAATAACCAATGAAAAAATTGCTTTTAATTTTCGTTTTTGCTCTTACAGCAAACTTAGTGTCAGCACAGGATGATGCTTTTAGAAATGATGTTAAGAAACTAATTGAGATGACAGGATCAACTTCACAAATTGAAGTTGCTAAAAAGCAGGTAATAGGTATGATACCTGCCGATAAACAAAAAGAGTTCTTAAAAGAGTTTGATGAGTCTTTAAAGCCGGTGTTTAAAACTATGGAAGATTTTTATCTTGAGAATTATACACATCAGGAAGTAAAAGAAATTATTAAGTTTTATGAAACTCCTGTAGGTAAAAAAATGACATCTAAAGCAGGAGCACTTACAGAAGCTTCGTTACAATCAATACAGGAATGGAGTATGTCACTTCAAAGTATGATAATGAAATACGCTCAATAATATTGTATTAATACATACATATTGAAAAGTCCGGTAAAACTACCGGACTTTTTTTATATTGCACCTGTAATAATAACGTCTTACCAATGAAAAAAATATTTTTAAGCGGTATACTGCTTTTTTCTTTCCTTTTTACTTCTGCCCAGGATGCTTCCTTTAAAGAAGATGTTAGCAAGCTAGTGGAAATTACTGTTGATACTAAAGATATGTCACTTATGAGACGTGCTTTGTCTGTAAGGCTTAATGCTAAGGAAAAAGAGAATTTCAATAAAGATTATGATGTAATAGTATCTGAATTTACAGGTGATATTGAAAAATACTACTTAGATAAATATACCCATGATGAAATTAAACAGCTTTTGGCATTTTATGAAACCCCTGTAGGGAAGAAGTTTTTATCAGATAAAAGGCTTCTTGTTGAAAATGATTTCCCTGATGAATATCCTCTAGGAATGGAGATATATAAAATGAAAAAGAAAGAAAAGGAGAAAAAAGAAGAATAGTACATCATGAAAAAAATATTTTATACAGCATTATTGTTATTAGCAGTTTTATCTGTAAAGGCTCAGGATGATAGCTTTAAAAAGGATGTAAACGAGTTAATTAAATTAATGGGTGTCACTGAGCAAACAGAACACACCCGTGAGGACAAGATACTTTCTGTTAGTCCTGAAAATGAAGCAGAATTCACTAAAAAACTGGATTCTTTACTTGTGGTATATAATCAGGAAGTGGAAAAACACTTTTTAGAAAAGTATACTCATGAAGAAATAAAAGAGATAATTAAGTTTTATAATTCACCTTTGGGTAAAAAGTTTTCGGCTGAAAACAAAAGTTATATTGCCGCATATGATGAGGCTAAAAGTCTTTTTTATGAAAAAACGGGCGATTTACAGTATTATGTTAAAGTTGGTAAATATAAGGTTGAAGAATAAGGAGTAATGATTTACTATAAGCTGAGTTTTGCTAAATAATCAAAATGTTCCCCTTCTAAAATAAGTTCGCAGTTCAGGCCATTGGCATGAGCTGCATTTTGCATTGTGTTATAATCAATGTAAAGCCAGTCAAACTGTTCTTCTTTCTCACCTTTATAGGTTATAGTGAAAGTAAGTTCTCCATAATAATCCGTATCTGTGGGGATCCATTTACCTCCATCCTCATCTTCATCAAACATATAAATAATGTCAGATGAATCAATCAGTATTTGTCCTCCGGGGTTAATTAGTGATTTTAGTTTCTCAAGATACTGAGTTATATTTTTCAGTTTACCGAAAATTCCGGTTCCGTTCATTAAAAGAATTATCGTGTCATACTTTTCATTGTCAAGATCTAGTACATTAATAGTACGACAAACTTTTATACCCCTAAGTTTGCAGGCTTCAACGGCATTTTCCGATATGTCTATAGCCGTAACATCAAGTTTCTTTTCGTTTTGCAGGTATAAGCTATGACTTCCGGCACCGCAACCTACATCGAGTACGCGGCCTTTACATAACGAAAGTGCCTTTTGTTCAGTTTTTGGCATTTGCTTATAGTTCCTAAACAAATAGGCAACGCTCATTTCATCTTCTTCAGATATTGATGTTTCCGTAATAATATCCTCGGGAGAATTGTTGGTTTGATAATCCAGTATTGCTTTGCCGAAAAGGTCTTTCATTTTTTTATACTTTTGCTGCTTACTATAATATGATTTGTGTGATGGAGAAATTTTTACAACAGCTACCAAAACTTGCCAAAGATAAGCATAACGAGAACAAAAAGTTTTTTGATAAGCTGAAAAAGAAAGCTCCAAAAAATCTTGATTACATTATGCAGGATTTGCATGACAGGGAGTTTGAAAGGACAGATTGCCTTACTTGTGCAAATTGCTGTAAAACTACAGGGCCATTATTTACAACAGCCGATATTGAAAGAATTGCAAAGCACTTTAAAATGAAGCCTCAGCAATTTATAGAAAAGTATTTAAGGATAGATGAAGATAACGATTATGTGTTGCAAAGTGTACCCTGTACTTTCCTGGATACTGAGAATTATTGTATGATATATGATGTAAGGCCTAAAGCTTGCAGGGAATTTCCGCATACCGATAGAAAAAAGTTTCAGCAAATTGCAAATCTTACCCTTAAAAATGTTGCTATTTGCCCGGCGGCTTATAATATTGTAGAAGAAATGAAAAAGAAAATCGTTTAATTAAGTATGAAAACACCTCAAAGACTTTTATTACTATACGTACTCGCTTTCTTTATATCATTATCATTGTTGTTTATAAATAGTGATTTGATTGATGCAGGCTGGACCGCCAAAATGTTTGAAGTATTAAGTGTGTCACTGTTACTGTTTATAATTTTTGCAATACTACACGCAATAGTATGGCTGATAGTAAAAATTATAAAATCTATTAAAAACAGAAAAAATAAAAAAGCCCTCCGGTAAATAGGAGGGCTTTTGTTGTATTAAGCGGCAACTTCTTCGTGATATTTAATTTCGCTTATAATATCCTGAATGTGCTGTATTTTTTCATCTATATATTCAAGTAAGGCATCTATGTTTTCCTTTAACATGGTAAAAAACTCAATTACCTCATTTATGTAACCTTTTGCTTTATCAATCATCCCTACGATGTATTGTATTACATTGTCTATTGTTTCTGCTATATTCATGGCTTATTTTTTTAGGTTAATACTTAGAATAAAGTTACAAAACAATAATAGGAAGTAAAACTACTTTGTAAAAACATTAAGAATTACCTGTTACTTACTTATATATAAGATATTTTTTTCTTGTTTGTTTAAAGCTGTTAAGTCCCTTTTCCCAGCTCTTTCTTATTTCGGTTTCACTTATACCATTCTCAATTTGCTCCTGAAGTTTTTTGGTGCCTGCCAGTTTAGTGAAAAAAGAAATAAAGAATTTTGATTTGTCTTCAGTTTTACTGTAAGACTCAATAAGCCATTTTAATTCCAGTTGTTTCGGTTTTTCTACATTGGTTAAATCTTCGCCAAAACAAACTTTACCATTATACATTGGGTCTTTAGCGCCTTCGTTTGGAGCCGGAGTAAAACTGAAGCTTGTTTTTGGCAGGAAAGGAGAACCATATACCTGGAACTGTCTATTTGTACCACGGCCCACGCTTACATTTGTGCCTTCAAAAAAACAAAGACTGGGATATAAACTTATCGATTGATCATTTGGAAGGTTAGGCGATGGCTTTACCGGTAAATGATATTCCATATCTCTGTTGTAATTTAAACAAGGTATTACGGTAAGCTTACATTGAGTACCGTTGTTTAGCCATTTTTCACCATTAATCATTTGCCCGTACTCACCAATAGTCATTCCGTGTAATACAGGTATAGGGTGCATACCAACAAAACTGGTATATTCTTTTTCCAAAACAGGTCCGTCAACAATACTGCCATTAGGGTTGGGTCTGTCTAATACTATTAACTGTATATTGTTTTCGGCGCAAGCCTCCATTACATAATGTAGTGTAGATATATAGGTGTAAAAACGGGCACCTACATCTTGCAGGTCAAAAAGCATAATGTCTATTCCCGCAAGTTGTTCCGTTTTAGGTTTCTTATTGTTTCCGTAAAGTGATATAATAGGTAGCCCTGTTTGGGTATCTTTTCCGTCCTTAATATGTTCGCCTGCATCAGCAGTACCCCGAAAACCATGTTCAGGAGCGTATATTTTTTTTAGGGCTACTTTCTTTTCGAGTAAAAAATCAACAACATGACCTGTTTCTCCATTATTAATTATGGTCCCTGTCTGATTGGTTACAATACCAACATTTTTTCCTTTAATTAAAGGTAAGTATGCCGAATAGTTTTCTGCTCCGGTTTTTATTTCGGTGACCAATTGATTCTCACGATAAGTTATCTCTGCCTGTTCCTTGTGGGCTTCAGGTTTTGCTTTTTGTACCGAAACCGAATTTCCGCATGACCCAATCAGTATAAATGAGAATAAAAATGTATTTTTGAGCAAAGAAAAAGATACCATACAAATTGAATTTAGAATATTTTATAGCCAAAAGGCTGATTACTTCAAAAGACCATAAAAGTAGTATTTCGGCACCAATAATAAAAATAGCAATTATAGCTATAGCTATTGGTATTATAATGATGGTGGTATCTATAGCTACGGGTGTAGGGCTGCAGGATAAGATACGTGAAAAGATATCTGCTTTTAACGGACACATAATTATATCCAACTTTGACGATAACCAGTCGGAAGTCAGCGTAGAGCCTATCAGTATTAATCAGGACTTCTATCCGGAGTTTAAAACCGTACAGGGAATTAATCATGTTCAGGCCGTAGCTTCTAAGGCCGGTATTATAAGGACAGAAAAAGCTTTTGAAGGGATTATATTTAAAGGAGTAGGTCAGGATTATAAATGGGATAACCTGGAAGAGTACTTAAAGGAGGGGAGGATTCCTAACCTGAAGGAGAAGCTTAATGAAGAAGTTATACTTTCAGAATATATGGCTAACCGACTTGAGCTTAAAGTGGGCGATAGGTTTAGTACCTATTTTATGAAAGAAGACGGAAACAGTATGCCTAACCTTAGGGTTTTTGAACTGGTAGGGATTTATAATTCGGGATTTCAGGAATTTGATGCCTCAATAGTAATAGGAGATATAAGACATGTACAGCGTATTAATAAATGGAAGAAAGATCAGGTAGGCTCTTTTGAAGTTTTTATTGATGACTTTGATAAAATAGAGGAAAAGGGGGATGAGATATATTCGGCGATACCGCCTACACTTGATAGTCGTACCATAGAAAATAAGTATATCAATATATTTGAATGGTTAAAGTTGTTCGACTTTAATATTCTTCTTATAATAACAATTATGATAGTGGTTTCTACCATTAATATGATAGTGGCTTTGTTAGTACTTATACTGGAGCGTACTCAAATGGTGGGAATGCTTAAAGCTGTGGGGGCGCCAAACTGGTCAATCAGGAAAATATTTTTATATAATGCGGCTTTTCTTGTAGTAAAAGGGCTTATTTGGGGTAATGTAATAAGTATAGGTTTGCTTTTAATTCAGAAATATTTCGGAATAATTAAGCTACCACCCGAAAATTATTATGTAACAGTAGCACCGGTTAGTATAAATGTGCCGTTTATTTTAGCGGTAAACATAGGAACAATACTAATTTGTTTACTTTTATTATTAGTACCGTCCTATATAATAACTAAAATTTCCCCCGTAAAAGTACTTCGTTACGAATAATAGATTGAAAAATTAATAATCTATATATGTTTTAAAAGTCACTTTTTCAGTAAGTTATGAAATAAGGTTAAAAAAAGATTAAAAAAAAGGCATTAAAAGTTTGCGGAAGT
>NZ_JBELQB010000050.1:0-298 GCF_046000485.1 Flavobacterium rhizophilum
CATCGTCACGCGTGACGCGATTGACCAGCGGCATCACCACGCTGTCGGCATCGCGCTGCGAGCTGATGCCCGGCGGTCCCTCGGCGAGGCCAACCACTTCGATGTCAGGTCCGCCGGCGATCCGCAGCGGCATGACCGCCTCGTCGATCACCGTCGTCACCGACACGGAGGAGTTGGGATTGATGACGAGGATACGGGGTCTGCGTGTCATGGAGTTCCGCTCGGGCTGATCGCGTGTCTATTGTCGGGCCGAACCGGAACCCCGTCCAGTCGGAGAAAGACATGCCCGCTTCCCTCT
>NZ_JBELQB010000050.1:308-579 GCF_046000485.1 Flavobacterium rhizophilum
GGTGATCCAGACGTCCGGGCACGACTTTGCATAGGTCAGGAACTCGCGTAGCAGGCGCAGCCGCATCGGACGGCCGCTGCATTGCGGATGCAACACGGTGGTCACCAGCGCACCCCAGTCGCGGGTCTCATCCAGCTCGTCCTTCCAGATCGAGAGCACATGCTCCTTCGGGAAGATCGAGCGTGGACTGAAGCGGGCGGAGAGGCCGTGCATCCAGTCGTCGTAGCTCGCGGTCACCGGCAGCTCGATCGTGCCCGGCTTGCCGTCGGCA
>NZ_JBELQB010000051.1:0-570 GCF_046000485.1 Flavobacterium rhizophilum
GCTGGAAACGCTCCAGGACGATCGGAAGCGCGCGCAGATGATCGACACGCTGCGCGCGATCGCGACGGCGTCGGGGCAGCAGCAGCCCGCGCCCGCGCAGAAGTCGCCGATCCCGCTCCCGGCCGACAGCCTTGGTGCTCAGCTCCTGCTTACGCTGTCCGGTCAGATCGGCGAGATGTCGCGCGAGATCGCCGACATGGCGCGCTCGATCACGCATTTTCCGGCGTTCTATTACTGGTTCCTGCGCACCGCGAACGATCCCGCCGCCTACGATCTGCTGGCCGAGATCGCCTGGAAACTGGCGCTGTTGTTCGGCTGCGCTCTTGCGGCGGAATGGGTGATGGTCCGGCTGATCCGCCGTCCAATCATATTTCTCGAAGTGCGCATGCCGCTGACCGTGCATGTCCCGGCGCAGCCGCTGGCGGTGGGCGATCCGCCCGTGTCTGCGTCCGGCGTTGCGACCCAGCCCGAACAGCACCGACGCCGGGTCAGCCTGGCACGCGCGTGGCAGTCACTGCTGCGGCTGCCTTTCGTGCTCGGACGGCTGTTGCTGGAACTGCTTCCCGTGGT
>NZ_JBELQB010000052.1:0-569 GCF_046000485.1 Flavobacterium rhizophilum
CGGATGCAGGCGATGTTCCGCAAACTGGGCTTCGACACCAAGCCCGATATCGAGCTGCGCGAGAAGGGGCGTCCGCTCTGGCCGACCTATTGGGCGCGCACGACGACGATGACGACCGCCTACGGCCACGGCATCGCGGTGACGCCGCTGCATCTTGCGTCCGCCTATGCCGCGCTGGTCAATGGCGGGATCTGGCGGCCGGCGACGCTGATGAAGATCTCGCCGGGCCAGGCGCCGCAGGGTCGCCGTGTCATCAGCGAGGCGACGAGCGCGCGGATGCGCCAGATGCTGCGCCTGATCGTGCTGCGCGGTACGGGGCGCAAGGGTGACGCTCCGGGCTATCGCGTCGGCGGCAAGACGGGTACGGCGGAAGCCGCGGTGGCGGGCGGTTACGACCGGTCGCGCAACGTCGCGACGTTCGCGGCGGCCTTCCCGATGGATGCGCCGCGCTATGTCGTGCTGGCGATGCTCGATTCGCCGCAGGGGACGAAGGAGACTGGCGGGTGGAAGACCGCAGCCTGGAACGCCGCGCCCGTGGTCGGGCGCACCATCGCGCGGGTCGGCGCGAT
>NZ_JBELQB010000053.1:0-564 GCF_046000485.1 Flavobacterium rhizophilum
GAGTATGGCAATGGTATAATATATGCCCAAACGTTTGTAGAAGCCCCTTCTGACAGGCAGGCTGTTTTACATTTTGGTGCAGGTGGGCCGCTGAAAATATTTTTAAATGATGTAGAAATTTATTCTAACGAAAAAATAAAATCTACTGACCTGAATGCTTATCAACTGAAATTTAACCTGAAAAAAGGCATGAACAGGCTGGTGATTAAATCATCATTAAAAGGCAAAAGCGATTATTTTTTCGCAGCGCTTAAAGATATCAGTAGTAAAAGTTTTACTGATCTGGTATATTATGATACTTATAAAGATTACCAAAAAAGCGCGCTTGCAGATATTAACCCTGAAGAGGTTGCCCCTGATTTTGAAGTGTTTTTACAAGAAAAAGTAAAATCGCAACCTGATAACCCATTATTTGCCCTATTGCTTTTTGATGCATATTCATATAATCAGAAGAATGAAAAAGCCTATGAGGCTATAGAAAAACTGGTAAAAAAATACCCTGGCAGTTCACTCATTAACCACAAACTTGTTACGTATTACAACAATACCGAAAATTATGAAAAG
>NZ_JBELQB010000054.1:0-563 GCF_046000485.1 Flavobacterium rhizophilum
CTCGTTCGTTTGGCCTGATAGAGCGCCTGATCGGCGCGGGCGAGCAATTCGTCCGGCGTGAGTTGCTCGCTTGTCAGCAGCGCGATGCCGACACTGGTGCCGATCTCAATGGTGTAGCCGTTGATGTTATAATAGCTTCCAATGTCCTCGACGATGCGTGACGCCAGTCCGGTGGCCTGTTCGCGCTCCGCGACGCCGGTCTGCACCAGCACGAATTCGTCGCCACCCAGCCGCACCAGGAGATCGCTTGAGCGCGTCAGGCGTGTCAGCCGCCGTGCGACCTCTCTGAGAATTGCGTCGCCAGCTGGATGGCCATAAAGATCGTTCGCCGCCTTGAAGCGATCGAGGTCGAGGCTGTGCACGGCGAGGCCATAGCCTTTGCGCTGTGCATCCGCGATGATGGTTTCGAGATTTTCGGCGAGGCCGAGCCGGTTTGCGAGGCCGGTGAGGGCGTCGAGTTGCGCGAGGCCCGCGAACTTTCGCTTGAGGGTCAATTGGCTGACCGCCGTCGCATAGGCATGCTTGACGATATCGAACGCGCCGAAGAGGAACATGAACGTGAT
>NZ_JBELQB010000055.1:0-562 GCF_046000485.1 Flavobacterium rhizophilum
TACATTCGCCGTGGCCGCCCCTATCATCACCAGACCGGTGAGAAGGAAAATGCTCTCGATGTTCGGACGATCCGGGCTGCACGCCGCTGCCGCCTCCCTCGCACTTGGCGCCACCCTGCCCGCTTCGGCGCAGACCGCTGCGCCGACCCCTGCTCCGTCCGCGACCCCCGCGCGGCTCCAGATCCAGCCCGTCGCGCTGCCGCTTCCTACGGTCACGCCCGACCAGGCCGACCAGCTGCGCCGCATCATCGTCCAGGGCCGCATCGGCCAGGGACTGCGCTATTCCTCCGCCGCGGCCGAAATCCTGCCCGCCGACGATGCCGACCGAGACGGGCACCTTCTGGAGATTCTCCGAGCGACGCTCGGCGGTGACGACGATGTCGCCGAGATTCTGGTCGTTCTGCGTCGTGACGTCGGTATCCGTCTGCGTGGTCGCCGGCGGGGTGGTGCCCGTCGCCGTCTGGGCCAGCGCAGGCATTGCCGGCGTCATGGCGGCACCGAGCAGAAGCGCGGCCCGCAGGCCGATCCGCGAATTGTTCAACACTATCCTCTCCCGAGTCAT
>NZ_JBELQB010000056.1:0-562 GCF_046000485.1 Flavobacterium rhizophilum
ATCCGCTGGAAAAGATGGGTGCGAAGGTCGTCTCCGGCGGCGAGGGCGGCCGTCTGCCGCTCACCGTCCAGGGTGCCCGCGATCCGCTGCCGATCAGCTACAAGACACCCGTCGCCTCGGCCCAGATCAAGTCGGCGGTGCTGCTGGCGGGCCTCGCCGCGCCGGGCACAACGACCGTGATCGAGAGCGAGGCCAGCCGCGACCATACCGAATTGATGCTCAGGCATTTCGGCGCCGAGATCAATTCGGTGCAGGAAGGTCAGCATGGCCGCCGCATCACCTTGGTGGGGCAGCCTGAACTCCATGGCGCGACGGTCATCGTGCCCGCCGATCCGTCTTCGGCAGCCTTCCCGGTCGTCGCGGCGTTGATCGTCGACGGTTCCGATGTCGTGCTGCCCGATGTCATGACCAATCCGCTGCGCACCGGTCTGTTCACCACGCTGCGTGAGATGGGCGCCTCGATCGAGGAAAGCGAAGTGCGCGGCGATGCCGGCGAGCCGATGGCGCAATTGCGCGTGCGCGCCTCGAAGCTGCGCGGCGTCGAGGTGCCGCCCGAGCGCGC
>NZ_JBELQB010000057.1:0-560 GCF_046000485.1 Flavobacterium rhizophilum
CGGACCCGATCGTCACCGCCTATCTCACGGCCGAGGAGTTCGCCGTCTTCTCGACGCTGCCGGCGGCGCGGCTCGTCAAGGATCGCCATCGCGCCAGCATCGACGGATGGTGTTTCGCGATCGACCGGTTCGGTGGACCGCTCACCGGCCTCTGGCTTGCCGAGATCGACAATGCTCCGGACGCGCCGATCCCCGGCTGGGCGCGACGCGAGGTGACCCGTGATCCGGCTTTCACCGGTGCCGCGCTGGCACGCGATCCGGCGGGGGCCATTGAGCGTTCGTCGCGACGACGCTAGGGCGCGGCGATGACCGTTTTCACGAGGAAGACCTTCCCGCCGGCGTGTTCGCGCCGGGCGCCTCCATCGCCGTCGACACCGAGACGATGGGCCTCGTCACCCAGCGCGACCGGCTGTGCGTCGTGCAGCTTTCCGACGGCAACGGCGACGAGCATCTCGTGCGCTTCAAGCCCGGCAGCAGCTATGCCGCGCCCAACCTCAAGGCGGTGCTCGCCGACCCTGAGCGGCTCAAGCTCTATCATTTCGCCCGCTTCGACCTCGCCG
>NZ_JBELQB010000058.1:0-556 GCF_046000485.1 Flavobacterium rhizophilum
AAATAGCTGTATATCTACAAAAGCCAATCTGATTTTTTGGAGTGGTTGTAATGGTAGTTCAGTATCTTTACCGGAGTAATATGTAGTAGCAATTCCTTTTTTTGAAAGTAGTTTAATAAGTGGTATCGCCTCGCTGATTTTATCGTCTATAACAATAACAGAACCGTCTGAAGGTAATTGAAAATCAGCCATATTTTATCTTTTAAAAGCGAGTAATAATTTTGCACCTTTTTTGAACTCATTTGGAAGATCATAATCTCCTTCTTCAGGAAAAATTAATTCTCCTTTTTGACTATTCATAACCTCATATGCTAAATGTAATCCCAATCCCATTCCTCCGGGCTTATCAGATACAAAAGGCTTTACTGCATCATCTGTTGAGATTGTAAATCCAGGTCCATTATCTGCTATCAGTATTGAAATGTAACCTTGGGGTTCTTCTATTAGATCTATATAAAGCTTTTTCTTTTTTACATTAGCATAGTTTTGCCACCAAATAGAATTATCAGTCAGATTAATTAGAGTACCAACTACAAGGTTATGAGAACATCTTACC
>NZ_JBELQB010000059.1:0-553 GCF_046000485.1 Flavobacterium rhizophilum
CCGGTTCATGGTTCAGCTACGGTGATACCAAGCTGGGGCAGGGCCGCGATGCGGTAAAATCGCTCATTAAAGACAACCCCGAACTGTCTGAAGAGCTCGAAATCGAAATCAAGGAAGCCATTAAAGAGGCTACTTCATAAAACTGAAAATCCCGCCAACCGGCGGGATTTTTATTATATCATATTTTGGCTATTACCCCTTTTTAACCATAGTTGCGCTGGCCTGTGCGGTTGGCAGCACAGTTAAGTCAGCAATATTTACATGGTAGGGGCGCGTAACCACAAAGGTGATAATGTCTGCAATATCTTCTGCTTTAAGCGGCTCATAGCCTTTATACACATTGCCTGCGCGTTCAGTATCGCCTTTAAAGCGTACTTCGCTAAATTCAGTTTCAACCAGCCCGGGGTTTATGGCCCCCACGCGTATGCCATATTGGTTTAAGTCCATACGCATGCCCTGGTTAAGCGCATCTACCGCATGCTTAGAGGCGCAGTATACATTTCCGTTAGGGTACACTTCTTTACCTGCAATAGACCCAATGTTTATAATATGG